>JAZUFQ010000040.1:0-6141 GCA_045640745.1 Acutalibacteraceae bacterium
CTTGCTTCTACCATACAGTTATTGATTGATAAATATAAGGATACATCAAAAATGATGCTTATTCTCTGCGGCTCGTCAATGTCGTATATGGAAGACCATGTTCTTGCGTATAAAGCACCGCTGTACGGAAGACGAACTGCACAAATTAAACTGCTGCCATTTTCATTTGACGAAACCTGCCGCTATTTTAAGAGCTTTTCGAGTGAAGATAAAGCACTTCTCTACGGAATGTTCGGCGGTACTCCGCAATATTTACTCCAAGTCAACGAAAATCTCAATATTGAAGATAATATCAAAAATACCTATCTTAATCCTAACAGCGCTATATTTGAAGAAACCACAAATCTTCTGAAGCAGGAAGTACGTGAGCCGGCAATATATACAGCAATTATCACGGCTATTGCAACGGGCGCATCCCGGATGTCGGAGATTTGCAGTAAGGTCGGAGAGGAAACCAATACTGTTTCTGTCTATATAAAAAATCTTGTTACTCTCGGAATCATTCAGAAGGAAACACCATACGGAGAAAAGAGTTCAAAAAAATCCGTATATTCAATATCCGATAATATGTTCCGTTTTTGGTATCGTTTTGTTCCCGAAAATGCTTCTGTCATTTCAAGAGGTGCGGCTGATCTTGCCTATAAAAGAATTGAACCCGAACTTTCCGCATATATGGGCAGCGTTTTTGAGGATATTTGCAGGCAATACCTTTGGAAACTGTTGATTGACGGAAAGTGCCCTGTTGAATTCAGCGATATAGGTCGTTGGTGGGGTACGAATCCGAAAACCAAAATTCAGGAAGAAATCGACATTATGGGCGCCAACAAGGATTCTGCCTTATTTGCAGAATGTAAATGGACAAACGAAAAAGTTGATCTCGGTGTGCTTGAAAAACTTGTTGAGCGCAGCGAATTGTTCAACAATTACAAGAACAAGCATTTTTATCTTTTTGCTAAATCAGGCTTTACCAAAGGTTGTATTGATAAAGCAAAAGAAATAGGAAATGTAACACTCGTTTCATACGATGAGATAATCAAGACACAAACACAGACAGAATCGAACTGACAACATTAGCCTTAGGAGGACTGTGTTGTATCCATATTGGAGGAATATAAAATGAATGATAATGATAAAAATGATTTTTCAAATTTTTCGTTATCTGATGCTCTGCGAAAATTGCAGAACGATAGTGTATGGTCTGCTATACATGATCTGAAATTATCAAATGCATTAAAAGCCGCATCAGAATCAGTTAAACCGACGGGAGCTTTTAATGCAGCAAAAGAACTCCAAGCTGCACTCAATGCCGCAAAAGCTCCTATGAGCGGCGCAAGGGAAGCACTTGAAGAATATAGAAAAACGGTTGCTTCTCTTTCAGAATCAATTAAGGTAATGAATTCTTCTTATGCATCTATTTTGAAACAGACACAAGCTTTTGATTCTTCGAATATTAAAGGTCTTGTTGCGGGTGTGCAGACAAGTGCAGCTGCTATGAGAGCAATATCAGGGTTAAATCTTTCAGGTGTAGCAAGTATAGTTGATGCTATGCCCAAATACAATTTTTTATCCGATATTGTTTCAGATGATTTTTCTGTCGATGATGTTGAAAAATTATACGAAAGCGGCAAAATAACGCAAGACGATATTAATGAAGAAATTGAAGAAATAGTTAATACAAAACAATTTTCACCAAAAGCGGAATGGGACAAAATAAAGAAAAGCAAGTGGTTTTTAGCTATCAAAGTATTATTCTTCATCCTTACATTTTTGGGCCAACCTCTTATTGAATATACCGGAGATAAGGTGCGGGATACTCTTGGCATAACTCAGTTTATAGAAGACTATGATTTGTATGATGTCATTGATAGTTTCTTTGAATATTTTGAAGATGATAAAGAAACCGTATCCGAGGAAGAAGCCAAAGAAACTGTTGATAAAACAAAAACGGGTAATATTTCAAAACAAAAGCGTGAAGATTTACTGAATAAAATACAAGAAATACGCACATATATTTCAACCGCCGAGCAGGATGAGAATACTGCCCGTTTGCTTTCATACCTTTCTGACCTTGCAAAAGATGTGAACGGCAAAAAGTACGGTCTTGTTTTTGAGGAGCACCGTGAGGAAATTGATGAGGTGCTTGATACCCATACCCCTGTTCTGACCGAAGATACCGATTTGTTTATTGACAACGGCGGACAGATGAATTTTCTTATCGAGGGCGATAACCTTGCTGCACTGAAATTGTTGGAGAAAACACATAAAAACAGCATTGAACTTATATATATTGATCCGCCATATAATACAGGTAATGAAGATTTCATATATGATGATTGTTATATCGACTCAGAAGATGGTTTTCGCCATTCAAAATGGGTTAGCTTTATGTCAAAAAGACTTGAACTCGCTCGATCGCTTTTGACAGAAAACGGTGTAATTTTTATTCAGATTAGTGATATTGAATTGGCTCAATTAAGACTAATATGTGATTTAGTATTTGGAGAAGATAATTTTCTCAATATTATAAGTGTAAATATGAAGAATATTGCCGGAGCTTCAGGCGGTGGTGAGGATAAAAGATTTAAAAAGAATTGTGAATATATACTCGTTTACGCCAAAAACTATCCTTTAATGCCACTATTTAATGGGCCATATGAGTATAGAGAAATTTATTCAGTTGTCGAGCAATATAGGGCAGAGGGGAAAAATTGGCATTATACTTCTGTATTACTTGATTGTGGAGAGAAAGAATACATTGGATCAACGGTTGATGGTAGCGGGGATGAAATTAAACTTTTTAGTAGAAAAAATGCAGTAGTAAAATCTATTAGACAAATAATGGCTGATGAAGGAATAAGTGAAAAAGAAGTTTACTATAAATATGGAAATTTAATTTTTGAAGCAAAGGATGCTCAATCGTCTATTAGAACAAGAGTTATAAACGCAAAGAAACAGTTTAATACTAATGATGACATAGTTTCTATTGAGTATATTCCAAGGACAGGGAAAAATAAGGGAAAGCTTTATGAGCAATTCTACAAAGGAGAAAAATGCCGTCTTTTTGCATGGTTAGGTGATATTAGTGAAAATATAGATGGAGCTCTTTATAAAAAAGATCTTCAAGGTACTTATTGGGACTTTACATCTAAAATTAATAATTTGACAAAAGAAGGTAATGTTGAATTTAGTAACGGGAAAAAGCCTGTTGATTTATTGAAAAGAATAATTTCTATTTATCCATCAATCGACATTACCGTTTGTGATTTCTTTGCAGGATCAGGTTCGACGGGACACGCTGTTATTTCACAAAATATTGATGACGGTGGCAATCGGCAGTTTATTCTTTGTACAAATAATCAAAATAATATATGCCGTGAAAAGACCTACGCTCGGTTGTCAAATGTAATAAACGGATATACAACCGAAAAAGGAAAAGTATTTACACCAATGCCCGCTTCATTGAAATATTATACAGTAGATTATGTTCCAATTTCAAACCGTATGTATTATGAATATGCCGATGAATTGCTTTTACATATTCGTGAACTTGTAGAACTTGAAAATGGTATCAATTTCACGGACAATGCCAAAATTGCTATTGTTCTGACAGATGAAGAATTGGCAGAATTCGTTGACGAAATCACAGATGAAACTGTTTGTCGCAAACTCTATATGGGACACGATATTTTGCCTGATGAAGAACAGCAGGAAAAGTTGTCTTCACACGGAATCGAAATAAGTATCATTCCCGATTATTATTATCGTGATTTGCAGGAGGATTGATTATGAGTGAATTTGTTAAAACACTGTTGATTGCTTGTATCCCGGCAATAATAACGGGAATAGTTTCATATTTGGTTGCAAATAAGAATGCTGTGGCACAAATCAAAGTTGTTAAAGAACAAAATAAACACGACTTGGAAAAACTTATGGAGCAGCATAAAGTTGATATTGATTCACTTGAAAAGCAGCATCAACAAGAAATCGAGAAAATGGAACTTGAACATAAGCATAAATTAGAATTAATGGCTGCCGAAAGTGAGAATAATTTTAGTCAAGATTTAATGAATACATTTGTTGGAGAGATTATTAAAATGCCTGAAACTAAGGCTGAAATAGCGAAGGGTATAAGACAATCATCTCACCATAAAGGTGGTAAAAAATAATGGAATTAAAAGAATTTCAATTAAAAGCCGTAAAGTCACTTTTTGAAGCGATGGACAAGCCTGCCCGTGACATTATTCTAAAAAGTCCCACGGGAAGCGGTAAAACAATTATCCTCACATATTTTATGCACCAATACATACAGAGCTATCCGAAAACAGTATTCGTATGGCTTACTCCCGGCAAGGGAAATTTGGAAGAACAGAGCAAGGCAAAGATGGATAAATATATCCACGCTTCACAGACAAAACTGCTCTCCGATGTAATGACAGCTGGTTTTGAAGAAAATGACAGCGCTTTTATTAATTGGGAGTTGCTGACAAAAAAAGGCAACAACGCTCTGAAAGACAGTGAACGTACGAATTTCCTTGAACACATTCGGCACGCTCTCGATAATGGCCTGCACTTCGTTGTAATCGTGGATGAAAGTCATCAGAACAACACCGTCAAAGCGGATGAAATCTTGCAGTATTTCAAGACGGATAAAATCATTCGCTGTTCCGCTACGCCGAAGGGCATAAAAAATGCAGAGATTATCGAAATCCCTGAAGAAGATGTTATTGCTGCCGGTCTTATTAAGAAAATGCTCATCATAAACGAGAATTTTCCGCAGACGGTGGAAACAGAAAGTCAGACGGCATTCCTGCTTGAACGTGCTTACGAAAAACAGCGTTCACTTCGTTCCGCTTTTCTTGCCGCAGGCAAAGATATTAACCCGCTGATTGTTGTGCAGATACCAAATAAATCGGAGGTTTTACAGGAAGATGTTGAGCGTTGGTTTGAAACGCAGGGTGCTACTTATGAAAATCAACAGCTTGCGGTTTGGCTCTCCGATCGACATGAAAATTTAGAGAACATTGAAGATAACAATGCATCGTCGGTTGCTGTTATCATAAAGCAAGCGGTTGCGACGGGTTGGGATTGCCCGAGAGCGCATATTCTTATAAAGCTCCGTGACAATATGGACGAGACTTTTGAGATTCAGACTATCGGACGTATTCGCCGTATGCCGGAAGCAAAGCATTATGGCAGCGACCTACTTGACAGTTGTTATCTTTATACGCTCGATGAAAAATTTACGGCGGGCGTAAAGATGAGTCTCGGCAAAGGTGCATTGGACGCATATACTGTTTTCCTCAAAAACGAGTACAAAGATATTACACTTACAAGCGAACAGCGGACTATGGTTACTCAATTCCGAAGCCCGCAGAAAGCACTTCTTGCTGTTGCACAATATTTTGAAAAAGAATACAAAATAGGCAGCGACAAAGAAGAGAATGCGACACGCTTGAAAACAGCAGGTTTTATCCTTGATGAAAATATTGTTCGTCATACAATTTCAGGTGAAACGGCAACGCTTGATTTTCAATCTGATAATATGAATGAAATTGCCGTAACAGAAGCCTTAAACACACATAAACACGGACGTGATTATCATCAGAAAATCGGTAAAATCGGTCTTGAAATAGGTATGGAATATACGTATATGAATACGATAATCCGTAAACTGTTTGATAAGAATTTTACATATAGTCGTAAGATTCTCGCATTGGAGCCGAGGCTTGTGTATTCTTTTGTGCTGAATAATGCTGATCTTCTGCGTCACATCGTTCGTGAGGCAATGGCGTTTGAAATATCGCAGTTGCAATTTGAAGAAAAGAATGTATCAAAAAATCCGTTCCATATTCCGCAGTCTTGCTTGTTCACCTATGACGGAGCGGCAAAAACGCAGACGGAAATGAAGAAAAATGTTTATCAAAACTATCTTTCATCTGCGGAGGTGCGTTCTTCTTCTGAACGTAAATTTGAAAAATTCTGCGAAAAATCAGACAGCGTTGATTGGGTGTATAAAAATGGTGACAAAGGAAGCGAATATCTTTCCATTGTTTACGCTGATAATTCCGGAAAGCAAAAGAATTTCTTTCCCGATTACATCATTGGTGTTAATGGTGAAATTTGGATTGTTGAAACGAAGGG
>JAZUFQ010000041.1:0-17898 GCA_045640745.1 Acutalibacteraceae bacterium
TATGAACAAGTCCGTCCTGATGAACGCCTATATCCACAAATGCGCCGAAATCTATAACATTTCTGACCGTTCCCATAAGCTCCATTCCCGGCTTTAACGACTCCATACCCAAAACATCGGTGCGAAGAAGCGGCGGCGGAAGTTCGTCACGAGGGTCTCTTCCGGGGTGCATAAGCTCTGATATAATATCTTTAAGTGTCGGCTCGCCGACACCTAATTTCTCGGCAATATTTTCTATTCCGTCGGCATTTACACGCTCTTCAAGTCCGCTCACATTTTCCGCTTTCATACCGTATAATTTCAAAAGTTTTTCGGCAACGCCGTAGCTTTCGGGGTGAACTGCGGTTTTATCAAGCGGGTTTTCGCTTTCGGCTATTCTTAAAAATCCTGCGCACTGCTCAAATGCCTTAGGCCCTAACTTCGGCACCTTTTTAAGCGCATTTCTCGACGAAAAAATTCCGTTTTCTTCACGGTAATTTACAATATTTTTTGCAACCGTCGAGTTAATTCCGGCAACCCTTTCGAGAAGCGGAGCCGATGCGGTATTAAGGTCAACACCCACCGAGTTTACGCAGGACTCGACAACTCCGTTTAGTGCGTCCGCTAAATGATTTTGAGGCAAATCATGCTGATACTGACCGACTCCTATCGCTTTCGGGTCAATTTTAACAAGCTCGGCAAGAGGGTCTTCTATTCTTCTTGCTATCGAAACGGCGGAACGCAGGTTTACATCATAATCGGGGAATTCTTCTGCCGCAAGCTTTGATGCCGAGTAAACCGACGCACCCGCCTCGCTTACAACCATATATTTAACCTTACTGTTTCCGAGTTCTTTTATCAGGTTTGCAGTAAACACTTCTGTTTCGTGAGATGCCGTTCCGTTGCCTATCGCTATAACCTCGACATTATATTTGTTTATAAAACCGGTAATTACCCTTTTTGCCTCGTCCATTCTCTTAAACTGCTCGACAGGGTAAATAATTCCCGTATCCAAAACCCTGCCGATTTCGTCAACCACAGCCGTTTTACAGCCGTGCTGATACCCTGGATCAAGCCCCAATGTCACCTTGCCTTTTACGGGCGGTTGCATTAAAAGCTGGCGAAGATTAAGCGAAAACACCTTTATTGCCGACTCCGATGCCATATCGGTTAAATCGTTTCGCATTTCTCTTTCTATTGACGGGAATATAAGTCGCTCATAACCGTCCTCGGCGGCTTTTCGTACCTCGTCGGCGCAGAGATTATCGGCTTTTATATGCTCGGAATAAACAATATTAAGCGCCTTTGCCTCGTCAAATTCAACCTTAACACGCAAAAATTCCTCCTGCTCGCCACGGTTTATGGCAAGAACTCTATGGGGCGGTATTTTTGAAAGCGGTTCTTTGTAATCATAATAATTTTCGTAAACACTTTCTTCGTCTTTTGCATTTTGAGAGCATAAAAACCCGTTTGCTTTTAAGACATATTTAAGCCGTTTTCTTACCTTTGGGTCGTCAGCGATAATTTCGGCTATTATATCCCTTGCACCCTGCAAAGCGTCATCAACCGTTAAAACATCTTCGCTTAAATAGTTTTCGGCTTCCTTTTGCGGATTGATACCGTTTTCCTGACTTAAAATGACATTTGCAAGCGGTTCAAGACCTTTTTCCTTTGCCATAGTGGCTCTTGTTCTTCTTTTCGGCCTATACGGACGGTAAATATCTTCAAGCTCAGACAGAGTCACAGCACTGTTAAGTGCTTTTTCGATTTCCTCGGTCATTGCGCCCTGCTCGGTTATGGCGGCGGCATACTTTTCTCTTGTTTCGGATAAGTTTCTTAAATATGTAAGCCGTTCGCTTAAATCTCTCAACACCTGGTCGTCAAGCGAACCCGTCTGCTCCTTTCTATATCTTGCGATAAAGGGTATTGTATCGCCCCCGTCAAGCATTTTTATTATGTTATCAACATAACTTGCCTTAATGTTAAATTCTTTTGCTAACTGTAAATTGAGTTCCATATCACTTTTCCTTATAAATATATTTTCGTTGTTTTATTATACCACAAAAACAAATCTTATGGTATAATAATAAAAAATTTAAGGGAGAATATTTTGGAAAAGCAAATTTTACTTGACGGCAAAGCCATATTCTACGAGCTTTTAAGAAAAAATGTTAAAAACATAAATCTTCGCATTAAACCAAACGGTGATATTTTAGTTTCTGCAAACCGTTTTGTCCCTCAAAAGACAATTGAAAATTTTATTATTTCAAAAAAAGATTTTATTCTTAAAGCTCTTAACAAATATGAAAACAGCCGTAACTTTTTATCTTCCGACATAGAAAATAACAAGCTTTTGCTTTTCGGCAGTTTCTATCCGATTGTTACCGATTACGGTAAAAATTCGGTTTGCTTCAAGGACGGAAAAATCCATTTGACCGTAAAAAACGACGGACAAAAAGAAAAAGCCCTTATGGACTTTTATAAAAAAGAATGTGAAAAAACCGTAACCGAAATGTGCAAAAATATATATCCGATTTTTAAGGACTATACGCCGTGCTTTCCCGAAATCAAATTTCGGAATATGAAATCACGGCTTGGAAGTTTAATGCCGATTAAAAACATTTTAACTTTTAATTATCGGCTTGTTTTGTTACCGCATAAGCTTATTGAATATGTCGTTTACCACGAGTTTTGCCACTATATCGAGCCTAACCATTCAAAAAACTTCTACTCGGTGCTTTTAGGCGTTTTGCCCGATTATAAAGAAAGGCAAAATCAGGTAAAATCATTTGGAAATATAGATTTTTTTCGATAAAGTTGTAAAATCGGCGTAATTAAAGTATAATTAAAAGAGAAATATAAGGTTGGTGAAAAAATGCGTGATGTAAAAACTGCTGTTGCCAAAAATATTGCAAAATACCGAATAAAAAGCAATATGACACAGCTCGAATTAGCTCAAAAAATAAACTATTCCGACAAGGCGGTGTCAAAATGGGAACGGGGAGAGTCTTTGCCCGATATTACGGCTCTTTGCGAAATAAGTGACATTTTCGGCATACCGATAGACGCTCTTGTAAACGAAGAAAGCGAAATTAAGCCCCCTATTCTAAAATCCGAACACGACAAAAGAAGACGCCGAATAATTACATATATTGTTGACGGTTTTATTTTTGCCGTTTCGTTGCTGTTGTTCGTGCTTTCGGCGTTTTTAAGCGGTCAATTTACAAATTACTCTTGGCTTTATTTTCTCTACGCTCTTCCCGTTGAGCTTTTGGTAAAGCTTGTTCTCAATACCGTTTGGTTTGATAAGCGGAAAAACTATTTAATTATTTCTCTTTTTGTTTGGTCGGTTATCACAGCGGTCTATTTTACATTTTTCTATTTTGCAGGCAAAAACCTTTACCCTCTTTTCTTTTTGGGTGTTCCTGCCCAAGTAATTATAATACTTTGGTCTTTTATTAAACCGAAGCCCAAAAATAGCGAAAACCGATGAGCTTTGCCCATCGGTTGTTTTTAATTACCTTTTAATATCCTTAAACACTTCTGTTTTTCTTGCCGTTTTAAGCAATTCGGCGTTACACTGCGCAAAAGCGATGCCCTCGTTATCAAAACATCTTGACATCACATCGCCCATAGGACTTACAATCATTGAATTTCCGCCGTGTTTTATACCCTTTGCCGTTCCGCAACCGTTAGCGCAAACGGCAAATGCACGGTTTTCTATGGCTCTTGCCATAACTAATGTTTTAAGAGTGTTAATTCTTTCTTCCGGCCACTCAGAAACAATAAATATATAATCAACCGTTTCTTTTGTTGTTACCTCTCTTATAAGCTCGGGGAAACGGATATCGTAACAAATTAAAAGCGTACAGCGGATATTGTCAAGCAAAAACGAGCCCGTTTTTTCGCCGTTTTTGAAATACTTATCCTCGTCCATAGACGAAAACAAATGCGCTTTATCATATTCAAAAACACATTCACCTTGACGGTTAAAAACATAGGCGGTATTGTAAAAATTACCGCCTTTTTTGTTTGCAACAGAGCCGGCAACAATATTTACGCCGTATTCTTTTGCCAAACCGCCGATTTCTTTTTTTGTTCGGGCGCCGTCAACATCACATTTACTGAAATCAATATCGCTCGGCAAAAAACCGACATTAAAGGTTTCGGGTAAAACCAAAACATCGGGGCTTTCTTTAACGGCAGTTTTTATCAGTTCTTTTGCTTTTTCATAGTTTTTATCGGGGCTGTTAAGCCCAACATCCATTTGTAAAACAGATATTTTCATAAAATTTAATCTCCCGAAAGAGCGTCCATTATAACCTCTTTTGCTTCGGGCTTTGAGTCGCCGTGCTTAACAAACAGCATCGTTACAAGTGCTAAAATCATAAATATTGCGGCGTATGGAAAAAGCGCCTTGTAGCCAAATCCCAAATTGTCGATAAAGTATGCCGAAAGTATCGGTGTAACGATTTGCGCCGCCATAGAGAATGTGTAATAATATCCCGTGTATTTTCCTACATCCGAGCCGCTGCAAAGCTCAACAACCATCGGGAACGAGTTTACATTTATAGCCGCCCAGCCGATACCGACAACGGCAAATACCGCATACATAATCGGTGTTTCGCTTCGGATAAAAAATGCTCCGCCGTAGCTTACGGTCATCATAATAACGCCTGTTATTACGGTGGCTTTCCGTCCTGCCTTATTAGATAAAAAACCGAGCGGAACAAAGGAAACAATAGCAACAACCGTTGCAACAAGCAAATACCCCGACGATGTACCTAAATCGGTATGCCAAACATTGTAGCAATATCTTGAAAAAGCAGTTGTAACGGCGTTATATGCCGCATACCATAAGAATACCGAAACCAAAATCAAAATAAGACTTGCTTTTTCGTCTTTTTTAAGTTTTACTTTTGCGCCTATTTCTTCGCTACCGCCTTCGTCAACAACCTTTTTAAGTTTGTTTTCTTTTACAAGCAAAACCATTACTAAAACCGAAACGAGCATAAATGCCGCTATTACCAAAAAAATCGGCACAAAGGACTGATTTTCGGAATACACGCTCTCGCCGTCGGCATTTTTTGTGGCTTTAAGCATAAACATCATGGCGACCGTTGCAAAAATTCCGCCTAAATAACCGACAAGATTTATAATTGCGTTCGCTTTACTGCGAAGCGGTTTTTCGGTAACATCGGGCATATAAGCAACAGCAGGCGTTCTGTAAACTGCCATAACAACAAGCAAAAGGATAAGCGTAATAATAAATCCCAAAAAGTTAATAACATTAACAAAATAGGCAATAATACACATTAAAATAACACTTGCTATTGTTCCGAAAAGTATGTACGGTGTTCTTTTACCGAGTTTTGTATCGGTTTTGTCGGAAATCGCACCGAAAAGCGGTAACATAAATATCGCAAGAATGTTATCTATCGACATAACAAAGTTTGCGGTAAGCGTATTAAGACCGAATTTGTTTTCAAGTAAAAAAGGAATTACTTGGTCATAGAACTGCCAAAAACAGAGTATCGACATAAAAGCAAAGCCGATAAGAACAGTTTGTTTATAATTTAATTTCATAACCATTTCTCCCTTATGTTTCCGCTTAATATTCAATGCGAATTTGTCGAAAAAAACACATTGCGGTTTTAATTTATCATACAGTATTTCTTTTGTCAATATTAAACTTGACATATCCTGCCAATGACTATATAATATGTAAGTCTACGGTAAAAAATATTAACTGTTGTCAAAGGTGGTAATTTAATTGGCTAAAACTTTTAAGGTAACTGCAGACGGTCTTAAAAAATTAGAAGATGAACTCGAAAACTTGAAAACCGTTGGCCGTGCCGACATTGCTGAAAAGATTAAAATTGCAAGAGGTTACGGCGACCTTTCGGAAAACAGCGAATATGACGAAGCAAAGAACGAACAGGCAAAAATCGAAGCAAGGATTGTTGAGATTGAAGCCATGCTCAAAAATGTTGAGGTTATATCCGACATAAAGGGCTCGGCTAAAACCGTTATGGTCGGTGTTAAGGTTACGGTTTTTGACGAAGAGTTCGGCGAAGAGGAAACATATAAAATTGTCGGCTCAACCGAAGCTAACCCGATGGAGCAAAAAATTTCTGACGAATCTCCTGTCGGTAAAGCTCTTCTCGGTAAGAAGGTCGGCGACGAAGTAATAGTAGAAGCTCCTTCAAACGAAATAAAACTTAAAATAGTTAAAATTTCAAAGTAGTTTTTCAGGGCGGTTTTCAACTGCCCTTTTATTAAAAGAAAGATGGGAAAAATATGGCAGATATGCAAAACAAGCCGGTTGAGGATATAAACGAGCTTTTGAAAATTCGGCTCGATAAGCTTGATACTTTGAAGGACTCGGGAAATAATCCTTTTGTTAAAACAAAATACGATGTGCAAAACAGTGCGCTCGAAATAAAAGCCGATTTTGAAAAATTTGAGGGGAAAACCGTTTCGGTTGCCGGCAGAATTATCACCCGCCGTATTATGGGTAAGGCAAGCTTTGTCGGTTTTCGTGACGGCGAGGGCGATATTCAGCTCTATGTACGCCGTGACGATGTAGGCGAAGAAACCTACGCCGCTTTTAAGAAATGGGACATCGGCGATATCGTTGGTGTTAAGGGCTTTGTTTTCAAAACCCAGACGGGCGAAATCTCCATTCACGCACAACATATCGAGCTTTTATCTAAATCTTTAATTCCGCTTCCCGAAAAGTTCCACGGTCTTAAAGATACCGATACAAGATACCGTCAGCGCTATGTTGACCTTATCGTAAATCCCGAGGTCAGAGAAACCTTTGTTAAGCGCAGTAAAATCATAAAAAGCGTCAGAAAAACGCTTGACGATGTCGGTTATTTAGAGGTTGAAACACCTGTTCTTAATACTATTGCCGGCGGTGCTTCTGCCCGACCGTTTATTACGCATCATAACACTCTCGATATGGATATGTATATGCGTATCGCTACCGAATTACCGCTTAAACGCCTTATTGTCGGCGGTATAAACAGGGTTTATGAAATAGGCAGAATTTTCCGTAACGAGGGTATGGATACAAAGCATAACCCCGAATTTACAACCATTGAATTTTACGAGGCATATACCGATTATTACGGTATGATGGATAGAACCGAAAGCATTTTCAGAAATGCCGCAATGGATGCTAACGGAACAACTACCGTTACTTTTAAGGGTACCGAAATTGACCTTGGCAAGCCGTTTGCAAGAATGACTATGGCAGAAGCCGTTAAAAAGTATTCGGGTGTTGATTTTGAAAGCTTTGCCGAGGATAACGAAAAGGCAATGGCTGTTGCAAAAGAGCACCATATCGAAACCGAAAAAGGCAAGGAAACTTGGGGCGATATTTTAACCCTTTTCTTTGATGAATTTGTTGAGGCAAATCTCGAACAGCCTACCTTTATTATGGACTATCCCGTTGAAGTTTCGCCCCTCACAAAGCGTAAACCCGATAAGCCGTATTTAACCGAGCGCTTTGAACTCTTTATTATGGGTACAGAGTACGGTAATGCTTATTCCGAGCTTAACGACCCGATTGACCAGCTCGAACGATTTAAGCATCAGTTAATGCTCCGTGAATGTGGCGACGACGAGGCAAATATGCTCGACGACGATTTCGTTACCGCCCTAAAATACGGTATGCCCCCGACAGGTGGCTGCGGTATCGGTATCGACCGCCTTGTAATGCTTTTAACCGGCAACGAATCAATAAGAGATGTAATTTTGTTCCCGACAATGAAGCCGATAGACTAATTGAGATAGCCGAAAATCCAGTATTTATGCGGGTTTCGGGATTTTCAAAATCCGAAAAAACTTACGCCATACGCCAACTTTAAGCCAATTTATGCAGATGTGCAAAGAAAAGGCAAAAAGTTAGTGGTAAGGGCATAGTTTCCAATTAAATTTAAAGCCTTTCTTGCTGATTGAAAAGTAAGAAAGGCTTTAATCTTTTTTGAAAGGATTTTGAAAATGAAAATCGCAAAATGGTTAGGGTTCTTTTTTATTGTCGGCACTCAAATTGTGGTGGCGGTGTATATGTATGATTATTTTCCGGTAGCAAAATTACCGCTTATGTTTTTGGTGTTGTCTGTGTGTTGCAGTATTCTCTATTTGTTGGACTTAAAATCAAAAGCGGTTCGTGGTGTTACATATTTCGTTCTCGCATTTACTTTTATACTTTCTTCGGTTTATTTTCTGTTTTATCGCAGACCGATAGGCGGTATTACAATGGTTTCTTCAATAATGGTAATTGTTAAAATGATTATTGGAGGCAGAAAAACACCAAAGCATAAATTTTTATCAAAGTTTGTATGGATTGTAACGGTTGCCGTAATTCTTGGATTAGTTTTATTTATTATTTTAAGACTTGGCGTATTCAAAAATTTTGGATTTGAAAACGGAACATCTTGCCTTTGGAGCAAAAGCGATGAAACATTGTTCTACAGTGTTTCAAAAGATGCTACTACTGATGAAGAGATAGTAAAATCCGCCTATTACTTCACAATGGATTCTCTTGAATACGATTATGATTGCGAGCCGATTTTCCAATACTTTAATATCCGCAAAACTCTTGATACCCAAAAAGGTCTTTGCTTTGATTATGCCCATATATTTGCGGCATTTTGTCGGAGCAGAAATATTCCTTGCCTCATTGTAGATGGCTATCAAAAAATCAACTCGTCTTCTCTCCACACTTGGAATAGAGTTTACTTCAATAACACTTGGTATAATGTAGATGTAACCTTTGACGATTACACCAACGGCACAAAATACGGTTTCCATAAAACTGAAAGATATAACTCGCCTGACGATAATTATGTTATAACAAATCTTTATTGACGAAAATTTTTATCTAAATAAAATGTGCCGTCCGATTGATTTCGGACGGCATTGTTTATTTCTTATTCAAGATTTTCTCCGGATAGTCGGCAAAATTCAAAATATCGCCCGGCTTAACTTCTAATGCATCGGCGATAGCATATAAAACTTCGAGTGAAAAAGAACGGGATGTTCCGGGAGCTTCGATTGAACTCAAAAAGGTTCGGCTTATCCCTGCTTTTTCAGATAATTGTTCTTGTGTCATATCACGCATTTTTCGAAGCGATGCAATGGTAATACCGAGTTGGTTGATTTTATCACGGTAATTAAATTTATTTTCGTTCAATGCCTACACCTCTCCTTCTTCATAAATATTATAATTTGTGAAGATACATAAGTCCGCAATCCTACTGTTTGCTATTGACTTATATAGTTTGCAAAAGTAAAATATATTTATGTATTTGCAAACAAAAGAGGCTGAAATATGGAACATTCAGTATGCTTTATCGGTCATAGAAAAATCCATGATAGACCGGAACTGCGGAAACGGTTGCATAGCATTTTGCAAGAACTGATTAACAATGGCACAACTAATTTTATCTTTGGAGACCATTCGGCATTTGACAGTTTGTGCTATGAATTGGTGACAGAATTAAAAGAATAATACCCCGAAATCAAACGGATAAATTTCCGCAAAGATTACGAGGATACCGACGATTATACTATGCAGTTTTTGATCACAGGATACGAAGAAAGCATCTGCCCAAAAGGTGTCGGAAGTGCAGGAAAAGCAAGTTATGTCGAACGCAATCAGGCAATGATTCGGGAAAGTGATGTTTGTATCTTTTATTATGACGAAAACTATCAGCCTAGCCGCCGAAAAACCAGCCGCCGGGATTTGTTTGACTACCAACCCAAAAGCGGAACAGCATTGGCTTTTCAATATGCAAAAAGTAAAAAGAAAACGATAATAAACTGCTATATAAATTTTTAGTCATTTTTAATTTACCGAATCATACTTGACATTTTCTATAATATGGGATATACTATATACAACCACTATGATGGAGGTATTATATAAATGTTTATAGGCAGAGAAAGAGAACTTGGCACGCTTAATCGGTTATATTCTTCCGAGCGTTTTGAATTTGTTGCTATTTACGGTCGCCGCCGTGTCGGAAAAACGGCGCTCATTAACGAATTTATCGGAGAAAAGAAAGCAATATATTTTATGGGCGTTGAAAGTAACGCCAAACAAAATCTTGAAAACTTTTCAAAAAGCATTATTGAATATGTCGGCGGAATTGAGGCCGATACCTCTTTTGCCACCTATCAGGCGGCACTTGAATATGTTTTCAAACTTTCCGAAAAAGAACGGCTGATTCTCGCCATTGACGAATACCCCTATGTTGCACGCACAAGCAAAAGTCTTGCTTCCACCCTGCAACTGCTGATTGATAAATACAAAGATACCTCAAAAATGATGCTGATTCTCTGCGGTTCTTCAATGTCTTACATGGAAGACCATGTGCTTTCCTATAAAGCACCGCTTTACGGCAGACGCACGGCACAGATTAAATTACAACCGTTTTCGTTTGACGAAACCTGCCGCCTTTTCAAAAATTTTTCCGGTGAAGATAAGGCACTGCTTTACGGCATTTTCGGTGGCACACCGCAATATTTACTTCAAGTAAACGAAAAATTAACCGTTGCCGAAAACATTAAAAACACCTATCTTAATCCCGACAGTTCCATTTTTGAAGAACCGGTAAATTTGCTGAAACAGGAAGTTCGTGAGCCGGCAATTTATACGGCGGTTATTTCCGCTATTGCCACCGGCTCTTCCCGGATGTCAGAAATCTGCTCAAAAGTCGGCGAAGAAACGAATAAGGTATCTACCTATATTAAAAATCTTGTGATGCTCGGCATCGTGCAAAAAGAGTCCCCCTACGGAGAAAAGTCCTCTAAAAAGACGATTTACTCCATCGAGGATAATATGTTCCGTTTTTGGTATCGCTTTGTGCCTGAAAATGCTTCTGTCATCTCCCGGGGTGCCACCGATTTGGCATATAAACGCATTGAGCCGGAATTACCCGGTTTTATGGGTAGCGTGTTTGAAGAAATCTGCCGTCAGTACCTTTGGAAACTGCTACTTGACGGCAAATCGCCCGTTGATTTCCGTGAACTCGGTCGCTTTTGGGGCACAAATGCGAAAACCAAACGCCAGGAAGAAATTGATATTATGGGTGCAGATAAAAACACCGCCCTTTTTGCCGAATGTAAATGGACAAACGAAAAGGTTGACCTCGGTGTGCTTGAAACACTTATTGAACGGAGCGAAATGTTTAATTATAAGCAAAAAAACTTTTATCTCTTCGCCAAAACCGGCTTTACCAAAGGTTGTATAGAAAAAGCAAACGAAATGGGTAATGTGACGCTGGTTGAGTTTGATGAAATGATAAAAGGATACGCAAGAGGAGGACAGGCATGAATTTTCTATACAAACTGTTACTAACTATAAACGCAACATCTTGGATGGGAATAATATATGCAATAAAAAGGCAATGGACATTTAATGGTATTTCGCCACATTTTTTTGGAATAGTTTTATTGTTTTTACCTGTGTTGTTTTCTTTTATATCACTAATCATAGCAAAAAGGCTCAGTAAAGACAATCTCGCCAAATGTTTAGAGGTCTCGCTAGCAGACGGCGAATTTTTACCGGTGTATTTAGGATATTTTTTTGTATCAATAAGTGTTTCAGAAAATTGGACTATGTTAATAGTATTTATTATTGTTTTTGTTTTTACTTTTGTTTCACAAACACAATATTTTAATCCACTGTTTTTATTGTTTGGTTATCATTACTACCATGTGCTGACTGAAAGCGGAACGCAAATAATCCTAATTAAAAAAGGACCTGTCGCTCGCAAGGCTACAGAATTAGCGGTGTCTAATTTATATCGGATAAATGATACAACATACATTGAAAGAAGGTAAAATTATGGATTGCGTATGCGTAAAATTGAAACAACGAAATAAAGATAAATATCGAAAGCTTTTATCTGTAAACAATGCGATTTTTAATGTGCCAGATTTTAAATCGCTTTCAGTTTCTTCATACTCTCCCGGAGCGGTTTTAGAATCTGATGAGTGGTTTGAAATTAAAGATGTTTCAAAAACGGAATATTCTATCGATTTGTTTTCTTCAGATATTTGCTCGGTTGACTTTCAAACATTGGAACGAAAAGATTTCACTAAAATAGACTTTTTGTTTGTATTAGCAGGGGCTTATATACTGTTTCAAAATGTGCAAAAAACGAAATTAATATCAAAAAGATGCATTATGGCGTTTGGAGAAGAATTTCAGTATCAGGATGACCGCAACGAAATTGTTCTTAATGATTTACCAGATGCCATTTATGACAAGCAGAATGATACTTTGTATTTCAGACGACTTGAATCTATCACAAGTATATTCAGAGGAATTGACCAGTTGTATCGTGAGGCCACCGAAGGCGAAACTCAACAGTTTTTATCAAGCGATTTTATTGATTTAAAAAACGATTATTCTTCTGTCAATGTTAAAACATCCAATCGTAAAAGAATAGCGTTAGCCATGCAAACTTTAAATAAACTTGATGAAAACGATCGTAAAAATATTTTTACATACATTGGAGATTATTGTCCAAATTTGAGAGCATCTAACGGGTCGTTTGAAGTCGGAACCGAAGACGAATTAAAAAAGTTGCTTTTTGGAATCGAGCAACGGTTTTATACTACGCCAGTTGGCGGCGAAAAGCGTATTGCAAATTCTGTGATTCCTTTAGAATAAAAAACAAAAAACTATAAATAATTATAGTCTTTAACTTCCGATAATTTATAATTATCAGAAGCATCATATAAGTGGAGGGGAAATAATGCTTCCTGAAGAATTGGCACGCCAAAAGATAGATAAACAACTAAATAATGCCGGTTGGGATATTGTATCTCGTGATGAGTATGTTCCGTTAAACGCTGTTGCTGTAAAAGAAGCACTGATGAACGGAAATACGGAAAGCGACTATTTGCTGTTTATTGACGATAAAGCTATCGCTGTAGTTGAAGCAAAAAAAGAAACCAATGAACTTGGTGAAGTCGTTGCAGAGCAAGCCGAGAATTATGCCGTTAATCCTCAAGCATGGTATGGTTTGTGGTATAGCGGTCTCATTCCGCTTGTTTATCTTGCTAATGGAAATAAAATATATTTCAAAAATATGCTTGATCCGGATAGTGACTATGTTGAACTAACAGAAATGCATTCACCCAAGAAAATGCTTCAACTTATCGGACAAAAGTCAGAATATGGTGCTTTGCCGAAAATTGAAAAGAAAGGTTTGCGTGATTGTCAGTATGATGCCGAAGTAAAGCTTGAAGCATCATTAAAAGCCGGGAAAAAGAAAGCGTTATCCATTCTCGCTACCGGTTCAGGCAAAACATATCTTGCTTGTCTTGCTTCCTACCGTTTGCTGAATTATACTCCTACTAAACGAGTGCTATTTCTCGTTGACAGAAATAACCTTGCCAGGCAGACTGAATCCGAATTCAGTTTGTTTGACAGAACGGAAAACGGCAAAGCATTAAGCGAATTATATCGTATCAACCGTCTTAAGAAAGCCGAAGACATAAAAGGCGATGTAGTAATCTCTACAATTCAAAAGCTCTTTGCCGTTCTTACAGGTCAGGAAATGCCGAGCGAAGACGATGAAGATAGAGCAGACGAGTTTTCCCAGCGTGATAATGAAAAAGCATTGAAAGAAACCGTTACACTTGGTAACGATTTACAATTACCACCGGATTATTTCCAGTTTATCGTAATAGATGAGTGCCATCGTTCCATTTACGGAAAGTGGAAAGCCGTACTTGATTATTTCGCAGAGGCGAAAATTCTCGGCTTAACGGCAACGCCTACCCCTGAAGCATACGCTTTCTTTGACAAAAATATCATAGAAGAATATACCTATGATGAATCGGTTGTTGACGGTGTCAATGTGCCGGCTCGAGTATATCGTATTTCAACTGAAGTCACGGAACACGGCGGAACCATTAATGTTGGCGACAAAGTACAAGAGAAATCAAAACTTACCGGTGAAATCGTTGAATTTACTGCAACAGAACGAATTGATTTTTCTCCAACGCAACTTGATCGTTCGGTAACGGATTTATCTCAAATTAAAACTGTTTTATCATCATACAGGGATGCTATTTATACAGATTTATATCCTGAAAGAACAGAAATGTGGGAGTATGTCCCGAAAACGCTTATCTTCGCAAAAGATGATAATCACGCAACGGAAATTGTAAAAATAGTTGCAAAAGTTTTCGGAGAGAAATTCCCTGATGGTAAAGTTCCAGAGCATTTTGTTCAGAAGATTACATATTCCGCAGACAATCCCAACAACTTGATTCGTGATCTTAGAATAGAAAAAGATTTTCGTATTGCCGTTACGGTTACTCTTGTTGCCACCGGAACCGATGTAAAACCGTTGGAAGTCGTTCTATTTATGAACGATGTTAAATCCGAAATTCTGTATACGCAGATGAAAGGCAGAGGATGCCGGGTCATCAGTGACGATAAATTGAAAGAAATCACTCCAAATGCGGAAACAAAAGAATGCTTTTACATTGTCGATGCAGTTGGCGTAACCGAATCTGACAAGCATCTTCCTCGTCCGGGCGGAAAAAACAGCGGACAAAAAGTACTATCACTTGAACATCTTTTAGAGCATATTTCACATGGAGAAGTATCTGATGAAAATCTTAAACTATTGCGAGATTATTGTTCAATGATAAACCGTAGATACGAAAACAATGCTCAGTTTGGGAAGCATTTAGAATCGTTTATTGCTTCGTATGGTTTTGCACCTAAAACCTTAGCAAATGATATCAATCAAGCAATAGAACAAAACAAATTGCCTTTGTATGAAGATGTTTCAGCTGCTAACTCAGAAAGAAAAGAATTAGTTTTCTGTTTAATCGGTAACATAGAAGCAAGGAAAAAACTTCTCGAAATGAAAAAGGGATATATTGATATAATAAATGGAAAAGATTTACCGATTACAGTTCCTACCGCTCCGGATAAAGCTAATTCATTTATACAGCATTTTGAAAAATACATTAATGATAACAAGGATTCAATTGAAGCACTTCGTATTATTTACAACTCAGAAAATATCGTTATTACACACGATATGCTTTTTGATTTACAAAACAAATTGCTTTCTGAAAACAAACTGTTTACACCATATTACATTTGGAATAATTACAAGATTCTCGACTCTTACGGTAATGTTGAACAGTTGGATGTTAAACAGAATGTAAATTCTTTAACACATCTTATTCAGTTGGTTCGTTATGCCTTCAAGAAAAATCCGAGTCTCGCAAGTCTCTATACGGGATATTCACAGCGTTTCAACCTGTTTGTCGGACAAGCTCAGCGTTCTTTGACCCAAGAACAGATTACCGTTATGAAACAAATTGCTGATTATATTGTTTGTGACGGTGCTTTCACGACAGGAGAGCTTCAAGAGTTTGATGCGGATTTGTGGAAAAAAGGAATCACAATATTCACTGCACCGATATTCGCAACAGAAATTCTAACATTATCTAAATTTATTTTGAGGGTGGCATAATTATGGCAGAAGTACAAGCTAAATCAGAATCCGCATTGCTGAAAAAAGTTGGAGATATTGCAAATGTCCTCGCCGCAGCAGGCGTTGGATTTACAGATTATATTACGCAGCTGACCTATATCCTTTTCTTGAAAATGGATTCCGAAAAAGAAGAACTCGGACTCGGAAGCTCCATTCCTGAGGGATACAAATGGAAAGATCTTGCTGAATTAAACGGGCAGGACTTGGTTGACCGGTACGAAGAAATCTTAAAAGAATTAGCAAAAGATGACGGGCTTATCGGCACTATATTTACAAAGGCGTCTAATAAAATTGACCGCCCTGTTTTGCTTGCAAAAGTAATTGAGATGGTATCCGGTGAAAACTGGTATATGATGGATGGCGATTTCAAAGGTGCTATGTACGAATCCATCCTTGAAAAGAACGGTCAAGATAAGAAAAGCGGTGCCGGTCAGTATTTTACTCCCCGTGCACTCATAAAAGCGATTGTCGATGTGGTGGATCCGAAAATTACTGAAACGGTTGCCGACCCGGCTTGCGGTACCGGTGGATTTCTTCTTTCCGCTTATGAGCACATGAAACCGCAAAGCCGTGAAATTGAAAAGCAAAAGTTTTTAAGAAACAATGCATTTTTCGGTGCTGATAATACCGCACTGGTCGTAACGCTTGCTTCAATGAACCTTTATCTTCATGATATCGGCACTTCAAAAAGCCCGATTGTTTGTCAGGATTCTTTGATTGACAAATCGGATAAAATGTATGATGTTATTCTTGCCAATCCGCCTTTTGGCACTCGTCCGCAAGGTAGCGTTGAAGTATATGCCAACCGCCCGGAATTTGTAAAAACATCGGACAATCAAGTAAATTTCCTTCAGCATATTATGTCCATTGTCAAGCCCGGTGGTCGTGTCGGCGTTGTTCTTCCTGACAACGTTTTGACGGACGGAAACGCAACAGCTAAAGTCCGCGAAAAGTTGCTGAAAGACTTTAACCTTCACACAATCCTGCGTCTTCCCACCGGTATCTTTTATGCAAACGGGGTTAAAACGAATGTATTGTTTTTTGAAAAAGGAAAACCCACAAAAGATATTTGGGTATATGATTACCGTACCGGCATAAAGCATACTTTAGTTCAAAAACCGCTTACAAGAGAACATCTTGACGATTTTGTTGCTTGCTACTGTTCCGGTCATATGCAGGACAGAGTGCCTACATATTCGGAAGATAACCCTAATGGGAGATGGAGAAAATTCAGCGAAGAAGAAGTTTATGCCCGTGATCAGCTAAAACTTGATTTTAAGTGGATTGTCAGTGAAGATGATGATGATCGTACTCTCGCTGAAATGATTGCACAGATAAAAGAAGAATCTTCAAATATTGCAAATGCGGTCGCTGAACTTGAAAAACTTATCGGAGAGGTGGACGAATAATGGATACCAAAGCGTTAAGACAAAAAATCTTAGATTTGGCTATCCGTGGTAAACTTGTTCCGCAAGATCCGAATGACGAGCCCGCTTCTGTCCTTTTGGAAAAAATACGGGCAGAAAAACAGCAACTCGTCAAAGAAGGAAAGCTGAAAGCAAAGGATATTAAGAACGATACTATTATCTTCAAAGGTGAGGATAATTTACATTATGAGAAGTTCGCCGACGGTACGATAAAATGTATCGAAGATGAGATACCGTTTGAGATACCGAATAGCTGGGAATGGTGCAGATTTGGTTCTTATTTAATAAACCGTGATAGTGAACGCAAACCTATATCATCAAACGAAAGAAAAAACGTGAGTAAAATCTATGATTACTATGGTGCCTCTGGAGTAATCGATAAGATGAATGAATATATTTTTGACGAAAAACTCCTTTTAATTGGAGAAGACGGGGCAAATCTATTAGCAAGGACGAAACCGATTGCATTTATGGCAGATGGTCAATATTGGGTAAATAATCATGCCCATTGTATTGATGCTACTGATAAATTTTTGCTTGATTATATTTGTGCTTTCATTAATTCCATCAATTTATTCCAGTATGTAACAGGTTCTGCACAGCCAAAATTAAACCAAGATAATATGAACAAGATTTTCATTGCTGTACCCCCATATAGTGAACAAATCAGAATTCTTGATTCTATAAATAAAGTTTTTGATTTGATGGATTATATTGATAATTCAAAACACAATTTAGCTATAGAAATTTCTACAGCAAAATCTAAAATCCTTGATCTTGCAATACGAGGTAAACTCGTTCCACAAGATCCAAATGATGAGCCGGCATCGGTTCTACTTGACCGCATACGAGCTGAGAAAGAAGAACTGATAAAGCAAGGCAAAATCAAGCGTGATAAGAAGGAATCCGTCATCTTCAAAGGTGAGGATAACTCTTATTAT
>JAZUFQ010000042.1:0-25122 GCA_045640745.1 Acutalibacteraceae bacterium
TTGTTCATTTTTCCCCACGCTAAATAATTCTATTTTTTATGTGATAATAGCCAATTAACAAGTTCATCGCCTTTGTAGGCAACTTCCCAAGCATCATGATCAACTCCATAAAGAATTTTTAGTTGAGCATTTCCGCCTTGCTTATTTATTGAATTAAGCATATTTACACTTTCGGTAATAGGAACAATTCCATCACAATCACCATGATACATCATAATAGGAATGTCTTTAACAATTCCCGCATTCCAATAAATACCGCTTCCGCAAACCGGGGCAATAGCAGCAAATCTATCAGGATCAGCCATAGCAAGCATCCATGTACCTGTGCCACCCATACTTAAACCTGTTAAGTAAACTCTATCTAAATCAACGGGCAATTCTTCACAAATGTAGTCGATAAAAGCAATAAGAGACTCCGTGTAGCAACCCCAATATTTATTTTCGGGACATTGAGGACTGACAAACATAAACGGATATTCTTTGCCTTCTTCACGAACATACCGCATAAATCCATGTCTTTCAGCAACATCTAAATCGTCGCCACGCTCACCGGCGCCATGGAGAAAAATTACCAATGGATATTTTTTATTTTTATCGAAATCTTTAGGTAAATATTTTACATATTTAAAATTAAAATATCTATCCGATTTCCAAATATGTTTTATATACATATTATCACCTTTTTTCATAATCAATTACTATCATTTGATGCAATCTGAAATCAGGGACATCATAAGATATTACCCCGTTTTCATAAGTAAACGAAACATCATTTTTACCCGGCACTTCATATACTCTTTTAGGTTCTTTATCAAGTTTAAGGGATACTTTTACATCGCTTACTAAAATATCATCTTCAATAACTTCGGTATCTCCTCTTTTTTTAGTAACAGCATAAAGAATATGATTTACATATCTATTTTGATTTTCCTGATGCATAAGAGTTACAACACCGTTTGAAAGCAAATTAGTTTTAAGTGTCTTTTTGTCACCTAAAAGTTCATCAATAATATCACAAATAATCTGTCTTTGATGAAGTGCACCATTTTGACAATACTCTGCAAAAATATCCCAAGCAATATAAGCGATATTGTCCGAAACAACAACACCTGACATTTTGCTTTCAGGATTGTTCGGTGTGTTTCCATGTGAGCAGAATTTACGGAATTCTCTATTGAAATAAGAGTTTTGCATAAATGCCAAAACTTTGCAAGATGAATCCGTTTCAATTTTTTGCCCTTTTTTATACATCAAATAAGGGGCAATTCCATTTGGTTGCATATCATAATTTGGAACAAGATATGTATGATTCAGTTCATTTTCGCCCAAATACTTAACACCGAAATCACGAAAAAATTCATTATTTTCATTAAGTCCGCTTTTGCCGCTTAATATAATTTTTCCGCCTTTTTCCAAAAATTCATTTGTTTTAATTGTAAGTTCATCATCAAACTTAACTTTGTCAGGAAAAATAATAACTTTATACTTTGAAAAATCCTCAATAACATCTATGATATTATAAAGATATTTTCCCTCAAGCATTATTCTATTTGCACCGGTATCTGCATCAACATTATCAATATAAGAGAAAATTGCAACATCTGTTACAGCAGTTACATCTTTGCACCATTCTTCTATTTTCTCAATATGAGAATATGCTTTCCCTATCATTTTATATGTTGAAAGTTCAAACTTTCCGAGTGGGTGAAGCTGGTCACCAATACAACACTTTGCTCCATTTGCAACAGATAGAGCGGTTTCGTAAATAAGTGCATTAGGATGCTTAAATCCACCAAACTCTCCCCATGATTTATGAAATTTACCTGTCATTCCCAAAAATTCCCTGCCTAAAATTCGAGCATAAGCAGCTGACATCGGGAAATGGTCATATCCCCAACCACCTGTCGGTAAAGATTCAAGTTCAAGATGTTTTGTATTTGCAAATGCAATACTTCTATCATCTCTCGGAACATTACCGCAATTATAAAATACAGGCATATTAGCGTCATATTCGGCAACCGTTTTGTTAAGGATTGCTGTATATTTTTTGTATACAATTTTCTGATGTTTTTTTTGGTCTTCGGCATTTGCAGGGTCAAGACCAAGTTTTAGCATATCATCAATACATTCTCCGCAAACGCAAGGTCTTGGCCAACAAATATCAAAGAAAACTCCGTCAAATCTGCCTAAATATCTTTCCATAACTTCCCTTGTTTCATTTTGAAGCATTTCAAGATATTCATTATTATTAAGGCAAAGCGGATGAAACCAAGGGTCTAAAAGATTATTCCTTTCGCCATCCACCAAAGACAAAAATCTCGGATACTCAACCGCTTTCCGCTCATCAACTCCGGCAGATATATAGATTTGAGTTCTGATGCCAAGTTCCTCACAAACCGAAAGTTGACGGTCAAGCAAATCGACTTTCAAGTTCGGATGCATTTTGTTGACCTTTGTTGGGTGATAACTCCAACCGTGGTGACATTTTGAAAACAATGTTATCGAAGAAATATGTCCCTCTTTAAGTGCCTGCCTAAAATTTTCTTCCGAAAATTCGCTACCTACATCGGGCATCCACTCCGAAGTGTGAAAATCAAGATGAACTTGTCTAAAAGGAAGTTTGTCCATAATAAGCCTCTTTTTCTTTCAAAAAATTATAATACTTTAACTTTGCAAACATAATTCGGATTGGTATTATCTAATTTTATATCGTTTTCCCAAACTCTAAATGAAATTGTATCACCACAAGCAAGCACAAACGATGCTTCATCCTTGTTTACAAATATTTCTACTGTGGAATTCAAATAAGTAATCTTTGTTTTGTAACTGTTCCATGCCTTTGGTATTCTTGGCTCAAATAAAATACCCGAATTATAGTGCCGAAGCCCTAAAAATCCGTTTATTACGCTCATCCAAACGCCACCTGCACATGCAATATGAATTCCATTATTGGTATTCTTCTTAAAATCATAGATATCCATATAAGCAGAGCAACGGAAGAATTCGTATGCTTCTTTTTTGTCAATCTCAGCGGCACATATCGAGTAAATTGCCGTCGAAAGAGAAGAACCGTGATTACATCTTTGCTCATAGTAATCATAACAACGCAACTTTTCTTCTTTTGTAAAGAAATCACCGTAAAGGAAGGTTGCAAGACAAACATCCGCTTGTTTTGAAACCTGCAATCTCCACAAATCAAGCGGATGATACATTCCTCTGATATCGTAATTCATAGGTATTTTAGACATATCGGCAGGGTCCTCATAAACATAGGAATCGTCCTGCTCATATATCCCTAAATCCTCATTGTATTTATACCACATATTATTTGCAGCATTTTCCCAACGCTCTATTTCCTCATCTGTTAGCGAAATTTTTTCGCACAGTATAACAAATTTATCATTAGCATTTTCTTTCATATCATTAACAACGGAAATTGCATATTCCAAATGCCTTTTAAGAGAAAGGTTAGTATAGAAATTGTTGTTTACACCGCAGGCATATTCGTCAGGGCCGCAAACAGCATTCATACAAAATCTGCCGCCACGGGCTGGCACAAACACGCCCCTATGAGCCATAAATTTTGCAGTTTCAAACAAAATTTCCGCTCCATAATTATATAAAAATTCTTTATCGTTTGTAGATGTAACATATCTCCAAATTGCATAGGAAATATCACTGTTCAGGTGGTATTCAGCAGTAGAAGCCTCGTAAACCGTACTTGTTTCTTCGCCGTCAATACTGCACCAAGAATACATAGCACCAACGGTATCAAATTCTTTTGCCCTTGCTCTCGCTTTATCAAGAATACGGTAGCGGTACATAAGCAATTCTTTTTGTGACTGCGGATTAGTATAGTTATAATAAGGCATTAGATACATTTCGGTATCCCAAAATACTTGACCACTGTAACCGGGACCTGTAAGTCCGGTTGCACCTATTGAACACTGATTTACGGTTGCAAGTTGTTGCTTTAATTGGAACAAACTATATCGCACCGCTTGTTGGTCAGCATCATTACCTGAAATTTCAATGTCTGATTTTTCCCAATGCTCTTTCCAAAACTCCTTTTGTTCGTTTAGGAAATAGTTAAATCCCTTATTTTTATTATCAGAAGCCAAAGTTTTGGCAAAGATTTCTGTATCTTCTGAATTATCTATATAGGCGGCAAATGCTGCATACTTTTCAAGAACTACTGTTTCACCGTTTTTCAGTTCACAAGAGATATTATAGGAATATCTTTCGGGCGTATCGTTAACCGAACCAAAATAATTATCAGCTATAACATTATGCTCAATGGCTACTGATGCCATTTGTTTTGTAGAAGTAACCTCTACCGTTTCAAAATAACCGTTTTCCAAAACATTTTCTTTTATAATTTCGGTGAAAACATTTCCGTTTAATTTTGTATTTTTCACTACAGCAGATTCTATATTTACTGTGCAGTTATCACCTAAATTCTTGACCTTATATGAAACCTCTGCACCGTGAACATCGTTACGATTTAACAAACGAATACTATTTACTTCAACTTTTTTACCCGACTTTGTTTCAAAAACAAAATTTCTCTCTAATTTTCCGTCAAAAAAGTTAAGTGTACGGCGATGATTAAAAATATTATTATTCTTAAACTCTGCTTTTTCTCCGTCAATATAAAGATTTATTATACGCCAATCGGGTAAATTTACCGTAAACTCGTTATTTTTAGCATATCCCTTTAACGCAAACAAATGCCTTATTGGTTCAGTTGCAAAAAAACTGTTAATATAAGTTCCGCAAATTTCCCCTTCTTCTTCCTCATCGTATGTAGCCCGAATACCAAGATAACCGTTTCCAAGAGCCATTAAACTTTCTATGGCGTTTATTTTGTTTTTATCAAATTCCTCTTCAACAATTCCATCGGTAATTATCGGCATTCTTTTTATATTGCCCGATTCGATAAATGTATCAATATCAATTTCAGAATAATCTTTTATGAAGTTATCTGCAATATCGCCCGTTTCTTCAAAATTACCTACACCGACATTTTTCATATTACCGGTTTTGGCGGCAATAATGCCGACTCTCGAATCTTCAAAAACAGCACAGTGGAAAGCCGGAATGCCGAGTTTTTCCGCTCCGAGCAAGAAAACTTCGGGGTCTGGTTTTGCGTTTTTAATATCATTTCCGGTAACAACCGCATCAAACAAATCTCTTATATTAAGTTTTTCTAATACCAAATCAGCGTTTTTGGAGGAAGAACAAATAGAAGTTTTTATACCTCTCTTTTTTAACTCTTTAATAAATTCTATCGAGCCGGTATAAATATCAGATTCGTTTATATCATTCAAAAGTTCAACATAATAGTTATTCTTTTTTTCTGCTAATTCTAACTTTTCTTTGATAGGTAAAGAAACATTATTATGCTTTAATATTTCTTCGAGTGATGCCATTCTTGGAATGCCACGCAGACGGTTATTCACGGTTTCGTTAAAATCAAATCCCATTTCATCGGCTATCTTTTTCCATGCTAAATAGTGATATTTATCTGTAAATGCAATAACGCCATCTAAATCAAACAATGCCGCTTTAACATTATGGTTTTTCATAATTTACGCCTCATTTATATTTTATAATTTTTCAAGCACCATAACTTCGTATGGATTTACAGTAATATCATCTTCAAATACTCTATCCGAGATAATATCTTTGTATTTTATATTATTATGATACACTCCGCCTTTACCGCTGACATCAAGAAGCATTATGCCAGATGTGTTTTCACCAACTCTCGGAGATACTATAATCGAGTTACCCTCAATAGTGTTATAAGGAATATTTGCTTTTTTGCAAACTATTGAAAGTAATTTTTTCATATCTTTTCGGTCGGGAAGAGTGCCTAAAATGTAGACATAACCTTTCCCTACCTTAAAACACTGTAAAACTGCGCCATCAATAATAGATTTATGTCCCTCTATAACATTAACCATATCGGTCTCTTTGTTCGGCTCAAATATTTCATAATAAAAATTACCGCCGAAATCTTCTTTGTCTTTCCAATTGCTCTTAATATTCTTATCACAGTCGGGGAACCAATATTTCCATTTTGCAGGGGTTAAATCTTCAAGCATTCCGTGGTATCTATCGGTAAATCTTGTACCGTCAGCAGTACGAATATCTGTCATAGGACCTGTTATCCAAATACCGCCGTTTTTAACATATTCTGCTATTCTTTCTCGGAGATTGCCTTGGTCTAATGTAATCATGAGCGGTGAAAAAACCACATCGTATTTATTAAGTTCTGCTTCTTCGTCAATTACATCAGGTCTTATTCCCGCATCTAACAGTGGTTTATAGAATGTTTCTCTTAAATTTGTTTCATACTGAAAATCGCCTACTACCGTTTGGGTAGCAAACATATTGTAGCAAAGCGATGAATAATGAAGTGCTATTTTTGTATCTACTTTTGTATTATTGATAAAATCAGCGCATTTTTTAAAATCACGGGCAACATCACTAACTTCACTTGTGCTATACATTGGTCTTCCGCTTGAATCCAAAACCGAACCGTGTGTAAGCTCTTGACCTGCCCAGTGGGTACGCCAAAGCCAATACATATTCGCTTCTCCGCCAAGAACGATAGGCAACCAAGAATTTGCATAACAAAAGCCGTCAGGTTTTATACTACCATAGGTTGCCGTAGCCCCCGTAAAGCAGGTTGCGGTTTCAGTATTCCAAAATGGATGATCTTTCATCGTTCTTAAATAATCCATCCACATACAACATTCCCAAAGATTGTTCGGAACATTGTAATGATTAAACTGAACAACATCTAACGGACTGTGCATCTTACGATAGTTCATCCCGTTAAGCGGAATTTGGTCGGTGCCGATAGGTGCTTTTGTGTGTTTTTTAAGAATTTTTGCCTGCATTGCAACGAACTTAATATTTGCATTACCGGCACTAATTAAAAATTCCTGCTTTAAGTGTGGGTTAACCCAAGAATCTCTCGGAAGCGGAACCTCGTCAAAGCTATCATACGCTTGACTAAATAAATTCATATTCAGTCTTTTATTCATCTCTTCAACTGTACCGAATTTATCTTCCAAATGCTTATGATACTTTTCTTTACAGTTATCGCAAAAACAACCCTCATTATTTTGAAGGTAAATTTCATTATCTATCTGCCAACCTATTATTGCTTCATCGTTTCCAAATTCTTGCGCCAATTTTTCAACAATGCGTGCGGAATATTTCAGATAGTTTGGATTATTTGAACAGGCGTGCCGTCTGCCACTGTGTTGTGTTTTTCTACCGTTTCTAAACTCAACCAACATATCAGGAAATTTTTTGGTAAGCCAAACAGGAGGTACGGCCGTAGGTGTACCCATAACAACACCTATACCGGCATTTTTGAGTTTATCAACAACATTATGAAGCCACAAAAAGTCGAACTCGCCGTCTTTTGGTTCCATCTTTCGCCAAGCAAATTCTCCTATACGGGCAACATTTATGCCTATTGATAACATTTTTTCAATATCTTTATCTATTTCACTTTCGTCCCAATCTTCAGGATAATATGCTACTCCCAAATATGGCGGTTTAATTTCAAACATACCGTAAATCTCCTATTATTTTATATCCCAATATATCCCACAATGCGTGGGCAAATAAAACTTGCCCACGCTTGTGTTAAAACTTTAAATTTTATCCTTTTACACCGGTAATCGTAACATTTTCAATATAATTCTTTTGATTGACAATAAAGGTTATCAGGGGAACTATGCTCATTATAACGCAAGTAGCCATTTGTACCGATTTTGAACCCATTCCGTAACTTGAATTATTTGATGCGGATTGTGCCATATTTGCAACGGCAAGTCCAACAGTCCATTTCGTTTTTGAATTGACATAAATGAACGGTCCGAAGAAATCGCCCCAAGTTCCACTTACAACTCCAATAATTTGCATAGCAATCATCGGCTTACAATTTGGAAGTATTATATGCCAATAAGAACGAAAATGTCCCGCACCGTCGATTTTTGCGGCTTCAATAAGCGTATCGGGAAGTGTTCGCATAAACTGGCGCATCAGAAAAATTCTCATCGCACCGCCACCAAACCATAGCGGTATCCACAAAGGATTTAATGTATCAAGCCAACCGAAATCACGAAACAGTATAAACTGCGGTATCATTAATACTGCACCCGGTATCATCATCGTAGCAAGAACAATTCCAAATGCAACATCTCTGCCCGGAAATTTAATTTTGCTGAATCCATATGCACAAAGGGTTGAACTTAATATAACAGCACAACTTTCTGATACAATTAAGAATAAAGTATTGCCTAAAAAACGCCATACATAGGAATATTCACCGTTTGGTCCATAGTAACCGAATGCGTCGATAATTCCCTTGTAATTTTCAAATCTGAATACAGACGGTATCAGCGGTACCGGACTTGTCAAGAGTTCTTCGTTTGACATAAACGAAAGCATCACCATATTGAATACGGGGAATACAAAAATTATACAAAAAACTGTTAATGTTATGTATACAATAACCTTATATAGTTTTGATTCTTTCATGCTTACTGATCCTCCCCGTAATAAACCCATCCGCTTGTCTTAAAAATAATCAATGTAAGGACTAATATTATTGCAAAAAGTACCCACGCCTGTGCACATGCATATCCCATATTCATATCTTTAAGACCTGTATTATAAATATTAAGTCCTAAAAAGTTTGTCGAATGGTTAGGTCCGCCATTAGTCATAAGCAATGATGTACCGAATGCCTGCATAGAACCGATAAAACCGGTTACAAGATTGTAGAAAAACATTGGCGTCATCATAGGTATAGTGATTTTTATTGTTTGCTGAAATTTACTTGCCCCTTCAAGCGAAGCGAACTCATAAAATGACGGTGAGATTCCTTTTAAGTTAGCAAGCCAAAGCAATGATCCGCCTCCGAGTCCCCAAAGTCCCATAAAGAACATAGAGAAAAGGGCAGTTTTAGGGTCATTTAACCATGGGAAAGGTTTAAAGCCAAGTGCGGTTATTACCTGATTGAAACGACCTGCCGCCGTCGGATTGAAAAGGTCTTTCCAAATAATAGCACTGGCAACTCCCGGAATAATACACGGCAAATATAAAACAATACGAAATGCCGTCATACCCTTAACATTAGTATTTAACAGCAAAGCAAAAGAAAATCCCAAAACCATATTGATGGGTACCGATAACAGAGTAAATTTAGCAGTTATTTTTAATGAATGCAAAAACACATCATCTTTAAACATTGCCTTAAAATTATACAATCCAACAAACTGGGGCGGTTGAATATTATTAAATTTTGTAAAACTGTAAACTACGGACATAATCATCGGGTAAGCAGTAAATATTGCTATTCCGAGCATTACCGGCATAATAAACATCCAGCCGGTTATCGCTTCTTTAAGTCTTGGTTTACTAAGTTTAGATTTTGATTTCATAAAGGTCTTTTATCCACCTTTCAAAAATATCACAAATTAAAACACTATTCACGCTTGAATGCACTGTCAAGATCTCTATGACAAGTTTCAACCGCTTCTTTTACTGAGAAGAGATTTGTAAGCATTCCCGATAAGGCATTTGACCAACAATCATCAAATCTAAGACTTGCTTTTTCATGTGCAATTGAAAGGCAAGGTTGAACAACATCTGCCTCAGGTGAATCAAGGAACGGTTCAGCAGGAATACCCTTTATTGAATCAATCCAAACCTTGTCATCTCTCAAACTTTTAATAACCGGAACACAGTCGCCTGTTTCACTGAATAAGCGTTGTCCCTCTTCGCTGACAGAATAGAAAACAAAGTCCATTGCCTCTTCCTTGCAACTGCTCGTTGAAATTACACCGTAGCCACTTGAACCCGAACCTACAAGGTGTTTTTCAGGTAAAACAGGGAATGTGGTAACTCCTAAATTTTCTGCTCCAAGACCTTCAACTATGCCGGAAAGTTGAGAACGGGTTTGGAAAACCATTGCAACTTTGCCTGCACCAAAACCACCTGCATCATTTGCGTAATCATTTACAAGTACGCCGTCATCAACCAACTGCTTAATAATACTGAATGCTTTAATAGAACCTTCGGTATTAACATTTGCACTTGTTCCGTTTGGATATTTATCGGTAAATGTAGCGCCAAGTCCCATTAAAATAATCGGTGCCGTTGCGCCCCAGTTAAGGTACGCTTCGCAACCTCTGCGAGTATAAACATCGCCTTTTTTTACAGGAAATTTAGATGCTGTTTCGACAAATTCGTCCCATGTCCAACCGATTTTAGGTTCAGGAACACCTAATTCTTTGAAAACATTCTTATTGTAATATGTAACAACATGGTCATAGTCACGGGGCATCATATATTGTTTGCCTTGATACTGACCAACTTGAAGCATATTTTCATAAAGATTTGAAACATCAAGTCCGAGTTTTTTATAATAGCCGTCCATTGGCTCTAAAACACCTTTTCCCGCTAACATTCCTGTTTGAACATCGTTAAGCCAAATAATATCGGGGGCGGTGTGTGCTGCAACTTGAGTAACCAATTTTGTTGTATAATCGCCTACAACGGTTTCCTTTTTGAATGCCACCTTTTTGCCGAGCTTTTGATACCCGCGCAAAAGAGCATCAACCTGCTTTTCGGTTCCGTTTTCGGCAACTGTTATTCTTACGATTACATTGCCGTCATCATCCATAAGTTTTCCTTCATTCTTGTTTCCGCATCCCGTAAATACCGTTATTATCATAGATACGGCAAGAAGCAATGATGTAATTCTAATCATTTTTTTCATAATAATTCACTCTTTCTGTTATTTTTTTTGATTTTTTTAATAATTACAATAGTAACAACTACCGCAATAACAAGACTTACAAATGAAACGGTTATCGGAACGGTTAATGTCCAATTTTTTAGGAACCAATTATCTTTGGGAATCTCGCCGTTGATTATTCTTATTTTGCGAATACCCTCGACCGTCATATCCCAATACATTGAGTTGTTGAGTTCTCCGGTTTCATCGGTCCATTTTACCTCTATTGCATTATCACATTCACTTGAATCGGCAGGCATAAAAGCCAAATGCTCATTAAAATCGTTAAATGCCATTATCATAACGATTCGGGGCAATTTATTATTTGTAATAATATCCCAATTCTTTTGATAATACTTTCCGTTTTCTCTTGGTATTATTCCCTGCCCTGTTGCTCTTGCCCATCCGGGACAAATTACTTCAACCTCATCATGTACAAGTGTACCGTAATTGGTTTGCCAGCCGTATGTTCCGACCTCGCCCTGTTCGGCTGCACGGATTGTAAACTTATCACCATAAGTTTTATCACCGGAATAGTAATCCCATTCTTCGGCTGCATCAATAGTCCAATCATAGAGAATAAGCATCGGTTTGTCGTCCATCTGATAAAAATTATCTCCGCCGTATTCTTCATTTTGGAAGAAATCTTTATAAACCGCTTCCGCCTGTTCTTCTGCTATAAGACCTATGGACTTTCCGCCACGCAAGTCCTGATATGTACCGACAGCAACAGTGTACTTGATTTTCCAATCGTGTTTTTTATTCCATAGTGCAATTCTCTTGCAGGTTAACATTGCATTCTCGACTATCCATCTGTTTCCGCCGTAACTGCCAGAAGAACCTTTTACCAAACCTCCGTTTGTTAAATCAAAAACAATAAAATCAATTTTTGCTTCTGAAAGCATCTCGAGATGCATATCAATTTCATCGGTATTTGCGCTGTTTGGTATTCCGTATTTATCGGGATTACGGGAAACCAAAGCACGGTACCTGATAGCATTACCGCTTCCGAAATTGTTAGCCCACATTGAAGTGTTGTTATAGGTCATATACCATGTTCCGACATCGGTTTTACCGCCATTACCGTTAGTTTTAAGCGGATTGTCGGCTTTTGAACCTTTTGCTGAAACACTTGTTGATATAATGGAAATACAACTAATCACAACTAAAATGACACTTAAAATCTTTTTCGCTTTCAAAAAGCATCCCCCTTTCCGTTATTTTGCATATTACGAATTTTTGCTATATACTCCTTTGTGATATTCCAATAAAGGAACGGGTCAAGTTCACCTTTGGTATTTCGCCACTGTTCTTCGTTTTTATCGTTACAGTTGCTTGTGTCCGCAGGAAAAATCGCCAAACTTTCATTATAATCATTAAGGGCTACTATAACCACAATTTTCGGCAACGGATTATCAAGAATGATTTGCCAATTTCTGCGATAGTATTCACCGTTTTCACGGGGGATTTTTGAATCGCCGTGAGCAGTAGTCCAACCGGGGCAAACTGCCTCAACTTCACTATGAATCAATGTGCCGTGATTAGTCTGCCAACCGTAGGTTCCTACCTCACCCATTTGACCGTTTCTGACGGTAAATTTATCGCCATAAGTACGGTCACCTTTATAATTATTCCAACCGTGAGGTACGGTACACACATTTTCTCCCCAATCGTGAATAATTAGAAGTGGTTTACCATCAAGACAGTAATAATTATCGCCGCCTATTTCTTCGTCCGAATAAAACTTTTCAAATACTGCCTTTGCGTTTATCTCGGTTGCAACACCTATGGACATTCCCTCTTTAATCAGATTACCGTCTTTGTCGTATTTATTGCCCAAAATTGCTTTGTACATACCAACCGCTAAACAATATCTGATTTTGTGAGAATTATTTTTGTTCCATAGTGCCAAACGCTTTGAAGTTAAAATGGCGTTATCAACTATCCATTCATTACCGCCTCTTCCGTAGGCAATCTCATCTGACAATCCGCCATTGGTAATATCATAGATGATAAAATCAATTCCGATTTCCGCCATTTTCTTAATTTGAAAATCGATGTCTTCGATTTTAGAACTGTCCTGTATTCCGAAAACATTTGGATTTTCTGAAAGCAAAGCCCTGTAATTTATCGGGTTTCCGCTCCCGAAATTATCACTCCACATTTTTTCGTTATTATAGGTCATAAACCATGTACCTATATCTGTACTCATATTATCTTCTCCCTCCATATTGTAAAACAGTTACCATTAATTTTTACCGTTCAATTTATGTAACCTTTTCTTTACAATGATTAAATATAAGAAAATAATACAAATAACAATAAGTGCCAAAACACACAAGCAAATTAAAACCTTAAAAAATGTTGACATTGCAATAACAACAGGCTTATTTTTTTGATTTATTTCGCTCATACTAACGACCGTTCCGTCGGGTTTAACAATAACATCATCGTCCGATTCTGCACCCGATACACTTCCGGTACTTTCCTCTGAACCCGTAAATTCAAGATTATTCACATTAAGAACAGTCATATGATAAGGGTTTGCTTCGGGGGCATTGGCTCCAAATGTAAAATATGCTTTGCCGTTTAAATCCGTATGGAAAGGAAAGTTAACAGGAATCTCGAATTGATATTTATTAAAGTCATCGCCGTCAAGGGTTAAACAATAATGTTCATCATCAACAAGTTTGCCTCGTAATGTTATGGGTTTTGTTGTATCAACATCAAAATGGACAAACGAAGGATTTAAAAGCAACCCTTTATTAAGTATCTGACCTTCAATTCGGAGTATTGATTCATCAATAGGCATCATCAATAGGAATAATCCTGTTGATTTTCCGTACTCTTTGTTATTGGTTAAGGTTATTGTATAATATCCTTGACCCTCAGTCCAATACTCTTCCTGTTCAAGAGTAAATGTTACGGAAAAATCGGTTAAATCAACCGTATTATCAATATATTTCCAAAAGTTAAGCCCACCGCCGGCACAGTTTATCGACGCTCCGTCTTTTCCGATTTTCAAATCGCACGAACCGGACTGTCTTTGCCACTGTTCCATTTCGGTTGTTGCAGATACGGGTGATACACAAGTAGCAATAAGCAAAATAGCAACAATAATAATAGAATATAACTTTTTCATAATTTCCCCTATACTGCACTGTTTTAAACAGGCATCATTATATTATTTTTTAATAACTGTCTTTTTTCTGATATAAAGGAAATAAAACAGTACTTCAAGGATAACAACTAAAATCAAAGCTCCAATACAAATAAGTAATGTATTGAAATTAGTAATCGGAACTATTTTTGCTTTATTATCAGCGGCGCTGACTTTTGCCTCAACCTCTTCGATAACTTTTGTTTTGGTTTTAGTTTTGCCTATTTCCGCCATCTCATCGGGGGTTAATAATTTATATTTATTATCGTCAAGTTTCATAATAGGAGCATAGCTGTCGGGTGTAACGGATATATCATATCCCGCTTCTATTTCAACCAATCTGAAATTCATACTTCTATTACGCTTTCTGTTAGCGGTTATACGGATTTTACTTGCCTTAATTTCCTTAAAATTAAGTATCAAAACTGTGTTATCAGCCAAAATTTCATCATAGTTAATATTATGTAATTCTGCAACCCGTTTCCAAGTACCATTTGCTTCTTGAATATCAAGGGCTAAATCCAACGGTCTGTAATCCGGCTCTAACAAACTGAAATATGTCCTTACAGTGTTAATATTAGTCGGTTTTTGAAGTGCAATTTCATAGTATGCCCAACCACGCAACTCATAATTTATTATTCCGCAACGGCTTTTTCCGGTTTTCTCACCGTCTGTTAAGGCAACTGCGGGATAATTTTCTTCATAGAATTTTTCAAGTTTTGATGTTTGAACCGTTTGGTTTAATAACAAATTGTTAATCTCTGAAATTTGAAACGGAATAGAATAGTCTGTATTTGTTTCTTTATCAATACCGGTATACTCTTTTACTGTCGGGTCATAAAATACCCCTACCTCTGTCAAACGGAAATTAACATTATTAATTTGTGTTTCATCTATAACCCGCTTACCATTTGCTGTAATACGGATTTTTTTACCCTTTATTGCTTCAAATAAAATTCTGACAGGTTCAGCAGCATCATACTCGTAATTATGAAGTTCGGCTACTCTTTTCCAAACACCGTTTGCCTGTAAAACATCTACCGCTAAATCTTTAGGACGGATATTGGTTTCCAAATTGCTTTGATAAAGCATAATACGGTTGAAAGTATTTTCACCGGCAAGTTCTATTTCATAATATCCTCTGTGTTTATCGTCAAATCCGATAATTGCACAACTTGAATTTACCGCTGATTTCCCGTCTGTTAAATTTGTCAGTGGGAAATTATTAGAATAAAAGGCATCTAAGTTTGAAGACGAAACCGGTCTGTTTAATGCTAAATTTTCAAGAATCGGGTCAAGGGTTGGAATAAAATAATCTTTATTAGATTCGTTTTGAACCGTTGAGTATTCTTTTACCGTTGGGTCATTAAAAGCAGCAACTTCTACCAAACGGAAGTTGACATTTTTTATTCCCGTTTCATCAATAACTCTCTTACCGTTTGCGGTAATGCGGATTTTAGTTGCTTTCATTTTTTTGAAGGTAATGCGAAGTGGCTCTGTTTCATCATAATCGTAATTATGAAGTTCAGCCACACGAATCCAATATCCATTCGGTTGCAACACATCTACTGCAATATCCTGCGGACGCAAATTTGTTTCAATAGAACTGAAATAGAGCATTATCCTGCTTAACTCTTTAACGCCTGCGAGTTCAATCTCATAATATCCTCTGTACTTTGCGTCATATCCGATAATTGTACCGGCATTAGATACAGATGTTACGCCATCGGTAAGTGCGGTGGCAGGAAAATTCTTTGTATAGAACTGGTCAACATTAGAGGTTGTAACCGGTCTATTAAGCGCTAAATTTTCAAGTTCGGGGTCAAGTGTCGGAATTGAATAATCCTTGTTTTCTTCAACATCAATACTTGTATATTCTTTTACCGTAGGGTCGTTAAAAGCAGCAACTTCTACCAAACGGAAGTTGACATTTTTTATTCCCGTTTCATCAATAACTCTCTTACCGTTTGCGGTAATACGAATTTTTGTACCTTTAATTTTTTCAAATGTAATCCTTAACGGTTCTGTTGCATCGTACTCATAATTGTGAAGTTCGGCTACTCTGTTCCAAACGCCGTTCGGTTGCAACACATCTACTGCTATATCCTGCGGACGCAAGTTTGTTTCAACAGAACTGAAATACAGCATTATTCTGTTTAACTCTTTTTCGCCTGCAAGTTTAATTTCATAGTATCCTCTGTGTTTCGCATTATATCCTATGATTGCACAACTGTCAGCAACGCTTGATTTACCGTCTGTTATTCTTTCAACCGGGAAATTATCAGTATAAAATTTATCAACATTTGAAGATGAAACCGGTCTGTCAAGTGCTAAATTTTCAAGAATCGGATCAAGTGTCGGTATTGAATAATTATTATTTGTCTCTTTATCAATTCCTGTATATTCCGTTACTGTAGGATCGTTATAAATTTCAGCTTCTATCAAACGGAAATTGACATTATTTATTCCCGTTTCATCAATTGTTCTATTTAAATTTGCGGTTATGCGAAGACGCTTTCCCTTAATCGGCTCAAATGTTATTCGAAGAAGATTTGAAGAATCATATTTAATATTATGAAGTTCTGCAACCCTCTCCCAAACACCGTTGCTCTGCAATACATCAAATGCTATATCCTTTGGACGAATGTTGGATTCAACCGAATTAAATTTAAGCATAACACGGTTAATTTCAGTTGAATTTTCTAACTCTATTTCATAATAACATCTATGCTTTGCATCCAAACCAATAATCGCATTTGTTGTTTTTCCGTCAGTAAGATTAGATGCAGGGAAATTGTCAGAATAAAATTTGTCAACATTTGAAGATGTTACAGGTCTGTTTAGAGCATAGTTTTCAAGTATCGGGTCGGGAATCGGAATATTGTAATCATTATTGCTGTCGGCAACAGCACCGGTGTATTCAGTTACCGTCGGGTCAAGATATGCCTCAATTTCTTGGAGTCTGAAATTATCGCTTACTGTTACCCTATTTTTGTTGGCGGTTACCCTTATTTTTGTACCTTTAATATTTTCAAAGGCAAATTTAAGTTTATTTGAACTATCATACTCAATATTATGAAGTTCTGCCACTCTTTTCCAAACACCGTTATTCTGCAAAATATCTACTGCAATATCTTTGGGACGCTTATTTGTTTCGGCAGTGCCTAAAACAAGTGTAACACGGTTTAACTCGGTTAAACTTTCCAAATCTATTTCATAGTATGCAAGACCGCTTGTTTCATAATTGATAACTGCATTGCTTGTTTTACCATCGGTAATATTCGATACTGAATAACCGTTATTTTTATACCACTCGGTGGTTGTCGGTGAATTAACAGTCTTATTGAGTGCTAAATTTTCAAGTATCGGTTCGGGAATCGGAATATTGTAATCATTATTACTGTCGGCAACAGCACCGGTGTATTCCGTTACCGTCGGGTCAAGATATGCCTCAATTTCTTGGAGCCTGAAATTATCGCTTACTGTTACCCTTTTTTTGTTGGCGGTTACTCTTATTTTTTTACCTTTAATATTTTCAAAGGCAAATTTAAGTTTATTTGAACTATCATACTCAATATTATGAAGTTCTGCCGCTCTTTTCCAAACACCGTTTTTCTGCAAAATATCTACTGCAATATCTTTCGGGCGTTTATTTGTTTCGGCAGTTCCTAAAATAAGTGTAACACGGTTTAATTCGGTTAAACTTTCCAAATCTATTTCATAGTATGCAAGACCGCTTGTTTCATAATTGATAACTGCATTGCTTGTTTTACCATCGGTAATATTCGATACTGAATAACCGTTATTTTTATACCAATCGGTAGTTGTCGGTGAATTAACAGTTTTATTAAGTGCTAAATTATCAAGAATTGGGTCAGGAATCGGAATATTGTAATCATCGTTACTGTCAGCGTCTGCTCCCGTATATTCTGTTATTTGAGGATTATAAACAATTTCTGCTTCGGTCAGTCTGAAATTATTACTGCCGACAGGAATACTGTCCATAACCCTCTTGCAATTTGCGGTAATGCGGACACGCTTACCCTCAATATTTTGAAATTTAACATCTAACGGCGTATTTCCGTTAAATGCAATACCGTGCATTTCGGCAACACGCTTCCAAACACCGTTTGCCTGCAAAACATCTACTGCAAAATCTTTTGGACGGCAAGAAGTATCTATACTGCTGAGATACATAATGACATTGTTAATCTTAATTAGTCCACCTAAATCAATTTCATAGTATCCTAAATTACTTGTATTATAATCTATTATTGCACAAGCACTATTTTCTGCTTTTGCCACGTCAGTTAAACGGGATGCAGGATAGTCGTTCAAATAAAATGAATTTGTGCAAGATGTAGATACTTTTTTATCTATCGCAATATTTATATTAACAGTTTCGGGAAGCGGAATATTATAAATATAATTTTTATCCTCCACTACCCCTGTATAATCGTCAATTTTAATTTCGTTATTGTTATATATTTCTATTTCAGTAAGACGAAATTCAGATGATGAATTTCTCTTATTGTTCGCTGTAATGCGAACATTTTTTACATCTGTTTCTTCAAAATTAAATTCCAATACGGTTTTATCGGAATAATCAATATTATGTAATTCTGCTGTGCGCTTCCAAGTATTATTTTCAAGAAGAACATCTACCGCTAAATCTTTAGGGCGTTGTTTTGTTTCTTTATCATCAAAATAAAGTTTAACCTGATTTACCTTTGTAAGTAAGTCAAAGCGGACTTCTTCATATACAAGACCTGTTAAGGAATCATAGGAAACAATTCCGCAATCAGAATCAGCACCTTTTTGCTCATCGGTCAAACGGCTTAAAGGTGCATTATCTGTATACCAAGTATCCGTGCAAGATGTAAATACCTCTTTTGATATACATAAATTTGTTAATCCACTTGCCGAAGCAGATATTTTAGCGACATAAACCGATGATGCCAAAACTATTCCGCAAAGGGCGAGAGATGCTACTCTTTTAAGATGTTTCATTTGTTCCTATTCTCCTTAAAATTATTAGAAAATATATCGTTATTATTACAGTTATCCTGCCGCAGGAAATCCTGCGGCAGAATAATAGAAAATTTATTATTTAGACGCTGCGAAAATCTTTTTGAGTTTTACAAGGTCTAAAAGGTCAACAGTACCGGAGTTGTTCAAATCGTAATTAGAAGCAGGTATTCCGGTATTGATACCTAAAATATAGTTTGTCATTGAAGTAAGGTCATTTGCATCTGCCACACAGTCAAGGTTTACATCGGCAATAGATGTAAGTGCTATTTGACGGGCAGCAACATCGGTTGTTTCAATGCCTGTCTTTGTAACATAACTGTTGTAGTATGCACAAATTTCAGCAGCCATAAAGTTATTGCAATTTGCATTACCGTTCTTATTTGCTATAACTCTGAACTTGGTTGCCTCAACGGTATTAAATCCAAATGAAAGAATATGCTCGTCAGATGTAATTGTATGGCGTTCTGCAACACGCTGCCATTCACCGTTTACAAGTACATCAATAGCCATATCAGCAGGTCTCTTGTCAGGTTCATTCCAATTGAAGTAAATTCTTACCTCGTTCATTGTGAATGTTCCTGCAAGGTCAAATTCAACGAAAGCACAACCTGTTGTTTGATTGAAACCTAAACCACCGCATTTGTTGAAATCCTGACCTTCACACTTAATGACGCCGTCGTTAAGATTTGAAAGCGGATAACCGTTAGCATAGAACGATTCAACAGGTGAACTCTTGATTGCTTTACCAAGTGCATAGTTATCAGAAGTTATAAACGGAATGTTATAACAAGCATTTGACTCGGGAACTCCGCCTGTGTAATCGGCAGAAGTTAAGTTTTCATTCAAAACAGCCGTTACTTCGTTTAGGAAGAAGTTAGCTGTATTGTTTCTGTAACCGTTTGCAGAAACTCTTACCTTCACAGCATCAACCGGTGCAAAATTGAAAGCAATGTTATAATAAGGATTGCTTGTATTGTCAAAGGCCGCTATATTATGTTTTTCAGCAACACGAATCCATTTGCCATCTGCATCTTTAATGTCAATGGCGATATCCTGCGGACGAATATTCGTTTGTTGCCAGTTATAATACAATGTAATTTGATTTATCCTTTTTTGCTCTGCAAAATCAAATTCAAAGTAGCCCAAGCGGGTTGATTGGTCATATACCAAACCTGCTGCCTTTGCAACAGTAGGATCAGGACTGTTTTTTCCGTCATTGATATTTGAAAGTGGGAACGGTGCCATATACTGGTCAACTGCCGATGCGGTTACAACTGCTTCGCTCATAAAGTTATCGGAAACTATGTAAGGAATGTTATAGTCAGCATTTGCGTCCTTTGCAGTTCCGGTGTATTGGTCAGGAGTTATATTTCCGTCCCAAAATGCTTCCAATTCGCATACAGACCAGTTTGCACTGTTATTACGCTTTTTATTTGCGGAAATTCTGATTATTTGAGTTTCAACAGCTTCAAACTTAAATTCCTTGTTATAATATTCAGCAGAGCCTGCTACGAATGCGGGAATATTATGCATTTCTGCAACACGCTTCCATGTTCCGTTTGCAAGCTTAACATCAACGGCAATATCCTGCGGTCTGTTATTAGGTTCAGCCCAGTTATTATCAACTTTAACCTTGTTAATTGTTTTGGGTGATGAGAAAGTGATGGTATAATATCCAATACCGTTAGATGCATACGGAATAATTGCTTCGGGAGCATCAGAAGGATTTGGAGCAATTTTTCCGTCATTTGCTCGTGATAACGGACGGTTTGTATCCCAGAATGGATCGGTGTTTGAACTTGTTAATGTAGCCTCACGAACATAGTTAGCCGAAGTGATGTAAGGAATATTATAAGTTGCATTTGCATCCTGTGCAGTTCCTGTATATGAAGCAGAAGTGATGTTTTCATCAAGATATGCCTCAATTTCATTTACACCAAACTCATCGGTTGAATTACGCTTTTTGTTTGCAGATACTCTGATTTTGGTTGCTTCAACTGTTTCAAACATAAAATCAAGGTTATAGTATTCTGCGGTTTGTGCTACAAACTTCGGAATAGCATGCTTTTCTGCAACACGCTTCCATGTGCCGTCCGGAAGTTGTACATCAACAACAACATCTTCCGGTCGTTTAGCGGTATTCTGCCAATTGTATTTAACTGTAACTTTATTCACTTTTGCAGTTTGAGCCAAAGTAAATTCATAATAAGCAATACCTGTTGAAGCATTGTAAGGAATGAGTGCATACGGAGAAACCGTAGGATCGGGAGTGCTTACACCGTCATTTAATCTTGAAAGAGGCCAAGTATTGTAGAATGTATCGGTATTTGAACTTGATACAGTTGCAGTGCGTATAAAGTTATCAGATTTGATAAACGAAATCGGTGCATTTGTATCGGTTGCTGTTCCGGTATATTGGTCAGAAAGAACTGACGGGTCATAAACGGCACTTGCTTCCTGAACAAACCAACTTGCTTGATTGCTACGCTTATTAACAGATGTTATGCGAAGCTGTGTTGCTTCAACCTTTTCAAAATAGAAGTCATAACTCATTGTGTTATAAACATCTAATCCGTGTCTTTCTGCAACACGCTTCCATGTTCCGTTTGCAAGTTTAACATCAACAGCTATGTCAGTTGCACGGGAATCAAGACCTTCGCCACCGTGACGGGTAATATTTACCTTATTTACGGTTTTTGCTTCAGAAAAAGCAAAATTAAAGTATGCACTTCCGTTACTATACGGAATAGTTGCACCGTAACCGCTATATTGACCGTCGATAATCCTTTCAACAGGTCCGTAATTACGCCAAAAATCAGTATTTGGAGAAGTAGTTATAGTTGAACCCATAAGTTTGTTTTCCGAAAAATCGCCGTTTATTGCACGAACCTGTGCGATACCTGCTTTGGTCATATTCCAATACTTATCGGGGGAAGACCACTTGGGTTCAATAGTTCCGTCACAATCAGTTGTATCGGCAGTAAATACTGCGGTTTTTTCGTGATAATCGTTGAATGAAGCAATCATTACTATTCTCGGTAATGTATTACTTGTTACTGTGTCCCAGTTTGCCTGATATGTTGCACCGTCGTTACGGTCAATATGTGCAGTACCTGCTGAATTTCCCCAACCGGGAGAAACCAATTCAACCTCGGAATTTACCTGAGTGCCTTCCTGGTTCTTCCAACCGTAGGTACCTGCCTCACCGTTCATTGCTGCACGAACGGTAAACTGATTACCGTATGTCTTATCACCTCGATAGTTGTTCCAACCTGTTCTTGATGTTGCGGTTGAAGTAACGGCATTGTATGCCCAATCATAAGCAACAAGTAACGGTTTGCCGTCTAACTGATAATAGTTATCTCCGCCGTATACAGTATTGTCGAAGAACTGTTCCTTTACAGCCTTTGCCTGTAATTCAATTACTTCACCCATTGAAAGTTCGGCATGACCTTGGTCATCTCCGCCACGAATTTCCCAATATGCACCGATTGCAACTGCATATTTGATTTTCCAATCATTGTTCTTGTTCCAAAGAGCAAGTCTTTGCGCAGTAAGCTTTGCATTATCAACAATCCATTTATTGCCTGTGCTTCCATAAACGACATCATTAGTAAGTCCGCCGTTTGTAAGGTCAAACAAAACAAAGTCAACCTTTGCTTTTGCAAGTTCCTTGATTTGGAAGTCAATAACTTCGGTATTTGCACTGTCAGGGATACCATAAGTACCATCCGGCATTAAAGGGCGGTATTTAATCGGATTGTATGTACCGAAATTTGTTGCCCACATATTTGCGTTGTTATAGGTTACGAACCATGCACCAATATCTGTTTTACCGCCGTTACCGTTAGTTGTCTGTGTACTCGTTGCGGGAGCGCCCTCAGCCAATGCAGAAAAGCCAACGGAAAGAACAGAAAACAGCATAGCAACTGTACATAAAATCGCTATGACTTTTTTGAAATTCTTCTGATACTTTTTCATAAATTCAAAACCTTTCTTAATATTTTTCGGTGCTTCGCCACCGAAGAGAATCTAAAATGCACGAGTAATAACAAAAATGTTTAGACAAAAACTGTCATAAAACCAAATAGTCTGCAATACAAAGCCGGTTAAGAAAGACTTGCTTCACCTCCTATACACATCTGCGTTACTTATGCTACGGGAATAACTTTGTATAGCAGTATTACTACACTTTGACAATTTTCTTACACAAACACTCATTACATTTCTGCTACACGAGTAGTATAACACATATCACCCATTCAAATCAATACATTTTTTGACCAATATTTGCGCCAATTTTTGTTAATTTCAACTAATAAGTGGTAAAAAATTCCTGCTATTCCCTCTTTTCCATATATTGTAAATCTACATTTTGCCTTTGTGAATATAAAATGTAGTCTACACATTTTTGATGTAAAATTCTCCTGCTATTAAGCAATATCCGTAATTTTAAGAAATTTAAAGAGTGTTTTATTGCATTATGCACAATTTGTAATGCTATTATCTTACTATTAAATATATTGACTGTTCAAAAATCTTGATATATAATATTTTTAATTACTTAAATTACAAAAGACGGGATTGATAAAATGCGTGTTACAAGAAAAGATGTAGCAAGAGAAGCGAATGTTTCGACATCAACTGTTTCTTATGTTCTTAACGGTAGCCGTGAGTTTTCGGAAGAAACTCAAAAAAAAGTTCTTGATGCTGTGAAAAAACTTAACTATAAGCCGGATATGATCGCCAAAAGTATGGTATCTAACCAAACTCATCAAATGGCAATTGTAATGGACAGTCTTTTGAATGCATATTACGGCGAAATCGCTCTCGGATTTGAAAATGCGGCTATAAAAGAAGGTTACTTTACAAATATCTGTACCGGTATGAATAATCTTGATGCGTATTTTGACTCCTTTTCAAGTCGAAGAATTGACGGTGCGTTGGTTTTGGCAGCCCCTGAAAAATTCCAAACGGAAAATTTGTATAAACTTGTCGATTCAGGCACAAAAATTATTACCGGCGGCATAAATGACATAGATATAAAAAAGGTTTCTCTCATCGACAATAACTACGGCGAGGGGATGCGACTTGCCTGCGAACATTTATATAATTTAGGACACAGGAAAATATTTTATTTGAGTGCTTTGCCCGGCGGTGAGCAATACGATTCCCGTTATTCCGTTTTTTTGGATTTCCAAAAAGAATATTTAAGCAACAACGGTCTTGATTATTTTGTAACTTTGGGAACATCTTACTATAACGGAATTGAAGACGGAACAAAGCTTATGAAAAAGCTTCTCGCTACGCATAGAGATTTTACTGCAATTATTTGCACCAATGACCTTTTGGCAATAGGTGCCATGCAGGCATTAAACCAAGTCGGTTTAAGAGTTCCGCAGGATGTTTCGGTCGTCGGATTTGATAACATTATATACAGCCGTTTTTGGTCGCCGTCCATAACCTCCGTAACACACAATAAATACGAATTCGGTGAAAAGGCGTTTAAAATTCTTCGTGAAAACATAAAATCAAATACAACGAGTTTTTTCAAAGCAGATGTTGAACTGTTTATCGGCAATTCAACAGGTCCTGTAAACAAAGTAATATAAGATAATTTTATCAGTCAAAAACTATGTAACTTATTAACCAAAACATTACAAAAACATATCCATTGAAGAAATATCCAATCATTTTCATATATCTAAATTTTTACAGACAATATAAAAAATGTTCAGCTGTTTGCGTAAAAAAAATAGAGATATATAAGAAAACACTCTGTATCATCGTTAAAAGATACAGGGTGTTATTTTTTTATTTTTTTGACGGTGATTTATCAAACATTTTTTTATACTGCCTGTAAAATCCCGAATAATCGTTAAATCCGCACTCGCTTGCAACAATAGTTGCAGGTTCTCCGTCGGATATTTTTGAATGTGCCAAAAGAAGCCGTTTTTTGATTATATACTTATAAATTGATATGTTCATATTTTTCTTAAAGGTATGCATAAGTGTTGAAACCGATGTATTAAGTTGCTGTGCCATTTTCTCAATACTTAAATTTTCGGCAAGATGATCCGATATGTATTTTATTGCTTGT
>JAZUFQ010000043.1:0-28513 GCA_045640745.1 Acutalibacteraceae bacterium
AAATGCCGAACCTTCGGTGAATGTTCGGCAAGCTCGGGTTCGTGCCGCCGAAACAGTTTCGGCGGGCAAGTCTTGTCGCCCGCACCACAAGCAAAGCTTGACCTATTCGGGTTAAGCTTTGTTTTTGTTTTAAGATTTACCACGATAGTTTCATTTGATGAAAAACGCATATTAAAACGCCGAAATTGACCTTTACGGTCGGTTTTCTTTGTATTTGACAAGACTTGAAAAGAGCGGTGGTACAGACCAAAAATTTTTACCACGCTAAATTCAAACACTTAAATAAAACATTGCAAATTGCAATAATATATTGTATAATACACTTGCCAAGCAAAATCGAATAATAGAAGTAGGGGTATTTTATCTTTTTATAGAGATAATCTGCTCTTTTTGGTAAATCGTAACTTTATGGAATGTGGCAAAACTGCAAACCCCACTAAAGTTACGATTTGAGAGTAATATCCCATTTCTATTTAGATTTTGTTTGGCGACAATCGGAGTTTGCGTTTTCGGTGCGTTAACTTCGGTTGGCGCACTTTTTTGTTTTAGGGGGAAAAGTATATGGCACTTATAAAATGTCCGGAGTGTGGAGTCGAAATATCCGACAAAGCACTAACTTGTCCCAAGTGTGGTTATCCTATTAACGCAAATCAAAAAACAAATATTAATCTTTCTGCATTAAAGGAACAAGTTGAATTATGTGGTAAATGGCAGGACTGTAAAAAAGAATACTTTAGAATCAAACAATATTTAGAACAAACTTGGTTGAATATTGAAGAAAAAGAAGACGAGTTACAAAAAAAGCACATAAAAGATTGTCCCAATTCTTTTGCTATGGAATATTTTTTATGGACTTTGATAATTCTATTAGCATTTGTTCCTTGTATTGTATGGGTTGTTTTGGGTAAAAATTTTGATTTAACATATATATCTGAAAAAAATGCAATATCTCTTATATTTGTAGTTTTATTTTCGATTGTAATAATGATTTTGGCAAGGATATTCATGAAAAAATATCATAAAAAACTTTGTAATAAATATTGTAAAAAAGCATACAAAAATGAATTGAATGAATATATCAAGTCTAAAAATGATTATAATAAAAATAAGGAAAGATATATTGTTAAATCCAAAGAATTACTTGAGATTATTGAAAAATACGAAAAAACAATGAAAATGGAAAATTACATTATACCTGAATCATATTGGGGCAATGCACAATATATCTATAATTTAATTGCTCAAAAGCGAGCAAGAGATATTCATGAAGCTATTGCCATTTTTGAACAAGAAGCCGAATCGGAATACGAGAGATTTCAACAAGAAACTCTTTATTCTGATTTGGAATACACCATTAATTCGAATCTTAATGAAATTAAACATTTGGAAGAAACCAGATTAAAAGAAGCACGAGAAAATCAAACTTGGAATGATTTGAACAATGCTGCAATATTATATGGCTTGGGCGAAATAAGTGAAAAATAACATTATACAGTTTAAATACGAATGTTTATAATCTGTAGATTAAAATTTTGCCCTCAAAAATTTCGGCTCCGGCTTTTCTGATTCGCAGACTGCCGGAGCCTATTTTATACAAAAAAAGAAAAACCAAAAGTCTCAACAATGTAAACGGTTCGAGTATAGAATGCATCGGTTTTCTTTGTATTTGACAAAACCGCCCTTTTCGATCCCCTTGTCATAAAAAAATAATAAACACTCCTCAAAAGAGAAGTGTTTATTATTGGTGGAGACGGTGGGGATCGAACCCATGACCTTCTGACTGCCAGTCAGACACTCTCCCAGCTGAGCTACGCCCCCGAGATTACCCACATATATTACCATAATATTTTGCTTTTTGCAATAATCTTTTTTGTGTTTTCCAAAAAAATTAAAAAAGCGCTTGACAAGACGGTTCATATAATGTATAATACCTCTTGCATCCAAAGACAGCAGGTGGCGTATTGCCGTAAGTTTAACGCCTGCCGAGGTTAGCGTGAAATTAAAATTTTTATATTTTTATTTTTCATGTCTGTCCGTTCTTTGGCGGACTTTTTCTTTTTTTTTCGGAGGTGAAAAAATTGCCGAACGCAAAGGTTTTAGAACAAAAACAGCAAATTGTTGCTGAACTCAGCGAAAAGGTTAAGGGCTCGGTTGCCGGTGTAATCGTTGATTATAAGGGTGTTACCGTTGCCGACGATACCGCTCTTCGTAAGGAACTTCGTGAAAACGGAATTGATTACTTTGTAGTTAAGAACACCCTTCTTTCCCGTGCTCTTGAAGGTACTGGTCTTGAAGATATGCGTTCTACACTTGAAGGAACAACCGCTATCGCTCTTTCTAAGGAAGACCATACCGCAGCAGCAAGAATTTTAGGCAAATTCGCCGAGAATCACGAAACTTTCTCTATTAAGACCGGTTTCTTGGACGGTGAGGTTATCGACCTTGCTACTATTGATTCTTTGGCAAAACTCCCAAGCAGAGATGTACTTCTCGCTACCGTTTGCAATGTATTGCAAGCTCCTATCTCAGCATTTGCCCGTGCTGTTCAGGCAATCGTTGATAAAGACGGTTCCGCAGCATAAGCAAAAAACTTAAATTAAAATTAAAAACAAAAAACATTTATTTGGAGGAAATTAAAATGGCATCTGAAAAGATTACAGCTATGATTGAAGAGTTAAAGGCTCTTTCCGTACTTGAGCTTTCTGAGCTCGTTAAAGCAGTTGAAGAAGAATTCGGCGTATCCGCAGCAGCAGCAGTTGCAGTAGCAGCTCCGGCAGCAGGCGGTGCAGCAGCAGAAGAAAAGTCAGAATTTGATGTTGTTCTTGCTGACGCAGGCGCTGAAAAGATTAAGGTTATTAAGTTTGTTCGTGAAATCACAGGTCTTGGCCTTGCTGATGCAAAGGCACTTGTTGACGGCGCTCCCAAAACCCTTAAAGAAGCTGTTTCTAAGGAAGACGCTGATGGCTTCAAGGCAAAACTTGAAGAAGTTGGCGCAAAAGTTGAACTTAAATAATTTAAGATTTAACATAATTTTTGCACACGGGAATTCCCGTGTGCATTTTTTATTTTAATTTTTTTGGAAAATAATGCTTGACAATTAAAGTTTGCGGTGCTATAATGCTCGTATCATTTAAGAAAGGAATGCAAGGCAATGAGTTTAACATTCGTAGTTACAAAGCAGAATATTAAATTTGAGCGAATGCTTAACTCCCCTGTTTACTTGAAACAAGGGCTTGTTTGCTGTGCATTTTAATTTCGCTGTAACTAACAAGTATTTTTGTATTAAGTAAGCTCGGGAGTATATTAAATACCCTCGGCTTTTTTATTATCTCATAGACGGGAGCGATTTTTTGTTTGAACTAAAATCGGTATCAAAAACCTTTGATACAAAAGACGGTGCGGTAAGTGCAGTATCCGATGTATCGTTAAAGGTTGAGCAGGGCGACATTTTCGGAATAATCGGACTTTCCGGTGCCGGAAAATCGACCTTGGTCCGCTTAATGAACCGACTTGAAAAGCCAACATCGGGGCAGGTACTGTTTGAGGGTGTTGATTTAGCAACGCTTAACAGTAAAGAGCTTCGTCAGATAAGACATTCAATTTCAATGATATTTCAGGGCTTTAACCTATTAGCCCAGAGAACAGCTCTTAAAAATATATGCTATCCGCTTGAAATAACCGGTGTTCCAAAGCAGGAGGCAATCAAAAAAGCAAAAGAGTTACTTAAAATCGTTGACCTTGAAGATAGGGCGAATGCCTATCCGTCACAGCTTTCGGGCGGACAAAAACAGCGTGTTGCGATAGCCCGTGCGCTTGCTACAAATCCAAAGGTTTTGCTTTGCGACGAAGCAACAAGCGCACTTGACCCAAATACGACAACCGCTATTTTAAGTCTTCTTAAAAAGATAAATAAAGAGCTTGGCGTTACAATTATCATCATAACCCACGAAATGCGGGTTGTTGAGCAGATTTGTAACAAGGTTGCCGTTCTTGACGGCGGTGTTTTGGCCGAACAGGGACTTGTGTCCGATGTTTTCCGTTCGCCGAAATCGCAAATTGCAAAGGATTTGGTTCTTCCGGCGGGGAAATCCGTTGAAAGAATTATAAAAGGCAAAAAAATCCGTCTTGTGTTTGACGGCCTCTCAGCATTCGAGCCGGTAATATCCAATTTAACGCTTGAATGCAGGGCGGCGGTTAATATTTTAGCCGCCAACACAAAGGATATTGACGGTAAAGCCGTAGGTCAAATGATTTTGCAGTTGCCCGACCAAAAAGATGCCGAGGACAGAATCGTAGCTTACCTCGATTCTCACAATATTTCTTACGAGGTGATTGAAGATGAGTGAGTTTTTTAATTCGATATTTGCAAACGGTATGGGTGCTACATATTTAGAAGCGGTTTTAACAACCCTTAAAGTTACCCTCCTCGGAACGGCACTTGCCTATGTAATCGGTATTCCGCTCGGCGTATTGCTTTACGGAACATCAAAGGGCAGTTTGTTCCAAAACAAAACCGTAAATGCCATTGTCGGCTTTGTTGTCAACATTTTGCGTTCGGTACCGTTCATAATTTTACTTGTCATGACGCAACCCGTCGCAAAACTGATTGTCGGTTCAAAAATCGGCGATAACGCATTTATCGTATATTTAGTTATAGCTGCCGCACCTTTTGTGGCAAGAATGATAGAGTCCTCATTTAAGGAGGTTGACGCCGGTGTCATCGAGGCGGCACAGTCTATGGGCTCAACCAATTTACAGATAATCTTTAAGGTTATCATTCCCGAAGCGAAGCCGTCGCTTATAATCGGCTCGGCAATAGCTGTTACAACCATTTTGGGTTACACGCCTATGACTTATTTAGTTGCAGGCGGAGGTCTTGGACAGCTTGCCATTCAGTTTGGATTATACCGTTTTAATTCGCAAATAATGTACATTTCCTCTATTTTGCTCATTATTTTGGTGCAGATACTTCAAGAGGTAATGAACACCATTGCAAAACGGTGTGATAAAAGAATTAGAAACAGTTAAAAGGAGAAAATCAAAATGAAAAAGTTATTGGCTCTCACACTCGCAGTTGTTACCGCACTCACACTTCTTGCAGGTTGCGGTAGTAAAAAGGAAGAAAGCAAGACACTCACAGTAGCCGCAAGCTCAACACCGCATTCCGAAATCTTGGAAGAATGCAAGGAAGCTCTTAAAGAAGAGGGTTACACCTTAAAGGTTAAAACTATGGACGACTATGTTGTTCCGAACACCGCTACCGAAAGCGGAGATGTTGATGCTAACTACTTCCAACATCAACCGTATCTTGACCAGTTCAACGAAGAAAACGATACACATTTGGTTTCCGTTTTCAAGGTTCACTATGAGCCGTACGGCATCTATGCAGGCACTTCAAAGACACTTGAAGAAATCCCCGACGGTGCTAAAATCGCCGTTCCTAACGATGCTACAAACGAAGCCCGTGCTTTGATGCTTCTCGATGCACAGGGACTTATCAAGTTAAAGGATAACACAAATCTTACCGCTACAAAGAACGATATCGTTGAGAATACTAAAAACCTTGACATCGTTGAAATGGAAGCCGCTTTGCTTCCGTCAGTTCTTGACGAGGTTGCAGTAGCTGTTATCAACGGTAACTATGCTATTGAAGCAGGTCTTAAAGTTAAGAATGCTTTGGCTACCGAGGATGTTAAGTCAACCGCTGCTCAAACCTATGCAAACATCATCGTTGTTAAAGAAGGCAACGAGGATAACGAAGCAGTTAAGGCGCTTGTTAAGGCACTTAAAACCGACAAGATTCGTGATTTCATCAACAATAAGTATGACGGTGCCGTTGTACCTATGTTCTAATTAAAACTATAATTTTGCAGAGTAGATATTAAAGCGTTAAGTGCCGTTTGGACGGGGAGTTGCCAAACGGACGAAGTGAAATTTCACACGGTTTTAGTATCGCATCCCGCTGCCGAATATATTTAGTTGGTTTCTACCTCCTATTTGTTCGGAAAGACGGATGATAGGAGGTATTTTTTATGCAAAAAAATTATTTGAAAAAGCTTTGTTTATCGGCTGTTATGGCGGCGCTCTATTTCGGGCTTGATTTCTTTTCAAGTTATTTAAGCAAGTTAACGGGCGATACTTTTAAGATTTCTTTCAGCGCTTTGCCTGTTATGATTATTGCAGTTATCTGCGGTCCTGTTTGGGCAATGGGTACCGGTCTTGTAGGAGCATTTTTAGGTCAGCTTATCGGGCCTTACGGTCTTACAGCCACAACACTTCTTTGGTGTATGCCGGCGGTTGTAAGAGCTGTTTCGTTCGGGCTTTTATTTATCCTGCTTAAAAGAAGCTTAAAGCCGTCTGCCCTTTCTGTAAGCGCTGTAATAAGTTCTATTTTGGTAACGGCAACAAATTCTCTTGTTATGTATTTAGATGCGCTGATTTATAAATACCCGATAGAAATTTTCGAGGTAACGGTAATTTACAGAATTATTATCGGCATAATATCCGCTGTTGTTTTTGCCTTTATTTTGCCCCCGATAATCAATGCAATTTCAAAAGCTCTGGAAAAATAAAAATGCAGGATAAAATCCTGCACATAAGCTTTAACATATTAAACTCAAAAAACAGCACCCGAAAATCGGGTGCTGTAATTTTTTGATAATAGAAATTATCTCTTTGAGAACTGCGGTGCACGACGGGCGCCTTTTAATCCGTACTTCTTTCTTTCCTTCATTCTCGGGTCTCTTGTTAAGAAACCTGCTTTTTTAAGCTGAGGACGAAGCTCCTCATTGAATTGAAGAAGTGCACGGGCAATACCGTGACGGATAGCACCTGCCTGACCGGTAACGCCGCCGCCTGTTACGGTGCAAACGATATCGAACTTATCGGCAGTTTCGGTGAGAGTTAACGGCTGACGGGTGATAACCTTTAAGGTTTCAAGACCGAAATAATCATCAATATCTCTGCCGTTAATGGTAACATTACCTGTACCGTTATAGATGCGAACACGGGCAACAGAACTCTTTCTTCTGCCGGTGCCGTAAAAATATGGCTTTCCTTCAAACATTGTTTCTGTCTCCCTTCTTAATCTACTAATTCAGGCTTTTGAGCAACCTGAGCGTATTCTGTACCGCTGTAAACATGGAGTCTTAAAAGAGCTTTTCTTCCGATAGTTGTATCGGGAACCATACCCTTAACAGCAAGCTCCATAGCAAGTTCCGGACGGGTCTTCATAAGAGTTGCATATTTAACTTCTTTAAGACCGCCGATGTAACCTGTATGACGGCGATAGAATTTGTTTTCTAACTTTTTACCTGTAAGCACTGCCTTATCAGCGTTGATAACGACAACATGGTCGCCACAATCAACATGGGGAGTAAATTCCGGCTTGCCTTTACCTCTAAGTAAATCAGCAACCTTAACAGCGGTTCTGCCAAGCGGCTTATCCGCAGCATCTACTATATACCATTTACGCTGAACTTCAGCAGGTTTTGCCATAAATGTTGACATAAATAGAAACCTCCAAAATATTTGTTTTTAATAATCAGCTTGCCTATGATAACACAAAGAAAATCCATTGTCAACACCTTTTTTGCAAAAAATATTACAAAAAAAGCACTATCTTCGTTTTTCTCTCGTTTTCTCGTTTTTTCTCTTGTTTCCTCACTTTCTATTTTAAGATTTTTTGCGTTTTTTATTTGGAAAGCAAAAACGATTGAAAAAACACGGCAAATATGTTATTCTATTAGTATAATTTTTATATTAAGGGTTTTTTATATGCGAATACTTTGTATAGGTGATGTTTGTTCCGAATGCGGAACGGAAAAATCGCTTAAATATATACCGAAACTTAAAAAAGAGTATAATGCCGACTGCGTTATTGTAAACGGCGAAAACTCCGCCTTATCAAACGGAATTACGCCCGAAACCGCCTCTTTGCTATTCAGCGCCGGCGCCGATGTCATTACGGGCGGAAATCATACTATGCGCCACCAAAATGTGCATACTTTACTTGACGAAAACCCGTTTTTACTGCGTCCTAATAACATAGAGTCGGATTACGGTAGCGGTTATGTGCTTCTTGATATGGGTAAATTTTCGGTTGCCGTAATAAATCTACTCGGACAGGTTTACATAAATAATCCGAAAGCGTCCAACCCGTTTATTGACGCCGATTTGCTGATAGAAAGAGCAAAAAAAGACAATGCCACGGCAATCATAGTTGATTTTCACGCCGAGGCAACAAGCGAAAAAAGGGCTATGGGATTTTATCTTGACGGAAAAGTTTCGGCTATGTTCGGCACCCACACCCATGTTCAAACCTCTGACATACAAATCCTCGAAAAAGGAACGGGATATATAACCGACATCGGTATGACGGGGGTTAAAAACTCGGTTTTAGGCGTAAAAAAGGAAATTATCGTTTCAAGGCTTAAAGACGGAACGACCGATAAATTTTTATTTGCCGAGGGCAGTGCGATAATATCGGGATGTATTTTCGATATTAACGAAAAAACAAGGCTTTGCATAAACGCCGAGAGCTTTTGCAAAGAATAATTTTTATTTTATAAAGGTGTTATAATGAAAAACAAAATAATTGCGGTTTTTCTTGTTTTGTGCGTGGTATTTTCTATGTCTGCCTGCGCCCAAATTTCCAAAACAGACAAAAACAAAGCGAGCGCTTCAAAGCAAGAAAAAACAAAAAGCGGAAGCATTACACTTCTTTACAACAAATCGGATTCGTTAAACCCTTATACTGCAAAAAGCGAAAACAACCGAAATATTTGTAAGCTTTTATTTGAACCGCTTGTTAAACTCGATAATAAATTTAATCCTGTTTTACGGGTTGCCGAAAGTGTAAACCTTGACGGAAAAACCTGTACCGTAACGCTTAAAAATATTGCTTTTTCGGATGGCTCAAAACTTACCGCAGACGATGTTATTTATTCTTATAACCTCGCTAAAACTTACGGCGGTCTTTATTCGACTCATTTGTATGAGGTTGTATCGGTTTCGGCAGTAAACTCAAACACGGTCGTTTTTAATCTTTCAAAAGTTGACCCGTATTTCAAAAATTTACTTGATTTTCCGATAATCAAAGCAAAAAGCGAAAGCGAAATTACTACCGACGGCGTGGCAAAAGCTCCGATAGGTTGCGGAAGATATGTAAAAAAAGATGACGAAAATGTGCTTTTACAAAACGAATTGTTTTTCGGTAAAAAAGGTGCCGTAACCTCTGTAAAACTTATTCACGCCCCAGACGAGGACTCTATTTCACATTATATTGAGGTTGGCGCAACCGACCTTTACTATTCGGATATTACGGGCGCCAATGTTGCCCGAATGAGCGGTAAAAGGTGTGATGTTCCGTTAAATAATTTTGTTTTTATCGGTATGAACACATCGTTAAACGAGCTTAGCAATAAAAATTTTCGGTATGCAATTTCTTCGGCGATTGACCGAAAAGCCATTTGCAAGGACGCTTTCTTTAATACCGCCCAACCTGCAAAAGGATATTTCCACCCGTTATTAAAGGATACCGCTTCTGTTCAAAGCATTAAAACCGATTCCGATTTAGAAATAACTGTTGAGAATTTAAGTAAAATAGGTTATAATAATAAAAATGAAGACGGATACTATGTCGATGAAAACGGCAAGCATCATATCTTTAATATGATTGTAAATAAAGACAGTCGGTTAAAGGTCGTTGCGGCTAAAACGATTGCTTCGCAGTTAAGGTCGGCAGGTATTGAGCTTACGGTTACCGAGTGTTCGTTCAGTGAATACCAAAACCGACTTTTAAGCGGTTCGTTTGAACTATATCTCGGCGAAATGTCTGTTCTTCCGAATTATGATATGTCGCCTCTTGCGGTTGCAGGAAACAGTGCCGCTTACGGCGTCGCTGTGCCTATGTCTGAAAACCAAACCGAAACCGAAAGCGAAAATCCCAACCAACAGGAAACGGCGCAAAACACAACAGCCGACATCTACGGCGCATATTTTTCGGGTACTGCTACCGTTACCGATGTTGCCGGAACACTTTTAACCGAAATGGTGCAAATTCCGCTTCTATACCGAAACGGGATATTGTTTTACAAAGACAAACTGACAAATATTTTTTCTTCGGAAAGCGATATTTATTATTCGGCCGAGGAATATAATATAAAATAAGACAAACGCCGACCGTTCGGCAGATTGGAGATTTCTATGATTTCTTACGAAAATGTTTTGGGTACTGTTACCGTATCGGAAAATTACCTTTCAAAGCTTATAGGCAGTGAAGTTACATCATGCTACGGCGTTGTAGGTATGATACCCGGAAACAACCGCCAAAAGCTTTTTAATATGTTTTCAAAAACAAAATCTATTGATACCGGTATTTCGGTAAAGGGAAACGCCGACAAAATAAATGTTGAAATTCATATCGAGGTTATCTACGGTATGAATATTAACGAATTGGCGAAAAGCATTACCGAAAAGGTTAAATATGTTGTAAAAAATGTAACCGATATTGATGTTGACCGTGTTTTAGTCAAGGTTGACGGTATTAAGGAATAATTATCCTTTTTTCTAATAAGGAGTGTTTTTATATTGTTCAGCGGAAATCAATTAAGAGATGCCGTAATCTCTGCTTCTAACAATCTTTCCAATAACCGAAAGAAAGTTGACGAGCTTAATGTATTCCCTGTTCCCGACGGTGATACAGGAACTAATATGTCTATGACTCTTGCAAACTCGGTAAGAGAAATTTCAAAAATCGAGGGCGAGTCCGCCGGAAAGGTTGCTTCGGCAAACGCCTCGGCGCTTTTAAGAGGCGCAAGAGGAAACTCGGGCGTTATTACATCGCTTTTGTTCAGGGGCTTTGCCAAGGGCGTCGGAAACGACGAAAAATTGACAGCCGAAAATATCGCCGCCGCTTTTTCGGGCGGTGTTGAAGCGGCATACAAAGCCGTTATGAAACCTACCGAGGGCACTATTTTGACCGTTGCCCGTGTTGCGAGCGAGAGAGCAAACGAAAGTCTTAAAAACGGAAATGATGCCTTAACCGTATTCGGTGATGCCTTAAAGGGCGCAAAAGAGGCTCTTGCCCAAACTCCCGAACTGTTACCGCAACTCAAAAAAGCCGGTGTTGTCGATGCCGGCGGTCAGGGATTTGTACTTATTCTTGAAGGTATGATGTCGGTATTTGAAAAGGGCGTAATTATCCCGTCAAACACTGCCGAAGAAACCGTAACCGAGCAAAAAGAGGAAGCGGCTTACAATGCGGCAGGCGAATTTGATACCGAAATAACCTTTACCTACTGTACTGAATTTATCGTAAACCGCAACAAGAAATGCAGAAAATCTCCGAGCAAATTAAGGTCTTATCTTGAATCTATCGGTGACTGCGTTGTGGTTGTTGACGACGAAGAAATAATAAAAGTTCATGTTCACACCGACCATCCGGGCGATGCGATTGAAAATGCACTTGCTTTCGGCAGTCTTGTTCATTTGAAAATTGAAAATATGCGTGACCAACACGAAAGAGCAAAGCACGATGCCGAGAACGCCAAAAAGCGCCCTGCAAAGAGCGCCGACCTTAAAACCGAAATCAAGTCGGTTGAGCCGACAAAGCCGTACGGTTTTGTATCGGTTGCCGCAGGCGACGGCATTAAAGATTTATTTACCGAGCTTGGTTGCGATACCGTTGTAAGCGGCGGTCAAACTATGAATCCGAGCACCGACGATATTTTAAGCGCTATTGAAGCCACACCTGCCGAGACCGTTTTCGTTCTTCCCAACAACAAAAACATCATTATGGCGGCGGAGCAGACTATATCGCTTGCGACAAGAAAGGTTGTCGTAATTCCGACAAGGACAATTCCGCAGGGTGTTTCGGCTTGCCTCGGCTTTGACCCCGACTCAAATGTTAAGGACAATACAATAGCCATGAAAAAGGCGGCTGAAAAAATCGCAACAGGACAAATCACCTTTGCCGCCCGTGATTCCGACTTTGACGGCTTCAAAATCAAAAAGGGCGAGCTTCTTAATATGATTGAGGGTAAAATCTCGTTTGTAGATAAAGACCTTCAAAAATCGGCGGTAAAGCTTGTTACCAAAATGCTTAAAAAGCAAAGCGAATTCCTTACTGTAATTTACGGTGAGGATGTAAGCGACGAAACCGCAAACGAGCTTGAAAAACAGCTTAACGAAAAATTCGGCTCAAAGGTTGAAATTGCTTTTATTAAGGGCAATCAACCTGTGTACTATTACATTATTTCGGTTGAGTGATAATTATGTTAAACACTTTAAGTGAGATAAGATTTGTAAAGGGCGTTGGGGAAAAGCGTGCCGAAATTCTAAAATCCATGGGCATCGATACTGTCGGTGCCCTTTTTCGTTATTATCCGAGGGGCTACGAGGATTTTTCCAAAATAAAAAGAATTTATGACTGCTTTGACGGCGAAAAGGTATGCGTTAAGGCAAAAATCGTTACGCCGATTTCCGAAAACCGAATTCGGAAAAATATGATAATTTATAAGTTTAACATTTATGACGGCTCACATTTTGCAACCGTAAATTTGTTTAACAATAAATATCTTGCCGAAAAACTGCACGAGGGAAGTACATATCTTTTTTTAGGTAAAATCAACTTTTCGTACAGTAAAGCGGTGTTTTCTTCTCCGCTTATAAGAACCGAAAACGACACACAAATTGAGCCTATTTACCCTGCAAACTCAAAAATAACCTCCTCGGGAATCCGCAAAATTATTGCGAATGCGCTTTCGTCCTCTTCGGTCGGCAACGACCCCTTGCCCGAAAATTTAAGAAAAAAATATAAGCTTTGCGATTTTTCTTACGCCATAAATAATATCCACTTCCCAAAAACCGACGAGGCATTTGAAACGGCAAAGCGAAGACTTGTTTTTGAAGAGCTTTTTGTGCTTCAAGTCGGATTGCTTTTGCTGAAAGGAAAACGGAAAATCAAGTCCGATTTTGTTATTCAAAAAAATTATAAAGACGAATTTTTATCACTTTTGCCGTATAGCTTAACTTCTGCGCAAAACGATGCGCTCGACGACTCATTACAAGATATGATGTCGGGAAATGTTATGAATAGGCTTATCGAGGGCGATGTCGGAAGCGGAAAAACCGCCGTCGCAACGGGACTTATGTATATAGCCGCAAAAAACAAAATGCAATCGGTTATTATGGCACCTACCGAAGTTTTGGCAAAACAGCATTTTGAAACAATATCGAAAACGCTTAATAATACAGGCGTAAACATTGCTCTTTTAACCGGTTCGGTAACTAAGAAAAACAAAGAAATAATCAAGGAAAAAATACTTTCGGGCGAATATGATATAGTTATAGGTACCCACGCCGTTTTGACCGAAAATACTGTTTTCCAAAATTTAGGTCTTGTGATTACCGACGAACAGCACAGATTCGGCGTTTTGCAAAGAGCAAACCTTTCAAAAAAGGGCAACAAACCGCACACACTTGTTATGTCGGCAACACCGATACCGAGAACGCTCGGACTTATTATCTACGGCGATTTGGATATAAGTATCATTGACGAATACCCAAAGGGCAGGCAAGAAATCGAAACATATCTTGTTACAAGCGAACTTCAAGAACGGGTAAACAACTTTATAAAAAAGCATCTTGACGAAGGCAGGCAGGGTTATATTATCTGCCCGCTTGTAGAAGAAAACGAAACGCTCGAACTAAAAAGCGCAACGGCTATCTATGAAGATTTATCAAATAATGCCTTTAAGAATTATAAAGTAGGTCTTATTCACGGCAAAATGAAGCCGAAAGAAAAAGACCTTGTTATGAAAAAATTTCACGAAAAAGAAATTGATTTGCTTGTTTCGACTACCGTAATTGAGGTTGGTATAGATGTGCCGAATGCTACGGTTATGGTAATAGAAAACGCCGAGCGATTCGGTCTTTCGGCTCTTCACCAGCTTCGTGGACGAATAGGCAGAGGACAGTATAAATCGACCTGCGTTCTTATATCCGACAGCCAATCGGCAGAAACAAAAAACCGTCTTAAAGTAATTGTCAATAATGCCGACGGCTTCAAAATAGCCGAGCATGATTTGGCGCTTCGTGGCCCCGGCGACTTTTTAGGCAACCGTCAACACGGATTGCCGTCCTTAAAAATTGCCGATATTTTCGCCGACAGCGACACATTAAAGCTTTGTAAAATGGCGGCGGCGGATATTCTCGAAAACGACCCGAAATTAACAAAAGACGAGCATTTATCCCTAAGAAACGAAATCATTTTGCTTTATAAAAAGCTATGCGAAAATTAACTTAAATCAATTTTTTATAAATATTCTTATCAGGTCAGGTATAATTTAATTTATGAAAATAGGAAATGTTGAAATTAACGGCTATGCGTCGCTTGCGCCTATGGCAGGGGTTGCCGACAGAGCAATGCGTGAAATATGTATAAAATATGGCGCCTCATACACCGTAGGAGAACTTGTAAGTGCAAAAGGGTTATCATTAGGTGATAAAAAGTCTCTCACATATTTATATAACCCGAATGATACTGTTCCGTCGGCAATACAGCTTTTCGGGTGCGAGCCCGATGTAATGGCAAAGGCAACCGAAATCGCCCTTGCCTCAAAGCCCGATTTTATTGATATAAATATGGGTTGCCCTGCACCAAAGGTGGCAGGAAACGGCGGAGGAAGCGCCTTAATGAAAGATATTCCCCTTGCCGAAAAAATAGTAAGCGCCGTTGTAAAGGCGTCAAGCGTACCCGTTACCGTTAAAATGCGAATAGGCATTGATGAAGAAAGTATTACCGCCGTCGAGCTTGCGAAAGCAGTCGAGTTTGCGGGGGCGAGCGCCGTTACGGTACACGGCAGGACAAAAAAGCAGATGTATGCACCGCCCGTAAACACCGATGTTATTGCCGATGTTAAAAAAGCCGTAAAAATACCCGTAATTGCAAACGGAGATATCGTTGACGGAAAATCGGCAAAGGATATGTATAACAAAACGGGTTGCGATTTTGTTATGGTGGGCAGAGCCGCTTGCGGAAATCCGTTTGTTTTTGAGGAAATCAACGCTTTTTTTGAAAAAAGAGAATATTTTCCGAAAACCCTTGAAGAAAAACTTGCGGTTTTACTCGAACAAATAAAGCTTATGCAAAAATACCGAAACGAAAAGGTCGCTATGCTTGAAGCAAGAAAGCACACGGCTTGGTATTTAAGCGGTATTCGTGGCGCCGCCGCTTTAAGAAAAGAATGCGGATATATTTCTTCAATAAAAGATGTGGAAATTCTATGCGAAAAAGCACTTGAATACAATAAAGAATTATGATACAATTATTAGGTTAAAAGACCGAGAGGATGAGCTAATATGTCAGGACATTCCAAATGGAACAATATTAAAAGGAAAAAAGAAAAATCCGATGCCGCAAAAGCAAAGGTTTTCACTAAAATGGGAAGAGAAATTGCCGTTATCGTAAAACAGGGCGGCCCTAATCCGCAGGAAAACAGCCGTCTTAAAGACGCTATCGCAAAAGCAAAAGCCGCCAATGTTCCGAACGACAATATCGAAAGAATTATCAAAAAAGCCGCAGGTGAAAGCGGCGGTGCCGAATACGAAGAGCTTATTTACGAGGGTTACGGTCCAAACGGTGTAGCCGTTATAGTTGAAACTCTTACCGATAACCGCAACCGTACCGCAGGTGATATAAGGCACTATTTCGATAAATGCGGCGGTAATTTAGGTCAGTCGGGCTCTGTTATGTTTATGTTCGACCGCAAGGGAGTTATTGCTATCGAGGCGGAGGGCAAAGACGAGGACGAGGTTATGGAAGCCGCTTTGGAGGCAGGCGCCGAGGACTTTGACTTTGACGGTGATATATTTGAAATCACAACGGCTCCGAACGATTTGGGCACCGTCCGTGATGCGCTTGAAGAAAAGGGTTATTCCTTTGTTTCGGCGGAGGTTCAGTACATTCCGCAGACTATGACCTCGATTGACGACTTAGAAGCAAGAGAAAAAATGGAAAAGCTTATTGATATGCTCGAAGAAAACGACGATGTTCAGGATATTTGGCATAATTACGAAATGCCCGAAGACGAATAATCAAATAAAAACGGGTGTGGCCTTTCGGTCGCACCTAAAATTATTTGAAAATATACGAATATTCCCGACTTTGATTTAACGAAACATAGTCATTTTCGGAAATAATTATATGGTCAAGCAATCTTACATTAAGTTTACTTAATGTTTCCTTTATCTTAATAGTTGCATCTATATCAGACTTGCTCGGAAGCGCAAAGCTTTTCGGGTGGTTATGGGCAAGAACAACATAGTACGCATCGTTATCAAGAACAAATTTTGCAATAGTCTTTATTGATACGCCGACCTCGGCAATATCGCCCTCGCTTAAAAACTTAAAGGTAATTATTTTTTGCATCGGGTCAAGAAGCGCTATTCCAAACCGCTCTTTTGTCAAACCGTAAAACTGCGAAAGAATGTAGTCGCCGATATTATCGGTAGATAAACAGTTTGCAACAAGCCGGCTTTTGTTTATTTCGCATTTTCTTGCAAGCGGAATAATCATTTTAAGAAGAACGGCGCCGTTCTTTGAAATACCGTTTATTTCGGTAAGCTCTTCAATGGATGCTTCAAAAACACCGTTTATCGACTTAAATCGGTTAATTAAATCGTGGGCAATAGGGTTTGTATCCTTTTGCGGAATACAGTAAAACAACAAAAGTTCAAGCCATTTATGGTCGGGCGTGTTTTCGCCAAAGGCGCCGTTCAGAAATTCGTCTTTCAGTCTTTCTCGGTGCCCTGCGTGAATATTGTCAGCCATAAAATCCCCCCTAGCCTAACAAGAATAATCCGAACTCGGTTTTTGAGGGCGGATTTTCCGTTATACTGTGTTAAAATACTCGTGAATACGGCAGTATTCACTGCGTTTTTGCCTTGCCTAACAAAAAATCCGTCACTAAAAAACTCTTTGACCCGAAAGATGTGAATTTTTGTGAAGATTTTTGTCTTTGAGATTGCAGATGGGCTAACGCCCATCAAAATTGAAAAACAAAAATACACCGAAAAGTTGCTCTTTCGGGCGGGTTCGGATTATTCTTGTTAGGCTAACCCTCACAAAAGTATTATACTAAATAAATTTACGAAAATCAAGAAAGGAGAGAGAATTTTGAAAAGTTTTGTTGTTACAAAAAACGATGCCAACCAGCGTTTTGATAAATTCATAACAAAAACCTGCCCTACACTTCCGCCCTCTCTTCTTTATAAATACATAAGAACAAAGCATATAAAGCTTAACCGTAAAAAGCCCGAAATCAGTACGAGGATATCCGAGGGTGACATAATTGATATGTATATCCCCGACGAATTTTTCGAGAAAAAACCCGTAAAGTATGACTTTTTATCCTCGCCCGACAGGCTTGATATTGTCTATGAAGACGAAAACATAATTTTAGCCGATAAAAAGCAGGGGCTTTTAGTTCATCCCGATAAAGACGAGTACCGAGATACGCTTATAGGACGGATTCAGCACTATCTTTATAACAAGGGCGAATATAATCCCGAGCTTGAAAACAGCTTTAAGCCGGCGCTTGCCAACCGAATTGACAGAAATACAGGCGGAATAGTTATCGCCTGCAAAAATGCCGAAGCGCTTAGGATTATATGCCAAAAAATCAAGGACCGAGAGATAGACAAGCGCTACCTTTGTATTGTTCACGGAAAGCCGAAAGAAAAGGCGGCAACCCTCGAAGGATATCTTGAAAAAAACGAAGTTAAAAACAAGGTTTATTTGAGCAACAAAAAATCAGACACCAACAAAACCATTAAGACAAGATATAAAACCCTTGCTTCTAAAAACGGCTTGTCGCTTTTGGAAATTGAGCTTTTAACTGGACGGACACATCAAATAAGAGCGCACTTGGCGTCAATCGGGCATCCGCTTTTGGGTGACGGAAAGTACGGAAAACTCGGCAATGACAAAAAAATGGGCTTTGATAAGCAGGCGCTTTATTCTTATAAGTTAAGTTTCTATTTTAATACCGATGCAGGAATTTTAGAATATCTTAACGGGAAAACATTTACGGTTAATGAGGTTTGGTTTGCCAAGGAACTTTTCGGCAAAACCGATTTAGGATAAAAAACACCGCTGTTTTTAAGAGAACAGCGGTGTTTTTATGCTTTTTTAATTTGCTCCCGAATTTGAGGCAATCGAGATTTTAGCTTGGTAGTATCTGCCCGCACGGTAAATTTCTATTGATGCCTCGGAGCCGATTTTACATCTTTTAAGAAGCTTATAGAAAACATCATAGTTAGTTATTTCGAGACCGTTAAACTTTGTAATAATATCGCCCTTTTCAATTCCGCAACTTTCGGCGGTACTGCCCTCGGCAACGCTTAACACAACGGCGCCTTTCGGGAAACCGTATTTTTGAAGAACATCAGCGGTGTATTTTTCACTTATCGTGATACCGACATACGGCTCCGACTTATCCTTATTTGCGATAATGTTGTTGCAAATGCTTACAACCGTATTAACAGGTATTGCGAAGCCCATACCCTCAAATTCTTCCGAAACGATTTTTGAGCTGTTGATACCTATAAGTCTGCCCGCTTCGTCAAGCAAAGCACCGCCCGAATTTCCGGGGTTTATTGCGGCGTCGGTTTGAATAAGCTTTATATTTGAATCGGCGGAAACAACACGGTTAAGTCCGCTTATTATTCCGTAGGTAACACTGCCCATAAATTCGAGTCCGCCGGGAGCGCCGATTGTTATGGCATACTGACCGACCGAAAGATTATCGGAATTTCCGATTTCAATCGCTTTTAGATTTTTAGCATCTATTTTTATAACAGCAAGGTCGGAGGCGATATTATATCCTACAACCTTTGCGGAATGAGATGTTGTGTTTACATTATCAATAAACACCTCTATTTTTGAGCCGATGCTTGAAGTTATTGCCTGCTTTATAACATGGTAATTTGTTATAATATAGCCGTCTGCCGAAAATACAACTCCCGAGCCTTCGCCCGTTGCCTCGCTCTTGTCGCCGAAAAAGCTTATTACCGAGGTTGTTGTTCTTATTCCTACAACACTGCTGTTGCATTTTCTCGAAACCGCCTGCGCTATTGAGGACGCCTGCTCGTCAATGTTTATATTGACATTTTCAACCGAAGTGTTTTTGTCGGTTGTGGTAGTGATAATCGCTCCGCTGTCATTTAGGTACTTTATTCCCGAATAAACCGCCAAACTGCTCCCTGCGCCTATTACCGCCGCAAGAATTACGGCAAGCACGATAGAGCCGAAACCGTAAGTTTTCTTTTCTTTCTTTTTCTTTTCTATATACGGCGAGCGGTTGAACTGATTTTCTGCACTGTAACCGTTATCGCCTTCAAATTCATATATATTATCCTGAATAATATCAATGCCGGATTTTGAATAACTGCCGAAATCAAAGCTTTGTTTTTCTTCGGTATTTTGTTCGATGTTTTGCTCGCTTGAACCGGTATTGTTTTGGTCCGAGTCAAACTCAAAGTTATTGTTTTCGTCCATAAACGCATCCTCCTAATCCATTATGAGTATATTTTATACCTTTTTGAAATTAAAATGTTAAAAAACAATTAACTTTATGAAAAATATTTTTTTAAGGGCGCAAAAATTCCTTGACAAATTAGTGTAATATGTTATAATAAATTTTAGCTATGGTGGATGTAGCTTAGTTGGTTAAAGCGCTGGTTTGTGGCACCAGAGACCGTGGGTTCGAGTCCCATCTTCCACCCCACAATTTCTCTTGGTATTTCTTTTGCCAAGAGTTTTTTAGAATTAAATATTGGGGTGTCGTCAAGCGGTAAGACACAGCACTTTGACTGCTGCATTCGTAGGTTCAAATCCTGCCACCCCAGCCAAAAAATCCTCATTCAAAAGAATGAGGATTTTTCTTTTTACTTTTATTTATTTTTTAGCTCGTTCCACAAGGTTTCTTGCTTTTCGCTTTCCTCCGCCAGATTTTTAAGATAAGCATAAAAATACAATGCCACAACACTTAAAAGCGCCGTAAGAATTCCGGCAATCGCAATAATAAAGGCGGGAATAATATTGCTAAGCCGACAAATCGCATAAAATATCGGCGAACAAACAAAAAACGGAATCATCAATTCGTATCTTGAAAGCGGTTTTAATACCTTTGACCTTACTTTCATATCTTTCTTAAATAGGCAGAAAAAGACAATTCCGACCGCAACAAGTCCCATTCCGACCAAATGCCCGATATATGTTTTATTTCCGCTTAAATTTAACAAAAGGTATTCAAGAGCCGTTAAAACAGCGCCTATAATGATTATCATCCAATAATATCTTTGCTTGATTTTTGAAAAGACTCTCTTTTTTCTGTTTATAAAGTGCCCGATTAAAATATAGGGTAGCGCTCTTGTCAAAAAATTTCCGCCTAAATATGTGTGCCCCAAAAATTCAAAACCGAAAACCGAGGAAAGTTCGCCCGTAATAAGCGTTATGGCTAAACAGAGAGCGGCTATGTATATATCAAAGTTGAGCAATTTCCATTTGTAAATGAAATAAATAATAATATATGCATAAAGCAGCGCCTGCACAAACCATATCGTTGAGCCGATAGGCAAATTGCATATATTAAGCATTAAAAAGTTTGCCCAAAAAGATTTTGACCTAAGAAGAATAGCGGTATTGCTTGGCTCAACAAGAAAAGACATTCCTACAAAGACCATAAAGAGAATAAAAAAGCAGGTTGCCGTTCGCCCGATTGCCCTTTTTATTCTTTCCTCGATGTGCCGGCTTCTTCTGAGCACGAGATAACCTGAAATAATATAAAGCGCCGGAAAAGAAAATCCGAATATTACGCCGTTCAAATCACCGAGTAAAACCCACGCACCGTAAGTATAAAGGATACTGCAAACAAGCAGAATTATGCGCATCTTTACGATCGCCGGTCGAAAATACTTATGCCTGTGATGGTGATGGCGGTGATGATGGTGATGGTGTTCGTCCGAGTTAACAGTCATTGTTTTTGCGTTTGTTTCCATATTCATTTGCCTTTCAACATAATAGAAAAACCGTAGGGTTATCCGTCTATTAAAATTTTAGCATCTTTAAGTTTTGCGATAAAATCATCGGTAAATTTTTCTGCGGTTGTGCGCTCGGTGTCATATTCATCAAGCAGTAACAAAACAATTTCATCACGGCTCTTGCCCTCGCATAAAAGGTCGTATATTCTTTCGGCGGTTTCGTTTAGCACAAATATGCCGTTTTCAAAGTCCTCGCCGACGGGGACAAGTACACATTCCGACCCGTCGTTTACCTTTGTGATTTCACTGTTTATTATCATTCGCTTTTCCCTCGTATTTCTCGTTTGTAAGCGCCTCAAAAGATAACCGTACCGCCTGCTCCGATATGTCGCATAAAAGATTATAACACGGCACTTTGCATAAAGCTTTTATTATTTGCACCGTGTTTTGCATGGCGGTTTTGTTTTTAGGGCGGTAGGTCTGCGACAATAGAAATCGGAACTGTCCGTTCTCGGTTTTTTCTATTTTGTTTGATTTTGCCTGCGACAAAATACAAATTCCGCCAAGAGGTGCAGATACATTTCTTTGCCAACCCTCTTTGCCTGCGTACGGCGTGCCGTAGACGGTAAAGCCGTACGGTGTCAAGTGTAAAATCGGCTTGTCGCCGTTTATTATATCAACTTTTTCGCCTAAACACTTACGCCAAAGGGAAATATGGGTTGTTTTTCCCGTTCCGCTCGGTGCGGTAAAAAGATAAGCTTTTCCGCCGTATTCTATTGCGGCGCCATGAAACACAACACGGTCATAAATCGGGAGTCTTTCCGCTATTTCACGGTAAAGGCATACTGCCTCGGCGTATTCGTATGCGGTCGGCTCTTCGGCATTTTCCATCTCACTTTTAACGGCTTTTTCGTCGGTTTTAACCGAAAAAAGCGGGCTTTGGTCGGACAAATAAGACCGACAAAAATCCGTCATAAATCCGCTACCGCTATATATCTCTATCGGAATTTCGGCAAGCTTAATAACTATGCGGTTCATAAAACGCAAACCTCTATCAATAACAGCTTAAAATAATGCCTACGAGTTCTGCTAAATCGTAACTGTTCGTTTTGCCGTCGCAGTTAGTATCGGGCGAACAGTTTTCCGCTACGGAAGAAGGCTTACTTGCCAATATCTTTTTAAGCTGAACCATATCCAAAATATTCACATTGTAATCGCCGCTTAAATCACCGCAAAGTCTAATTTTTGCGACAGTATTATTATCTATAATAAGCGATGTTTTTTTCTTTAAGTAAATGTCATTTCCGCAGGAAGAACTGTTACCCGAAAAAACAGCGTTTTCTATCGTAACGGCAGTATTATTTTCAGCATATATTGCGCCACCGAATGAGCCGTTGCCGAGTTTTGAGTTTTTAAGCGTAACACCGCTGTTTGCGCTACCTTTTATTAAGGAAACCGACGCACCGTTTTGAGCGTAAATCAATCCGCCCTTTTTACCGCTTTTGTTATTACCGTCAAGCACAATATTTTGGAAAGTAACAATACTGCCCTTGCCGATATTAAAGAGCGTTCCGTCAAAATTCTTTCTTACCGTTTTCGGTTCCTCCGAAAATTTGGTCGGTATGTTTGCGCCGACAATTAAAGCTTTTCTTTTTATCGCACTAACGAAAGTCAGTTTTGTATTTTCAGGAATACTAATCGGCGAATTAACGGTAACATCGTCAAGCAATTCAATTATATCTCCGCTTATAGCGTTATTAAGCGCAACCTTTAATGTTTCGCAATAAATTACACGCTGTGCGCCCGGATTGCCTTTTTCTATACGAACTAACTGCACACTGTCGTCTGCAATAACGGGGTCCGCAACTGCGGTCATAGTTACTGTTAAAAAAAGTATTAAAGACAGTAAAATACACAATAACTTTTTCATTTAATATTTTTCCTTCCTAACAAGGATATAGAACCTTTTTCCTTTTCACAAAAGGAATAAACTATTTGGATAAATAAAAAACGGGGATTGCCCGACGGCAATCCCCGGGTTGTTAACGAGACATCCCGTTTTGTCTTAATTTTACTGTAACGGCTGACCCATTCCGCCGCCGCCTAAGTTTCCGACCTTAGCGGAAATACCGCCGTAAGAATCATCGGTATTCGGGCCTCCGATTTCCAATGCGCCGGAGCTCGTAATCACATCAACAGAACTAAATTTTATAAACCTAATTTCAGGTTCTGCTAAAATCATCTTATTATTTTTCATGATTTACGCCCTCCTTAAAATAAGTCGTTTACTTTGAAAGTAATTTCTTTGCCGGTAAGAACTGTATTAAATTCGTCGGTTAATACAACGAAAGGCTTAACACTAACATCGTAATCAAATGTACCTTCAACAAACAAAGTGTCAGCAAGGAAGAAATAGTCAATCGGTCTGCTGTAATCAGCAATGTTGATTTCTTCCGTGTCAGCTAAGAAAGAAGTGTTTGCTTCGAGTGCATAAATTTCAACTTCGTCCATTTCGCCAACCTTAATTTTGAAGCCGGCCTTTTTGTAATCTAAAAGCTTATTTGTTTCTGTGTCTATATTTTCGCCGTTAAGCATTGAAATGAAACGGATACTGTAATCGTCGCCCTCTTGCTTATACTGTATCATAGTGCGAAGATACCAAGAAGCAAAAGTAATATCGGTATACTGTTCGTCTATAAGACTGTCTTTGCCTTCAACATATTCCTTATTGCCGTCTTGATCAAAGTAGTATGCACGCTGATTATATACACCGTCTTCGGTAACGGTCGGAGCCGTTACAAGATAGTATTCATAATAGCAAGCTATGCAATCTACATTGAAAGAAGCGGTTTTGTCCTCAAAAGCAACGGTGATTACGCCTTTGCCTTCGCCGGCAGTAGTAAAGTCGAATGAATCAACGGTAACGCCGTCAGCAACGCCTACTACACGGGTGTAACCGTTCTTATATGTAACGGTTACCTCAATGTCGTCAATATCAATATCGGTTTCATCGTCGCATGCAAAGTAGCTATCCTTTGAAGGAGCGCTTGTAACCTCTATTTTGCTGATTTCATCATAGTCGCAAGTTGCATCAAATGTGGTTTGTACACTTTCAAACGAAATTGTAACTGTACCTGTACCTACTGCATCAAAACCTTCAACCGAATCAACGGTAAGGTCGTCAGCACCTACATAACGGGTGTAGCCGTTCTTATAAGTAACCTCTACGACAATTCCGTCAAGCTCAACATCAAGTTCGTCGTCGCCTACAAAGTATTCGGTCTTGTCGGGGTCTCTTGTAACGGCTATATTGTCAATCTCGTCATATTTGCAGGTTACATCAAATGTGGTTTCTGCAGCATCAAATGAGACTGTAATTGTGCCCTCGTCGACAGTAGTAAAGTCATAGTCATCAACGGTAAGGTCGTCAGCACCTATTTCACGGGTGTAGTCGTTCTTATATGTAATAGTTACCTCAATACCTGTAAGGTCAATAGCTGTTTCGTCGTCGCCTACAAAGTATTCGGTCTTGTCGGGGTCTTTTGTAACGGCTATGCTGTCAATCTCGTCATATACGCAATTTACATCGAAATCATCTGTTTTACCGCCGAAAGCAACGGTAACGCTACCTATACCTTCATAGTCGAAATCAACCGAATCAACGGTAAGGTCGTCAGCACCTATTTCACGGGAATAACCGTTCTTATATAAAACGATTACCTCAATACCTGTAAGAACAACATCATTTTTAGTGTCGCCCACAAAGTATTCGGTCTTGGAAGCAAGATTTTTAATTGTAATGCTGTCAACATCGTCATAAGCAACATCAACATTGAAAGATGCGGTAAAGCCCTCATAAGCAACGGTGATTTCACCTTTGCCATTGCCGACAGTATCAAAGTCGAACGAATTAACGGTAACGCCGTCAGAAACACCTACAATATGATTATTAAATTCATTTTTATGTGTAACGGCTACCTCAATACCTGTAAGGTCAATATCTTTTGCATCGTCGCCAATAAAATAACTTGTCTTGTCAGGATTGGTCTTTACGGCTATGCTTGCGATTTCGTCATAAGCACAAGTAACATCGTAAGAAGCCGTTTTACCGCCGAAAGCAACGGTAACGCTACCTGTACCTGCACTGCTTAAATCATAAGAGCCAACCGTAACACCATCGGAAACACCTACATCACGGGAATAATTGTTTACATACTTCACAGTTACTACAATTCCCGCAAGGTCGCTGTCGGTTGCCGTATCGCCTACAAAATAACTTTGCTTTGTAGGTTTGGTCTTTACAGTTATGCTGTCAACGGCGGCATAACCTTTATTATTGATAGCAATAGTAATTGAGGGAACATCTGAGTAAGAAATGGTGATTTGTGTTGTGTTTTCTTCGATTACAGAAGGTGAAACAGTTAAATCGCCAACAGCGAGAACTGTTCCCTGAGTACCGCTTTCGTTCTGTTTTTGACCTCTGAATGTAAGCCCGCTAAGGTCAACGGCATCACCGATATAATAATCGGTCTTTGGAGTACCGCTATATGCGATTCTTTTAATACCGCCACTTGCGGTAAGACCGCCGCCTGCGGCAAATGTGCCGACAGGTAATGCACAAATAATCATTACGACTGCAAGCACAACGCTTAATAATCTTTTTTTCATAGAAAAATTTCCTTTCTTGCCCATTTGGGCTAAATTTCTCCAAATTTTCGGCAAAGGAATTTTTCACCGCCACGGGCTATGCCGTTTAACAATTTATTTATGTACCGATATCAAGCACACAAATATACACAAACCACAATTTATTGCGCAAAAATCACGGTTTTTTGTCGGCATATACCACATAAAGAAACGGGTAAAAAATCTAATACCAAAATTTGGCTATAATTACTGTAATAGTATACCCCCCCCCCGACCGCTTTTGTCAAGTGTTTTTTGGAAAATTTTTGTAATTTTTTTTTGCACGAAGAAAAAGAAAAAAGGCGGTTTCGCTTAAAGAAAAGACTTTAAGCAAAACTGCCCTGTAAACTATATTAAATTTGATGCGTTCTTAAAACCTTTTTCTTCTTATTGATATAATCTCAAACACAGCAAAGCCGACTACGCAAACAGCAAGAGCTGCGCCTACATACATGTACGGTTTTCTGAAACTGTTTTTGGAGTCGCTTTCTTTGAGTTTTGTAACGGGTTTTTTATTTTCGGCTTTTGCTTTATCCTGCGAGCATAGAGCAAAAACGCCCATTTTCTCGCTTTCCGCCGTAATGCTTTTACCGTCCTCGCTTGCCGAACTATCCGTTTTTACAAAACTGCCGTCGTCGGCAAGACAGTAAAGCAGGGCGTTTTCGGAAAACTTATCAACATCATTAAAGGTTATTTTAATTTTTCCGTTTGGCTCAACCTTTTCACCGTTCTTTACGGCGCTTATATTGTATATTTTGAATTTTGCCGAATTTTTCAATAACTCGGTTTTATATGTTTCATAGTTTTCGCTGTTTTTATCAAGAATTTCGATTTTTATTTCGGTGCCTTCTGAAAAAGAGCCCTCGCTTGTTTCTATTTTAATCTTGTTTGTTTCGTCAACATAGTTACAAGCAATAATTTCCTGCGTCTTTTCTCCGCAACGCTTACATTTTCCCTCAATAAGACCGTTTGAAAAAAGTGTTGCTTGTTTAATAAGTTTCGGACTTTCAAAATCGTGGCCGAGCGGATTTATGTTTTGCTTTTCTTCGGCATTACATTTAGAGCAGGTGCGCTTTTTAACACCATTTTCAGTGCAGGTCGGCTCCTTTTCGGTCTCCCATTTTGAAAAACTGTGTCCCGTAGCGGAAACGGACTTTGTAACCAACTTTCCGCAGGTTGAGCAGGTTGCAGTTTCCTCGCCCTTTTGGGTGCAGGTCGCCTGCTTTGTTGTTTTATAAGCGCTAAGAGTATGGTTTGATGTTTGGGCTATGGTTTTGGTTGTCTTGGCACCGCAAACGGTACAGGTATATTCGCTCGTTCCAGGTTCTTTACAGTTTGCCTGCTTTGTTACCGTTCCGCCGTTCCACGAATGGTTTGCTTTTTCTTGATAACCGCAAGCCGAACAGGTGCGTGCATGCTGACTGTCGTTTAGTTTTGTATAACTTCCGAAATTATGTGTAGCACATGTAACGGTTACCGAAACAGATTTTGTTTGGCTTAAAATTTCCTCCGCACCGTTTTTTGCGGTAACTGTTACCGTAACGCTTTGCGGAGCGGTAGACTGCTTATTGCCCTTTACGGTAAAACTGAAAAGGGAACCGTTAATATTAGGGGAAGCGAGACTTCCGATTGCACCCTTGTTTGTGCTTTGGTCAAAGGTGCACAGTCCTCCCGATTTATTCCAAGAACCCGACTGTACCGTCAAGTTATTTCCAACGCTTACGCTTACCGAAGCCGATGTTGCATCGGGGCAACCGCTTACCGAAACGGTGTACTGCGCCGTTGCGCCTTCAACTATTGACGAAGCGCCCGCAAGAGATGCCGAAGCCGCCTCAACATTCACACAAAAAGATAAAGCCAAAACAATGCAAATTGTTAATGCAAGTAATTTTTTCATTTTTAACACCTGTTTCTAAAATTATATCGGATAATCCTCGGGGAAGAATGTATACATTAAAAGATAAACCGCATCGGCGTCGGTAACCTTGCCGTCGCCGTTAAAGTCGCACGGTTGGAAAACGGGGTAATCTTCGGGGAAGAATGTATACATCAAAAGATAAACCGCATCAGCATCGGTAACCGTTAAGTCGCCGTTAATATCGCCGAGAATGTATTTGTTTGAGCCACAGTTTCTGCAAATATCGTTTTCATCAAAATCGTGTTGAGCGGTTGTTTCACGCCTATGCTGACAAATATCGCAGTTTGTATCGCAATCAGAAGTGTATGTGTGCTCGGTTATGCGCTTTTCTCCGCAAACATTACAGGTTTCGTCGCAAACAAAACTATATGTATGGGTAACCTGCCTTTCCTTACCGCAGACCTCGCACTTCGACGAACATTCATAAAGGTATGTATGTCCTATTAAATCGCAAATGTAGCGAACCTCTGCCGAGGTGAACGCCGTATTATTCTCACCGATAATTAAATCCTTGAACTTTTCTTCCGAACCGTAAAAAATTATTGTTTCAAGTTCGGTACAGCCGTCAAAGGCGCCGTCCTTTATCTCGGTCAGGCTGTTTGGCAAGGTTACTGTTTTTAATGTTTTATAGTCCTTATAAGCATTTGCATCAATTACCGAAACACCGTCTTTAACAGTAACACCCGAAAGTTCGGCAATTCCCTTTGTTACGGTATATGTGTTGCCGTTATATTTGATTTCGCCCGAAAAATCCCACTTTACCTCACCGTTTACAACATAATAGTTTTTTCCGTTTTGAGTATAGATTGAACTTCCAAAAACATTGTTCGGTTCTATATAGTCAAGTCCGACGGTTGCCATAAG
>JAZUFQ010000044.1:0-13725 GCA_045640745.1 Acutalibacteraceae bacterium
ACAAGCAATAAAATACATATCGGATCATCTTGCCGAAAATTTAAGTATTGAGAAAATGGCACAGCAACTTAATACATCGGTTTCAACACTTATGCATACCTTTAAGAAAAATATGAACATATCAATTTATAAGTATATAATTAAAAAACGGCTTGTTTTGGCACATTCAAAAATATCCGACGGAGAGCCGGCAACGGTTGTTGCAAGCGAATGCGGATTTAACGATTATTCGGGATTTTACAGGCAGTATAAAAAAATGTTTGATAAACCACCGTCAAAAAAGATAAGAAATAGCCAATTGCTTTGAAATAAATTTTTACAAATGATAATATATCAGCCCCCACAAAGAAATACTTTTGTGAGGGTTGATAATTATTGTATTTATTCTGTAAATTTATTAAAGTTGGATTTTGATTTATTCAACGAAATACGGTATTCGTTTGGAGGCATACCGACATGTTCTTTAAAAAAGCGATTGAAATAGTATTCATTGTTAAATCCCGACCTTTCGCTGATTTCTCTTAAACTTTTATTGGTGTTTTCCAAAAAATCTTTTGCAATTTGTAATTTTATGGCGTGAATGTATTTAAGAACTGTAACTCCTTCGTGATTTGTGAATATTCTGTTTAATTGCCTCTCGCTCAAATAGCAGTATTGAGCAATGTCTTTGCCGGTAAGGGAGTTTGATATGTTATCAGAAATGAATTTTTTTGCTTTTTCTAACCGTATATCTTCATCAGGTATACGGTTGTTTGTTTTTTTGGGGCGTTCTGCATTTTGGTATAAGATGTTTAATAAGATTTCAAATAATTTATTTCTAATCAAATCATCCGAAAAAGCATTGGGATTTGTTGACTCGTTTATAGTATAATCAATGAATTTAATTATTTCGTCATTAAAATCGGAATGTAAAAAACTGAAATTATAATTATTGTTTTCGGTTTTTAGTTCAAAGCCGACGGAAAGTTTTGTAAAATCATCGCTTATGTCTATTACTTTATGGTTTTCAAGTTCCGAAATCATTAAGTATTGATTTTTTGAAACTGTGATTATTTTACCGTTAAAATCGTATTTGCAATATCCGCTTAAAAAGAAATGCATTTCAATAAAGTTATGATGATGTTCTTTTCTTGTAACCATTGTTTTTCCGCTTTTGCCTGAAATCATCTTAAACCAATGAATTAAGAATAAGTCTGTATTTTGTAATTGAATATCATTTATATTATGTATAATTTTTCTGCTGAAATCCATATTTATCACCAAAGTTATTATATAATAACTCTTGTGATATGTAAATATATAATGTCTTGATTTTATAAAAAAATGTCAAGTATTTATATTGTTATTTTTTTGCTGTTTCTATATAATTTAGGTGCCGTTTATGAAGAATGGTGCAGTTTTATCATATTTCGTGTTTTTTTGAAGGATATGGTGATTATTATGCGTAAAAAACCTAAAATTTTAGTTGTCGGAAGTTTTGTAATGGATTTAATATCCACAACAAGTAAATTCCCCGAAATAGGGGAAACAATAATCGGAATGGATTTTTCTACTGCTCCCGGTGGCAAAGGTGCTAATCAGGCAATTTGTGCGGCAAGACTCGGTGCAGATGTAACAATGGTTGGAAAAGTAGGAAATGATGCTTTCGGTAAGGAAATACTTGAATCCGCCAAAGCAAGCGGTGTAGATGTTTCTTATGTAAAGGTGTCAAAAGATAAACCTACGGCAGTCGGAAATGTTCAAATCCAAACTAACGAGCAGGGAACAGATAACAGGATACTTGTTATCCCCGGCGCTAATATGGAAATAAAACCCGAAGATGTCGCATTTTTGGAAAATGAAATCAAAAATTACGATATGGTAATGTTACAACTCGAAATACCGATGGAGATAAACTGTATTGTTGCAAAATATGCAAAAAATGCAGGTGTTCCGGTAATGCTTAATCCTGCTCCGGCAGATAAATTACCCGACGAACTTCTAAGTTGCCTTACATATATTTCGCCAAATGAACATGAGGCAAAGATTATTATGGGTGTTGAGCCTACTGACAACGAAACAATAAAACAAAGTGTTACGAAGTTAAGAAATATGGGTGTGGAAAATGTGCTTATAACTCTTGGCAAAAACGGGTGTGCTTTTTGTAACGGCGGAGATTTAATTGTTTCTCCTTGCGTTAAGTGTGAAAAAGTGCTTGACCCGACTGCCGCAGGAGATAGTTTTATGGGCGCATTTTGTACCGCTGTTTCGGCAGGTATAGATATAGAAAAAGCACTCGTCTTTGCAAACTGTGTCGGAAGTATTACGGTTTCTAAAATGGGGGCACAAACAAGTTTGCCGACACTTGACGAGGTCTTTGATTTAATGAAAACAAGAAATATAAATTCAAAATATTATGAGATACTGAAAGGATAAGAAAATGAAAATTTGTCTTGAAAATTTTGTAAATATCAGTAAAGAAGAATTTGAAAAAACAATAAATGCAGTTGATGAAGCGGCACTTCAAAAAGCCGCAGACATAATTATAAATGCAAAAAACAACGGAAATAGACTTCATATAACGGGAATAGGTAAGCCGTCTCATGTTTCTACCTATACGGCATCACTGTTTTCGTCAACGGGAACTCCTACATATTATCTTCACGGAACAGAGGCGGTACATGGCTCTTGCGGTCAGTTGGTTGAAGGAGATGTAGTTATCTGCATTTCAAATAGCGGCGAAACCGCAGAACTTAAAGCGACTGCAAACGCAATCAGAAATAACGGTGCAAAGATTATCTCTTTGACGGGTAATCCCGAAAGCTGGCTTTCAAAATTTGCCGATGCTTCGCTCATAGCCCATGTTGATAACGAGGGCGGAGTGTTAAACCGTGCACCGAGAGCATCAATTATTGCCGAAATATTTGTTTTGCAATGTCTTTCTGTACTTTTGCAGGACAATGCAAAAATAACACCGCAGGAATATGTAAAACATCATCCGGGCGGTGCCCTCGGCAAACTTCGTGAAAATGAAAAGTAAAGGAGAAAACCGAAATGCTTACAACAAAACTTATAAACCCGCAGGTTGTGTCTGCAATATCAAAATGCGGACACGGTGATAAGATTTTAATATCTGACGGTAATTATCCGATTGCCTCAAAATCAGGTGATGCAGAGGTTGTGTATTTGGCTCTTACAAGAGATTGCCCGACGGCAACCGAAGTTTTAGAAGCGTTACAATCCGTTTTGAATTTTGAAAAGGCAGAACTTATGTCGCCGGAAGACGGAACAGAACCGGAAATTTTTGCAGAGTATAAAAAAATGCTCCCAAATGCAGAATTTGAAAGTCACGGAAGATTTGATTATTATGAAGAATGCCAAAAGCCCTGTGTAAAAGTAGCAATTTTTTCGGGTGAAAGCAGGACCTTTGCAAACATTCTTTTAACTGTCGGTGTAGCATAAATGATATACGATAATATTAAAAACATAGAAAAATACAAAGATAACAAAGAACTTTATACTGTTTTGTCAGAACTATCAAAAATTGAAATTGGAAAACCCGATGAAAACCATTTGACAAATACAAGAGTTTTAAGTGACGCAAAATTTGAAACGCATAGAAAAAATATAGATGTGCATTATGTTTTAGACCAATATGAGGTTATTTTGATTACAAACAAAACGGAAAAACTGAATATCATAACAGAGTATAACCTCGAAAATGATATGGAGTTTTTTGAGCTTAGCGATGATTATTCAACTATAAAGCTGAATGCAGGTGATTTCTTGGTTGTATATCCCGGCGAAGCACACGCACCGATTATAACCGAAGATGCAAGAACGATTTCAAAGGTTTGTAAAAAAATAAAGGTTTAAGTTTTTGAGCGAATATTTTTATTAACAATTTGGTGAGGGGAAAATGGAAATATTAAGTGGAGCGCATACTACGGTGATTACCCCGTATAAAAAAGATGGTAATATTGACTATGATGCGCTGAAAAAGTATGTTGAATGGTATGGTAATAACGGTTGCACGGGACTTTTTTCTGTTTGTCAATCAAGCGAGCTTGATTATTTGCAACCTGATGAAATAGTCAGTATAAACCGTTTTGTCTATGAAAATGTGCAATCGTATAATGAAACACACGAGAACAAAATGTGTGTTGTTTCGTCGGGACATATTTTAGGAAGTATAGAAGAACAGGCAAAGGTTTTGAACAGGGTTGCCGAAAGCGGTACGGATGCTTTAATACTTATAACAAATAGATTTGACATAGATAACAAGAGCGATGAAAAATGGATAGAGGATGCTGAACGGCTCCTCAAAATGATACCTGATAATATACCGCTGGGACTATATGAATGCCCAAGACCGTATAAGAGACTTGTATCACCAAAAATACTTGAATGGTGCTTAAAAACGGGGCGGTTTGTGTATATGAAAGACACTTGCTGCGATTTGGAATTGATAACCGAGCGCCTGAATATTTTAAGCGGAAGCAAGTTCAAACTGTATAATGCCAACTGTCAGACTTTGCTTGGCTCTCTTAAAGCGGGAGCATCGGGATATTGCGGTATAATGTGTAATTTCCATCCTAAAATATATTCGTGGATAACCGAAAATTACAATGCCGACACAAAGAAATCCGAATTGATACAAAGTCTTATAGGTTCTCTCGGATTTACGGAAGTAGGTTTGCCGTATCCTTTAAGTGCTAAATATAATATGTGCCTTTGCGGAATAAAGACGGAAAATACAGCACGAAACAGAGAATCGGCAGAATTGACACCGTATGCAAAAAATTGTATAGAGCAAATGAAATTGCTTACAGAGTATACTACTGATATAATTATCTCGTAATGTAGCAACGACGAGTAAATAACATATAAAAAAGCAATGCCTTTTTGAAAAATGAGGCATTGCTTCTTTCTTTTGCTTTAATAACTATATCTCTTTCTTTAACACAATAATATTGCTTATGTAGTCAGCGTTTTGAAAAGCGGGTAAACCAAACTGCATAAGATATGCGCCTGAATAAATTTTACCGTTTTCTGCACATTTATAATTGCAATCGGTTTCAAGTCCTTGAAGCTTAATCATTTTATGCAAAGTATTTGCTTTTCCGGTGATTGTAAAGAAAAATGCAACAACTTCGTTTTTGTCTTTTGAAATATACTGCCAAGATGCGATGTTGCTTTCAAACGGAGAAGAAAGTCTGAACATATCTCCGAATTGTATCGTTTCTCTGTGTGCTTTATAAAAAGCAACCTGCTCTTTTGCGGTTTTGATTTCGTCAACAGTAAGCGTAGATAGGTCAAGTTCATATCCGAACTGCCCCGACATTGCAACATTACCTCGCATAGAAAAAGGTGTTGTCCTTCCGATTTGGTGATTTGGGCAGGCGGAAATATGAGAACCCATAGTACATGTTGGGTAAGCAAAACTTGTGCCGTACTGTATATATAAACGCTCAACGGCATCGGTGTCATCACTGCACCAAATTTGCGGGAAATAGTACAGCATACCGGGGTCAAACCTTCCGCCGCCACCTGCACAGCCTTCAAATAAAACATCGGGGAATTTGCTTGTTACTGCTTCCAAAACCGAATAAAGACCGAGCATATATCTATGGGACAATTCGGTTGAAGATATATCGCTGATATATCTGTTCATATCCCATTTAACATAAGAAATAGGTGCATTTGAAAGGGTTTCGGTTAAAAAGCCGATTATGTAATCGCAAACTTCTATTCTTGATAAATCAAGCACCAACTGATTTCTTCCAAGGTGCGGTGTTCTGCCGTCAATATGAATACACCAATCGGGATGTATCTTATATAAATCACTGTCAGGACTTACCATTTCCGGCTCAAACCAAACACCGAATTTCATACCCAATCCGTTAAGTTTTTTGCCAAGACCGGCAAGACCGTTCGGCAGTTTTTCTTTGTTTGAATACCAATCACCGAGCGAAGAATCGTCATTATTTCTTTTGCCGAACCAACCGTCATCAAGCACTAACATATCTATTCCGACTTCTTTGGCTTTTTCGGCAATAGCAAGTATTTTTTCTTCGTTAAAATCAAAATATGTTGCTTCCCAGTTATTTATTAAAACAGGTCTTGCAGAGTGTTGATATTTTCCTCTGCATAAACGGTTACGGTAGAAGTTATGAAGATTTCTTGACATATCACCAAAACCTTTTGACGAGTAGGTCATAACTGTTTCGGGTGAAGCAAATTCCTCGTTCGGATTAAGTTTCCAAGAAAAATTAAAACTGTTTATGCCGATAAGGGTACGAAGCGTGTTAAAAGGGTCAAGTTCTGCAACAATTTCGAAGTTACCGCTATACACCAAGTTCATAGCATAAACATCGCCGTTTGTTTCGGTTGCATTCGGCTCACACATTGCTATAAACGGATTTTCACAATGTCCCGAAGCGCCACGCTTTGAATCAAAACGCATTATCCCGTGATTCGGTTTTGAACGCTCAATATGCCGCTCTCTTGCCCAAGACCCCGGAAGATGCACTATTTCAAGCGAAGAATCATAAAAGTCAACACACGCACTTGAAATTCGCTTAATATCTATTGGTTTTTCGCTTAAATTCACTATTTTTGTGCTCCTTGTGATTATATCGTATTCTTCAAAAACAGTGTAATAAAGAATTATGTTGATGTTTGATGCTTTATCCGCTAATGTCAGTTCTAATGTAGTTGCATCATCATTAACGGCATAAGAGGACGGAAGACCGTTTATTGACCGTTTTCCTTTATATATTTTATGGGATAAATATTCGGGTTCAAGCGTAAAACTGCCGTCCGCCAACTGGACAGAAACCGCCGGTTCTCTCATATCTCCTGTGCCGTATATTCCGTATTCAAGAGGTAAGGTTCCGGTTGAGAGTGCTGACGGATTTTCGGTATTTTCTATACAGTAAATAGTATTAAAATCTGCATTAGTATTTTCAATTGACGGCATATTTTTTAAGGTGTTACCCCAATATCTATGAACCGGGATTTTGCCGTCAAGTAACTCGATGATATATGTTGTATTGTCGGTCGAAATATAAAACTGCTTTGTTTTTTCTTCAAATGTAATAGGCATTAAATAACCCCTTTAATTATGTTTTTTTGGAGGCGCCGAAGAGTTGCGCACGATAATGTTGATGTTTGCATGACTTATTGAAGGGCTTTTACCCATTTTGCGCAGAATCATATTTGAAAGGCAGGTTTTTCCCAAAGACTTTGCAGGTAAGTGAACTGTTGTAAGCGGAGGTGTGCAAAACTCTGAAAGCCGTATATCATCGCACGATACAATTGAAATATCATCCGGTATGGTTAAGCCCGATTCAATTATTGCCCGTGTAGCACCAATTGCCATAAGGTCATTTACTGCTATTATTGCGGTAAATGACTTTCTATTTATGAGAGCATTTTTTGTTGCCGAATATCCGTTTATTAAATCGGCTTTGTAAGGAAAACACCCCGGTATTATTGAGTCGTCCGAATAGGCAATGTTGTTTTTTTCTAATGCAAGTTTGAAATTATCAGAATCAAAATCAGAAATAGACCTATTGGTTAAATAGCAAATATCTTTATGACCGATACTTACGAGATAATCAACAGCAATAGACGGAATCATGGAAATATCGACTTGAAAATCATTCCAAGAACTTGAAACGACAATACTGTTTTTTTCAAGTTTCTTTATTGATTCTTTTGATATTTTGTGATATGCGTTTGAAACAAATACGCCGGCGGTATGCTTTCTTATTAAAGCGTTGCAAATCAAATCGAAATCGTTAGAAAACGGTATCATTGAAACCAATGCACCTTGCTCCAATGCAGCAGAAACCATGCCCTCAAAAATATCAATATTGTGTGGATTTGACGGGTCATCGCATAAAAAAACGAATTCCATAGGTTCATTTTGCATATAGCCGACTTCTTTTGCGGCCTCAAAAACCCGTTCCCGTATATCCGGCGAAACATATTTTGACTGGTTATATACATTTGTAACTGTTGCCTGCGAAACATTAGCTTTTAACGCTACATCTTTTCTTGTTGCCAATAATATCCACCTCTGAATGTTTTTATATATTCTACTACAATTTTTAAGAAATATCAAGTGCGAGTGAATAATTTACGAAATATACCCAGGGATTTTGCCGTCAAAAAATATAACTGCAATTTTGAAAAAAGAAAAAGCGGCGGAGTTTAAGAAACAAAAATAAAAGAAAAATTCATCAAAAATGTAAAAATACGGCAACGGTAAATAATTTACCAAATTGTGAATTTAAATTTTAGTTAAAAATGCTTGGTGAAATAGGATAAATTTGACAAATTTATCAATTTTCGCTAAAATATATTGACAAATAGGTGAGTTTACATTATAATTATATCAGTGTTACACGCAGTAAATAATTTACCATTTGCTTTTTTAGGTGTTAGGGGCGTTGTTAATGAACATCAAAGACGGTTGTGTAGTAAATTTAGACTTTGATTTTCTTTGGAAAGAACTTGGAAACACAGAATTTGATTCTAACAATTTGCCATTTATATTGGACGATTTGGTTAGAGAATATAAAAGCGAAAATGTATCTGACATTGTGCTTAACTGCAATGCGCAGGGCTCAGTTTCACATTCAAAAGTATTTACATATTTGGGTGATAAATATGAAAGAACGGTTGAGTTTGGATTGCCTGTAAATTATAAAGAAAAACCGATAATAAAAGTTCTTTATAAATTAAAGCAGTTGAATTTTGATGCCTACGGGTATTGTGTTAGAAAGTTCAGAGAAGAAGGGCTTACGACTTGGTTAAGTGTACGAATGAATGACTGCCATTATCACCATTTTGATTTTTCGGAGTTAAGAGACGATTTTTTCTATGAAGCAAAAGAAAAAGGTTGGTTTGTTGGCGAAAAAGAGTATGGTACATATTTCGGCAGAGGATATAATTATGCCGTTCCCGAAGTCCGTGAAAAATTCCTTAAATATATTGAAGAACAAATTTCAAGATATGATGTTGACGGTTTGGAACTTGACTATACAAGAGAAATTCTTTGTTTTGATTTCAAAAAAGAGCCAAACTGTTCAGTCATAATGACCGAGTTTATCGGCAGGGTAAAAGAAATTGTTAAAAGCGCCGAGAAAAAGTACGGTCATACTATAAAAATTATGTTGAGAACTATCCGTGATATGTATGACAGTAAGCGCCATGGCGTAGATACAGTTGAATTGGCAAAACTCGGTCTTATTGATGTTGTTGTTCCGTCACCGAGATTTATTACGGTTGATACGGGAATGGAGATAGACAAATGGGTAAATGCTATGAAACCTTTTGGTGTATCTGTTTATCCGGCGCTTGAAGCACAGCATATTGAGGGAATACCGAATAATACCGAAACCGTTAAAGCGCAAACGGTACAATTTACCGATATGGGTGCTGACAAAATCTATCTTTTCAATTATTTTTTTCACAGTCCTTGGATTGGAAAAGAAGAATGTAAAGAAATGTATCGCCTTGCAGGAAGTGTTGAAGAGTCGAGAAAAGGTGTTCGCCGGCATATCATTACTTTTCAGGATGATATGTTTGGAATAACTGAAAATCCGTGGCATCCGTTACCGAAAGGATTTGTAATTAAAGCAAGTTTAGATGTTATTACAGGTAAAATCGGTAAAAATGCGAAAGTAAAAGCATTTGTGGGAATGAGACCTTATGATATGCCGCTTGGAGGTCAATTAAACGGGAAAGATATTCTTCCTGCCGAAGAAGGCAGGGAAGATGCGTTCATATTAAAAGATAAGCGTTGGAGCAAAGAAGAAATCAGAGTTTTTGATGTACCGAATGAATCGTTAACCGATGATGTAAAATACACCTTTAATTTCTTTTCACCGAGTTACGGAAGTATTACATATTTTGAGTTAAAGGTTGAAGAGTCGTAGTGATAGGGGATTGATTTATGCGTGATACAGAATGGATGTATCAAAAAGGATACGGCATATTTGTTCATTATTTAGATAAATTTGTAAATAATCCCGATAACATACGAAGTATGAATAAATGCACATCATGGGATAAATGTATAGAAGATTTTGATTGTGATTTGTTTGCAAAAGAAGTAAACAATATTGGTGCCGGTTATGTTGTTTTTACAATGATTCAAGTATCCAAGCATTTAATTGCTCCTAATAGCACTTTCAATAAGATAACGGGATATAAGGACGGAGAAGCGTGTTCTTCGCTTGATTTGGTTGAAAAATTATATAATGCACTTTCAAAATATAACATTGATTTACTGCTGTATTTTACCGGCGACGGACCTGCAAATGACGATATTGCCGGCGATGCTTTCGGTTACAGAGGTTATCATCCCGGAAATGTAAAAGTTACAAAGCAGTTTGTTGAAAAATGGGCAAGTGTATTAGAAGAATACAGTAAAAAATACGGTAAAAAAGTTAAAGGTTGGTGGCTTGACGGCTGTTATAAGATTATCGGATACGATGATGAATTGTTGAAAATAATGACCGATGCCGCAAGAGCCGGAAACGCTGATGCCGTTTGCGGATGTAATTATTACGGAGTTTTAGACGAATACGGGTGCGTGGTAAAGCAGGTTAGGAGCGGAACAAACTATTGTGATTTCAGTGGTGGCGAAATGGTTTATTTAGAAGATATACCGGCGGCTCCGTTCTTTGAAAACGGAAGCCGATGGCACATATTGACTCATTTAGGCGCTTCAAAAGATATGTATGAATATAACGGTTGGGGTTGTGACGGTGTTAGATATTCTGCGGAATATCTTAAAGATTACTACAATAAGGTTCATAAACACGGCGGTGTTGTGACGCTTGATATATGTGTTTACAGAGATGGGCACATAGATAAAGAACAAATGCAAATCTTAAAAGTATTAAAAGGATGAAAATTGGTGGTTAGTATGAAAAAGAAATTTCAATTAGGCGCTGTTGTACTTATTTTTGCAATGATTTGCGCTTTGTTTTCAACAAGCGTATTTGCCGAAAAAAATACCGAAAAATCAAAAAACGCTAACGGCACCACATATTACATTAGTAATAGCACCGGTAATGATTCTAACAATGGTTTATCAGAAAATTCCGCTTGGAAAACTTTTTCAAAACTTGCTGACTTAAAACTGCAAGGCGGGGACAGTGTTTTACTTAAATGCGGTGACCGATGGGTTGGGGAATATTTTGTTATAAATGAACCGACAGGTACGAGCGAAGATAATATGGTAACAATTTCAAGTTACGGCAAAGGCAAAAAGCCCCAAATTGCACTTTACGACAAGGAAGTTCAACCGTATTCGGGCACACCGCTTATAAAGCTTATAAATGCCGAATATACAAAAATCGACGGTCTTGATATTGGATTTTGCGGTGTTGGAATAAATCTTAATTATCAGTTGGTTTCCAATAAAAAATGTATAAAGATTCTAAATTGTGATTTTCATGATATTTACGGTTTTCACCAGTTGGATACGGGCGGAATTACTGAATTTCCACACGCATTGTGTATAGCCGTTTCGGGTGCGGCAAAAATACCGGGCGATACCGACCCTGCTTTAAGAGGTTTATATATTGACAAATGCACTACTTACGATGCAAATTCTTTGTTTTCCTATGCTTCAAGAAAAAATGCGACTGGCTTTCCGGTTTACGGTTTATATGTAACAAATTGCAAAATGGAAAACAACGGACTTTACGGAATTGCAATTTGTAATGTCCGTTACGGTTATATGGATAACTGTAAAATAATAAACAACGGTTCAAGAATGGCACCTCACGGCTCTATGGGTATAATGCAAACTTCCAAAGATTTTACCGTTATGAACTGTGAAATTTGTTATCAGCAACGCCACGGCACAAATCCTGACGGTGGCGGTATTGACTTTGAGCATAACGCTTACGATATTGATTACATAAACAATTATATTCACGATAATTCCGGACTCGGTGTTATGTTTTTCACATCGGGTGGCGGTGCCGAAGAAGCCAACGGGCGCATTAGATTTTTATATAATGTTTTTGAAAACAATAATCAAAATGTTTATAATCCGGGCGGTGCGGAATTAGCGAGCGTACCGGCGTATGCATTAACGAGCGGTACAATATCAAACAATTATTATATGAAGAGCCGTAATATGTTTACAATGTATATTACGAATACGGTAAATACTCTTAATAACACTGAATATCCTATCACAGATAAAGGAAAGGTATGGCCTTTACTTGATTTTGATGTTGTAAGAGATTATGTAATTAACGGAACGCCGATTCCTGACGATGCCGTAAAATACGGTCAAAAATCATTTTTTGAAGAAAATATGTATTACATATTAGGGGCTGTCGGCGTTTTGACAGTAACGGCACTCGCCGTCCTCATTTTTTCTCTTATACGCAAAATAAAACGCAGGAGGGCAAAATAATGATTGGAACAAAAAAGTTTTTATCTGTTTTGATAGTAATTGCTGTTTTGTTTATGTCGTTTCCGCTTAATATTTTTGCTGCCTTACCGTCTTATAATGCGGAAAAAGATTTTCAGAATAAGCAGGGAACAGTTTGGAAATATCAAGCCGGATATAAAAATAACGGTTATTACGCATTTTCCGATTTGACAAATGAAAACGGAAGATGGGGGAATATGAATGTCGGTGTTATTGAGCATACAAAAGATGATATGGTAACCGGTCAGTCGGCAATATATATGCATTCGGGCGGTACAAGCGACCCGACATTAACATTTGTTGCTCCCTATTCCGGAATTGTCGAGATTTCAATGACAAACGGAGGTGTCTACTGTCCTCTTAACGGTGCCGAGCAAAAGTTTGACGGTATAAATTTTTATATGTGCTGTGGCTCGACACAGGTTGCCTCATTTGAAGGCATTAGTTCAAATAACAGTAAAAAGGAAAATAAGGTTTTTGATAAGACTTATACTGTTGAAATCACAAAAGGTGAACAAATCTATTTTATCGTTCAGCCAAATAAGAATACGGCAAATGATAAAGTAACATTTAATCCGTTAATAGAGTATACGAAAATTACAAATAAACCCGCTATGAAAGCAACTTTGCCTGCGTATATCGGTAATAGAAATACAGTATCCCCTGCAGGAAGCAAAGAAGTTACAATTATTTCTAATGTTACGGGCACCCGAAAAGACGGCGTCTATAAAATTACCGAAGAATTCGGTGAAAATATGGAAAATTGGGCGTGTTTTTGGGAAAACGCCAATGTTCGGTATAAGATGACATTCCATGATGGTACATACTACTATGACAAAGCATCGCACGGAACAATAGCCGCTAACGGTACGAAATGGCATCCGCATATAGCAGGGTCTAATGTTTTGGTATTTACATGCCCTGAATCGGGAAGAATTTGTGTCGGCTCTGAATGCGCAATGGAGGTTAAAGGCGATACCGTTGACGGTGTTAATATCAAACTTATCAGTGAGAGAAATCTTTTAGGCGATTCCTATTTACTTGATTCAAAAAATCCGTCGCAGGAGTTTAAGCCCATTGAATTTGATGTTTATAAAGGGCAGCAATTAAGTTTTTATTTTGATATGAATATCAATAACGCAAGTGATTCAACCACATTTGCTCCTTATGTGAAATATCTTGAATATAAAGAAGTTGCAAAATACGATACGGGTATCTATCAAGAATATATAGAACCAAAAGATGACGGAAAGTATAGAAATGATATGGACCCC
>JAZUFQ010000045.1:0-16480 GCA_045640745.1 Acutalibacteraceae bacterium
AAATAATTAAAATCCCTTTTGAAAGACCTGTTAAAAAAGGGTCTATGCTAAGAATGAAAACGGAATAAAATAAATTAACCTCGGCAATAACAATATTGTCGAGGTGTTTTTATGCAAAAAGCAAATGATTTTTACTCTACATTCAGCAAAAGAAGTCTTTTATGCTTTGTTATTCTTGTTATTTTGTTTTTTGTTACGGGAATAAAACTCTATTTTATCGGAACAAACACCGAATATGCCGCCATTCAAAATTCACAAGGCACCTACCGAAAAACTCTCGGCAAAATAAGAGGCACTGTTTACGATACAAATATGATACCGCTTACAAACAACAAAAAAACTTTATATGCCGCCGTTTTGCCGACACCCGATTCGGTAATATCGGTAAGAGAATATCTTTCGGGAAAAGAAAGAGAAAACGCAATAGAAAAACTTAAACAAAACAAAGTTGCCATTTGCAAGCCCGATTACGAAATAAATAATACAAACATAGCAAAATCGTATATTTACAGTACCGATTATACTGACTTCATCTACGAGCATATAGTAGGATATAGGGATAGTGAGGGGCACGGGGTAAGCGGAATAGAAAAAGCGTATGACAGTTTGCTTTATTCCGACAAGACCGCCGACGCCGTTTACTCTGTTTCGGCAAAAGGCAAAACCCTTTTAGGCGATAAGGCGTATTTTGAAAACGATACCGATTTTGTTAAAAGCGGAGTTGTTTTGACAATCGACTCAAAAATGCAAAACGCCGCTTATTCCTGCTTAAACAATCTCAAAAAAGGCGCCGTTATTATCGCCGACGCAAAGAGCGGAAAAATAAGAGCGCTTATAAGCAAACCGAGTTTTTCGCCCGATGATTTGGCAAGTGCCGTAAACGACCAAAATTCGCCCTTAATAAACAGGGCTTTGCTTTCTTTTTCGGTCGGCTCGGTTTTTAAGCCGTGTATCGCCGCCGCCGCTATCGAAAACGGCTACGGCAGTTTTGAATATACCTGCCTCGGAAAATGCGAAATCGACGGGCGGTATTTTTCCTGCCACGAAAAAAGCGGACACGGAACTTTCGACCTTTGTTTTGCGCTCGCTAATTCCTGCAACACCTATTTTTATAACCTCGGTATGCTTTTAGGCACCGAAAACATACAAAAAACCGCACTTAAATTAAGCTTCGGCTCTTCCCTTAAAATAGCCGAAAATTTGGAAACCGATTCAGGTAACATTACAAAACTTTCAAACCTTAAAACAAATTCCCAAATAGCCAATTTTTCAATAGGACAGGGCGATATTCTTTTATCCCCCGTAAATATGCTTACCCTTTATCTTGCTATTGCAAACGACGGCAGTTATTATCTTCCGAGCGTTGTTGAAGCCACCGTAAAAGACGGCAAATCGGAAAAATACAACATCGGAAACAAAACAAAGGTTATGAGTCAAAGTACCGCAAAAACTATCCGTGAATTTTTGCGTGAGGTTGTCGTTTCGGGAACGGGAAAGGGCGGAAATTCCGAGAAAATAAACATTTCGGGCAAAACGGCAACCGCCCAAACGGGAAGATATACGGAAACAAAAGAAATCACAAACAGTTGGTTTTGCGGATTTTTTCCGAGCGAAAACCCGAAATATGTTATGATAATTATGTCGGACGGCGAAAATGCCTACCCTTTGACCTCGATTTTCAAAGAAATAGCTGAAAAAATATACTGATTTGCTTGACAGTATTCTATTATAGTTGTATAATTGTATACACTTATACAAGAAAGAGGTATAATTATGCTTGAACTATCTAACAGCAGTAATCTTCTTGAACAGGACAGTTATAAATACTCTCTTCAAGATATAAAACAACCGAATTTGTACCGTGATTTTTATTCTTATGAAGAAATACCGAGAGTGGCGTTTAACCACCGCCATGTTCCTATCGGTATGCCCAAGGATATTTGGATTACCGACACATCTCTTCGGGACGGGCAACAGTCGGTCGAACCGTACTCGGTAGAGCAAATTGTTGAGCTTTATAAGTTTATGTCAAGGCTTGGCGGTCCTTACGGAATTATCCGTCAAACCGAATTTTTCGTTTACAGTAAAAAAGACCGTGAAGCGCTTGAAAAATGTCAGGAATTAGGTCTTAAATTTCCCGAAATTACCACTTGGATAAGAGCCAACAAAGAGGATTTTAAGCTTGTTAAAGATTTAGGTGTAAGAGAAACGGGTATTCTCGTTTCGTGCAGTGATTACCATATATTCAAAAAACTGAAAATGACAAGAAAGCAGGCAATGGATACATATTTGGCATCGGTTGCCGAGGCATTTGAGGCAGGAGTTATGCCCCGCTGTCATTTAGAGGATATAACAAGAGCCGATTTTTACGGCTTTGTTGTTCCCTTTGTAAACGAGCTTATGAAAATGTCAAGAGATGCGGGCATTCCCGTTCGTATCCGTGCCTGCGATACAATGGGCTACGGCGTTTCCTACCCCGGTACTACATTACCGAGAAGTGTTCCCGGTATCATTTACGGTTTACGGCAGTATTCCGAGGTTCCGAGCGAACTTTTAGAATGGCACGGCCATAACGATTTTTACAAAGCCGTTTCAAATGCCGCAACCGCTTGGCTTTACGGTGCAAGCGCCGTAAACTGTTCATTGCTCGGCATAGGCGAGCGCACGGGCAACATTCCGCTTGAAGCAATGGTTATGGAATACGCATCGCTTCGTGGCTCATTTGACGGAATGGACCCGACCGTTATAACCGAAATCGCCGAATACTTTAAGAATGAAATCGGTTATAAAATACCGCCTATGACGCCGTTTGTCGGCAAAAACTTTAATGTTACAAGAGCCGGTATTCACGCAGACGGACTGCTTAAAGACCAAGAAATTTACAACATCTTCAATACTGAAAAAATCCTTGACCGCCCTGCTTCCGTAATGCTCGGAAAGTCGTCGGGGCTTGCGGGAATAGCTTATTGGATAAACCAAAATTATAAACTTTCCGGAAACAAAATCGTTGATAAAAAGAGTCCGCTTGTTGTATCGCTTAAAGAATGGATAGACGCCGAGTACGAAGGCGGAAGACAAACAACCCTCTCTACCGAAGAGGTTGAAGCAAAAATAGACGAACTTTCAAACAATGAATTTCAAGGAGGCAAAGTATGATAGAGCATAAAACCGTTTCGCTTGCCGACCAAGTTTTTGACCGTATCGAAAACGATGTATTAAACGGAACATATAAACGGGGCGAAATTTTAACCGAAAGTCATTTGAGTGCCGATTTGGGCGTAAGCAGAACGCCTATCCGTGAGGCACTTCGCCGGCTTGAACAAGAACATCTTATTAAAGAAACGGGCAAGGGCGCAGTTGTTATAGGTATAAGCGAAGACGACCTCGAAGATATTTTCTTAGTAAGAAGCAAGCTTGAAGGTTTAGTGTGCAAAACTGTTGCCGAAAATCATACGAGAGAACAACTTGACGAGCTTAAAGAGACCCTTGAACTTCAAGAATACTATGTAAACAAAAGCGACCCCGACCACATCAAGCTTATGGATAATAATTTTCATAATTTAATTTACAAAATAAGCGAAAGAAATGTTTTTGATGCGATTTTAACTCCGCTACACAATAAAATCCAAAAATACAGGCGTGTTGCCGTTACAAATAAAAGCCGTGCCGAAGCATCATACAAAGAGCATAAGGCAATCTACGAGGCAATAGAAAAAGGCGATTCGCAAAAAGCTTACGACCTTGCGGTTAAGCATGTTGAAAACGCATACAATCATATAAAGAAGGCATAAATATGGGACTTACAATAGCGCAAAAGATAATTAAAGAGCATTTAATAAGCGGAGATATGACCGTGGGCGGTGAAATCGCCTTAAAAATCGACCAAACCTTAACGCAGGACGCTACCGGAACTATGGCATATCTCGAATTTGAAACAATGGGGCTTGACCGTGTAAAAACCGAAAAAAGTGTTGCATATATCGACCATAACACCTTACAGTCGGGCTTTGAAAATGCCGACGACCACCGATATATACAGTCGGTTGCAAAAAAGCACGGTATTTATTTTTCGAGGCCGGGTAACGGAATTTGCCACCAAATTCAGCTTGAACGCTTCGGTATCCCCGGTAAAACCCTTATCGGTTCAGACAGCCATACACCGACAGGCGGCGGAATAGGAATGCTTGCAATGGGTGCCGGCGGACTTGATGTTGCCGTTGCTATGGGTGGCGGTGCCTACTACATAACAATGCCTAAAATGTATAAGGTTAATTTAACGGGAAAACTCCGTCCGTTCGTTTCGGCAAAGGATATTTCGCTTGAAATTTTAAGAATACTCTCGGTAAAAGGCGGTGTCGGTGCCATAATTGAATGGGGCGGCGAGGGAATTAAAACACTTTCGGTGCCTGAACGAGCTACCATAACAAATATGGGTACAGAACTTGGTGCGACCACCTCGATTTTCCCGTCCGACGAAATTACAAGAGAATTTTTGAAAGCGCAGGGAAGAGAAAACGATTACATTCCGCTCGAAAGTGATAGCGACGCAAAATACGATAAGATAATTGACATAAATCTTGATACTCTTGTTCCGCTTATTGCCTGCCCCCACAGTCCCGACAATGTTGTTGAGGTTGCCTCGCTTAAAGGCACAAAGGTTGACCAGGTTTGTGTCGGTTCCTGCACCAACTCTTCACTTCTTGATATGTTAAAGGTTGCGGCACTGCTTAAAGGAAAAACTATCGTTCCGTCGGTCAGTATGTCGGTGTCTCCCGGCTCAAAGCAGGTTCTTACCATGCTTTCCGAGTGCGGTGCTTTAACCGATATTTTGGCATCGGGCGCACGGCTTCTCGAATGTGCGTGCGGTCCTTGTATCGGAATGGGCTTTTCGCCCAATTCTTCGGGTGTTTCGCTTCGTACATTTAACCGTAACTTTGAAGGGCGAAGCGGTACTGCCGACGCCGGAGTTTATCTTGTTTCTCCCGAAACGGCTGTTGCGGCGGCACTTACGGGTGAAATCACCGACCCACGCCTTTTAGGTGAAATGCCTAAAATCACAATGCCCGAAAAATTTAAGCTTGACGACAGCGCAGTTTTAGACCCTGCGAGCATAAACGACGCCGAAAACACGGAAATTTTAAGAGGTCCTAACATAAAGCCGTTCCCGACCTCCAAAAAAGTTCTCGATACTTTAAGCGCAACCGTTTCATTAAAGGTCGGCGATAATATAACTACCGACCATATTATGCCGGCAGGCGCAAAAATTCTTCCCTACCGTTCAAACATTCCACATCTTTCACAGTTCTGCTTCGGCGTTTGCGACAAGTCGTTCCCCGAAAGAGCAAAAGCGCTTGGCGAAAGCATTATAATAGGCGGTGCTAACTACGGTCAGGGCTCTTCAAGAGAGCACGCCGCACTTGTTCCGATGTATTTAGGCGTTCGTGCCGTTATAACAAAGGGCTTTGCGAGAATTCATATCGCAAACCTTATAAATGCCGGAATTATGCCGTTAACATTCAAAAATCCCGATGATTACGAACAGATAAATGAGGGTGATAAGCTTACCCTTAACGGCGTTTTTGACGGAATGGATAACGGCAGTATGACCTTGTTTGACGAAACAAACGGCAAAACCTTTGAGCTTGTCTGCAACTTCACCGACCGCCAAAAGAAAATTCTCAAAGCCGGCGGACTTTTAGCATACACCAAGGAGAATTAGAATGGAAGAATATATAAATAATGCGGTCGAGCATTTCAGAAACCTTTTAACCGAGCAAATCGCAAGACAGCAAAATATGGAGAAAAGCGCCGATATAACCGATTACACAAAGCTTTCAAAAATTGTTATCGGTATTTGCACAGGCGACGGCATAGGACCGATTATTTCAAAAGAGTCTAACCGCTTAATAAGTTTTTTGCTTAAAGACGAAATAGAAAGCGGAAAGGTTGAAATAAAGTATATTGAGGGTCTGACGATAGAAAACCGAATAGCCAAAAACAAGGCCATTCCCGATGATGTTTTGGAAGAACTTAAATCATGTAATGTAATACTTAAAGCGCCGACTACCACCTTAAAGGGCGGAACGCTTGAAAGCGCAAATGTCGCTATGAGAAGAGAACTTGACCTTTACGCAAATGTCCGTCCCGTATGTGTTCCCGAGGAAAATATCGACTGGGCATTTTTCAGAGAAAACACCGAGGGCGAATATGTTTTGGGTTCAAAAGGTATAGAAATACCGGATACTCTCGCATTTGACTTTAAGGTTACCACGAATGCAGGAACAAAAAGGATTGCCCGTGCCGCATTCGAGTTTGCCAAAAATAACGGCAAAAAAAATGTCGCCATTGTTACAAAGGCGAACATTATGAAGAAAACCGACGGCAAATTTTCCGAAATTTGCCACGAGGTAGCAAAGGATTACCCCCAAATAACCGTTGAAGAATGGTATATTGATATTATGACCGCAAACCTTGTAAATAAGGCAATCAGAAGCAACTTTGAAGTCTTTTTAATGCCAAATCTCTATGGTGATATAATTACCGACGAGGCGGCGCAAATTCAAGGCGGTGTCGGAACGGCAGGCAGTGCCAATATTGGGGACAAATATGCTATGTTTGAGCCGATACACGGCTCGGCTCCCCGTATGATAGAGCAGGGAATCGGCGAATATGCCAACCCGACAAGCATTTTTAAGGCAACCGAAATGATGCTTAACCATATCGGCTTTAAGGAAAAGGCAAAACTTTTAAGCAAAGCGCTTACGATTTGCACCGAAACCGAAAAAAAGGTTATCGTTACGGGCGATAAAGACGGCGCCACCTGCAATCAGTTCGCTGACTATTTAATGGATACAATTAAAAATATGTAAAAGAAAAGGCGGCAGTTTTACTGCCGCCGAAAATTTTTATGTATTATTCTTTATTCATTGGGGTCTGATTATGAAGTGCCGCTCTTGTCTTGCGGATTTCAGCAAGATTTGAGGTTAAGCCCTCGTCGGCTCTTCTCATAATATCGTCAACGAAATCCTGAGCCGCCTTTCTCATATCACGGCTCTTTGCCTGAGCGTTTGCGATAATCTCGGTTGCTTTTTCCTGAGCAAGTTTTACGATTTCCTGTTCGGCAACCATTTCTTTAGCACGCTCGTCAGCACTGCGGATAATTCCGTCAGCTTCTCTCTTTGCTGTTGTGATTATCTCGGTACGGTCGGCAACAATTCCCCTTGCCTGCTTAATCTCGCTCGGGATATTGAGGCGAATGTCATCAACAACAGCACGAAGCTTATCAATGTCAACAACCGTTTTCTTTCCGGGAATTTTAATGCCGCTGTCGAGTATTTCGTCAAATTGTTCAAGTAATTCATCAAGTGTCATTTTTTTATCCTCCGTTTTTATTTTAATCTTTTCGTAAACGACTTGAAATTTCTGCAAGAATGTTTTGCGGAACAAATCCCCTTATATCTCCGCCCATACTTGCGATTTGCTTAATCATGCTCGAACTTAAATACATATTTTCCGCACTTGTTGTAAGGAAAACCGTTTCAACCTCGGGATTAAGCTTTTTATTAGCCAGTGCCATCTGAAATTCATACTCGAAATCAGACACGGCACGAAGACCCTTAATAATAGCACAGGCATTCTTAATCTTTGCATAATCGGCAAGAAGCCCGTCATATATATCAACCTCAACATTCGGAATATCACCAACGGTTTTAACTATCAGTTCTTTCCTTTCCTCAGGGGTAAAAGCACCCGAGTTTTTGTTGGGATTTTTCATAACCACCACGATTATTTTATCAAACATAGTGGCGGCTCTTTTAATTATATCAATATGGCCTACGGTTATAGGGTCGAAACTACCGGGACAAATTGCAGTTCGTTCAGTCATCGGCTCTTTCTCCTTTTTTATAAACCGTTACCGTAATTTTACCGAATTTATATTCTCTGTAAATCCTATATTCTCCGACCGTTTCTTCCAAAATCTCTTCTTTCGGGTGTTCGCAAACAATGATACCGTAATCACTCATAACATTTACGGTCAAAGGAAGCGCCTCTTTAAGAATACCCTTATTGTAAGGCGGGTCAAGAAAAGCAATATCAAATTTTTCGGTTTGTCTTGCAAGAAAGGTTTTATAATCGGATTTTACGGTTTTTGCCTGTTTTTCAAAAACCGTTCCGCTTAAATTTTCTCTTACGACCGATAAGGATATATCGGAATTATCTACAAAGGTTGCGCTTGACGCACCTCGGCTCAATGCCTCTATTCCCATTTGACCGCTTCCGGCAAATAGGTCTAATATATTCCTGCCCTCAATGTCGAACTGTATCGAACTGAAAACGGCTTCCTTTACCTTTTCGGATGTCGGTCTGACAAGGTCATTACCCGATACGGTTTTAAGGCGCTTGCCACGGGCGAGTCCGGTAATAACTCTCATACCATCACACCAAATTCCATAATATATCTATGTTATTATCGCACTAAACATATCACTTTGTCAATACTAAACTTTCATATATCCCCGATTTTTAATAAATTTCTTTCAAAAAACGGTACAATATGGTATAATAACCTAAAACAAGCGGTAGTGTTCCGCCGACTAAATGCCTGTGGCAGAGGTAAAAGAGATAAAAATGAAATATAAAGTTTTTGTTGTTGAAGACGATAAAGGAATTTCTGACGGAATAATAAACACATTAACCCCTTGGGACATTGAAGCGATAGGTGTAAAAAATTTCAAAAATGTTGTTTCAGAGTTCGCCGAAATTTCCCCTCATCTTGTTCTTATGGATATTTCCTTACCGTTTATGGACGGCTATTATTTTTGCAGAGAAATAAGAAAAATAAGCTCGGTTCCCATTGTTTTTATTTCTTCTATGTCCGACAATATGAATATCGTAATGGCAATAAATATGGGTGGGGACGATTTTATTTCAAAACCGTTTGACAGAGAAGTTTTGCTTGCAAAGGTTCAGGCAATTCTTCGCCGTACCTATGACCTTAACAACAGCGCACCCATTATTCAGCATAAAGGCGCCGTTTTGAACATTGGCGACGGAACGCTTATTTATAACGGCAATAATATTGAGCTTACCAAAAATGAATACCGAATTTTGCTGACGCTTCTTCAAAGCAAAGGAAAGGTAGTTAGTCGGGAAAAGCTTATGCAGGCGCTTTGGGAAACCGAAAGCTTTGTTGACGAAAACACGCTGACCGTTAATGTCGGACGGCTCCGCAAAAAGCTCGAAACGGCAGGACTTAATGACTTTATAACAACAAAATTCGGAATGGGTTATATAATTTCTTAAAAATTGCTTGACTCTGACCCTGCGTAATAGTTTATCATTGGTTTGTGGGGAGGAATTTTTTATGATGACGGTTAAAGAATTGAGCGATTTGTCAGGAGTAAGTGTCAGAACACTTCACTACTATGACCAAATAGACCTGTTAAAACCCGAAAGCATTACAAAAGCAGGGTACAGACTGTACGGTGACAAAAGCTTAAAACGGCTTAGCACGATTATGTTTTTTAAGGAACTTGATTTTCCGCTTGCCGAAATCAAAAGCATAATAGACAACAAACAGCTTGACGAAAAAGAAGTTTTGGAAAAACAAATCGAGCTTTTAACCGAAAAAAGAAACCGTCTTAATAATATTATTTCCCTTGCAAAAAAGATTAAAAAAGGAGAAAACAGAGTTATGAGTTTTTGGCAGTTTGACACCACAAAGCTTGAAGAATACAAAAATCAGGCAAGAGAAAAATGGGGCAGTACCGATGCCTACAAAGAGTACGAAGAAAAAAGCAAAGGCCGAACGCAGGGTGAGGACAAAATGCTCGCAACAGGTCTTATGCAGATTTTTGCCGATTTCGGCGAAATTAAGGATAAGCCGTTATCGGACGAGAGCGTAATGGAAAAGGTTGACGAATTAAAGGCGTTTATCACCGAAAATTACTACACCTGCACAAATGAAATTTTGCTCTCCCTCGGTGAAATGTATATATCGGGCGGAGAAATGACCGAGAACATAGATTCTTTCGGCGGAAAAGGTACCGCAGAATTTGTAAACAAAGCAATAAAGGAATATGTAAAATAATTTTTGAAAGAGGTGATTATCCGTGCTTATTAAATATATAAAGCAAAAGCATAAAACGATAATCGCCTTTTTGATTTTTGTGTCTATGTTTGCGCTCACCTTTTATCTTTATAAAATTCCGTTAAAGGCGGTTGAATATCCGCTTATTCTTTGTGTTTTTATCGGTCTTTTGTTTTTGATTGCCGATTATATTTTTGAACTGAAAAAGTATAGGACACTTAACTTAATCAAAAAAAGCGGTGTTAATATTATTGAGTCTTTGCCTTTGCCCGACACCGTAAGCGCAGGTCAATACCAAGAAATTATCGCACTTCTTATAAGCAGTAATCAGTCGGCGGAAAATATCGCATCTAAAAGGTATGACGATATGATAAACTACTATACCCTTTGGGCGCACCAAATAAAAACGCCTATCGCATCTATGCGCCTTACGCTTCAAAACGATGACAGCGATATTTCAAGACGGCTTCAAAACGACCTTTGTCGGATAGAAAATTATGTAAATATGGTTTTGTCATATCTTCGCCTTGACTCAAATCAAACCGATTATCTTATTGAAAAATGCGAACTTGATAAAATCGTTAAAGAAACGGTCAAAAAATTTTCGGGCGAATTTATTTCAAAAAAACTCTCGTTTTCTTTTGAGAACACAAACGCTTTGATTTTGACCGACGAAAAATGGATTTCGTTTGTTATCGAACAGCTTATTTCAAACGCCGTTAAATACACCGAAAAAGGCGGTGTTACCGTAAACTTTTCAAACAACCGTCTTTATATTAAGGATACGGGGATAGGAATAACCGCCTCGGATATACCGAGAATATTTGAGAACGGCTTTACGGGTTTTAACGGACGAAAGGATAAAAAAGCAAGCGGTATAGGTCTTTATCTTTGTAAGCGCACCTGCGACAATTTAGGTCATAAAATCGGGATAGAAAAGTCCGATGAAAACGGAACAACGGTTTATATTGATTTTACCGTTAAAAAAGAATTTACCGAATAATTATGACATTTTTGTTAGTTTTTTTCGTAAAATGTTAGCCGATTCTATGGAATGAATCGGCTTTTTTGCTTATAATTGCGGTAAACTATTAAAAAGCGAGGTAACATTTATGAGTTTACTTGAAGCAAAAGGAATTAAAAAGATTTACAAAACACGCTTCGGCGGAAACAGTGTTGAAGCACTTAAAAATGTCAACTTTTCGGTCGAAGAGGGCGAATTTGTTGCCATAATGGGCGAATCGGGAAGCGGAAAAACAACACTTCTTAACATTTTGGCGGCGATTGATAAGCCGACCGCCGGCACAGTGTTATTAAATGACATTGATTTTACAAAGCTAAAAGATTCGACCGTTTCGGCATTCAGAAGAGATAATTTGGGCTTTGTTTTCCAAGATTTTAATTTGCTTGATACCTTTACGGTTGAAGATAACATCTATCTTCCGCTTGTTCTTTCGGGCAAAAACCATAATGAAATGAAGCAAAAGCTTGAACCGATAGCAAAAAGTCTTAATATTGATAATTTACTTAATAAATACCCTTATGAAATTTCGGGAGGACAAAAGCAAAGAGCCGCCGTTGCAAGGGCTATGATAAAAAATCCGCATATTATACTTGCCGACGAGCCGACAGGTGCGCTCGACTCAAAATCGTCCGACGAGCTTTTGACACAGTTTGCAAAAATAAACGAAAGCGGTCAGACGATAGTTATGGTAACACATTCGGTCCGTGCCGCAAGCCACGCCTCACGGGTAATGTTTATAAAAGACGGCGAGGTTTTCCATCAAATCTACAAGGGCGATGCCACAAATGAAGTCTTTTATCAAAAAATCACTGACACCGTAACATTGCTTGCAGGAGGTAAAACACAATGAAAACCTCCTATTATCCAAAGCTTGCCTTTGAGGGAATAAATAAAAATAAAAAAATGTATTTTCCGTACATTTTAACCTGTATTCTCTCGGTTTCGATGTTTTATATAATAAAATATTTATGTGTATCAAAAACCATAAAGCAAATACCGAAAACCGAAGCAATAATCGAAGTTCTTTCCTTTGGCACTGCGGTTATCGCCGTTTTTTCGGTTATTTTCCTTTTTTATACCAATTCGTTTTTAATAAAAAGCCGAAAAAAAGAATTCGGACTCTATAATGTACTCGGTATGGATAAGAATAAGCTCGGCAGAATTCTTGTTCTTGAAACGCTTATAATTGCCGTAATTTCGATTGTTTCAGGTATTATATTCGGTGTTGTTTTTTCAAAACTTTCCGAACTTATTTTGTTAAAACTTATCGGCACGAAAATCAATTTTTCACTTAGTATTTCGTTAAAAGCAATTTGGCAAACCGCCCTGCTTTTTCTTTGTATTTTTGCAGTTGTTTTGCTTAATTCTTTAAGGCAGGTACGCTTTGCAAGTCCGCTTGACCTTGTTAAAGGCGGAAATGTCGGAGAAAAGCCGCCCAAAGCAAACTATATTTTCGGCATTTTAGGTTTTGTTCTTATCGGCGGTGCTTATGTCTGGGCGTTAAGGGTGAAAAGCCCGATAAACGCTTTGCTTTGGTTCTTTGTTGCCGTTGTTGCCGTTATAATAGGAACATATCTTTGTATGATTTCGGGCTCGGTAATGCTTTGCAAAATCCTGCAAAAAAATAAAAAGTATTACTATAAGAAAAATCATTTTATTTCGGTTTCGAGTATGTCTTTCAGAATGAAACGCAACGGCGCAGGGCTTGCCTCAATTTGCGTTCTTCTTACAATGGCGCTTGTTATGATTTCTTCAACAAGCTGTCTTTATTTCGGCTCGGAAGAAAGTCTTAAAGCAAGGTATCCGAGGGATATTTTGGTAACCTGCAAATATAACGATATATCTCTTTTAACCGAAGAAAACAATGCCGAGTTCAGAAACGAAATAGAAAAAGTTTGCAAAGAAAACGGCATTAACCAAAAAGGTATTTGGGATTACGCAGACTCTTCAATTTCAGGACTTATTACGAAGAAAAACCGTATTGAAATTGACCCGAGGAATACACAAAGCCGAGATTACGAAAATCTTGTTACTGTTCATTTTATTCCGCTTAAAAGCTACAACAAAATGACGGGCAAAAACGAAACGCTTAAACCGTTTGAAGCGCTTGCCTTTGCAACCCTTAAATATAAAGTTCCGAAAGCACTTAATATCGGTGGTTGCGAGATTAAGGTTAAAGAAAGCATAAAAAAACTCGATATAGGCGATATGACCGCCGAAGGGGTTATAAATCTTTATATAATAGCCGAAAATTCGGGTGAAATTGCACAAACCATAACATCAAAAAACGATTTGTCGGATGAATACGGCTTTGAAAATTTTTATGTTTATGCTTTTGACTCAAAAAACAGCGCAAAAGAAAAGGAAAAAGTATCCTCACTTATCGGAAATGCTGTTTTTAATGAAATATCGACTCAAAAAACCGCTTTTGGTTATTCGGTCAACTGTCTTGAATCGGCAAGAACCGATTTTAAGGGAACTTTCGGCGGATTTTTGTTTCTCGGCATAATGTTAAGCGTACTTTTCCTTGTTGTTGCCGTTATAATAATATACTACAAACAGGTTTCAGAGGGGCTTGAAGATGCAAACCGATTTGATATTATGCAAAAGGTCGGTATGACTAAAAAAGATATTAAAAAAAGCGTAAACTCTCAAATGCTTATTGTCTTTTTCCTGCCGATTGGCTTTGCGGTGCTTCATCTTTGCTTTGCCTTTTCGATTATAAGAAAATTGCTTTTGCTTTTCGGTCTTAACAATTTGCCGCTTCTTTTGGTTACGACCGCCGTCAGCATTATTGCTTTTGCGCTTTTCTATCTTTTGGTTTATCGGCTCACTTCAAATGTTTATTTTTCGATTGTAAGCGGTAAAAAAGAATAATATTAACACTTCCGCACAAATTTGTGTGGAAGTTGTTTTTTTTATATGGTATAATGTGTTATATCTTTTATGCCTTACGAATAAATATTAGTATTATTTGTTGTGAGGTAAAAAGATGAAGAAAAGTATCAAACAGATTTTGCCCGTTATTATCTTTTTTGCGGCGGTCATAATCGGTATTCTCGCAAACACCGTCCGAAAACCCGAAAAAGTATCTTCAAAGGCCGTTTCTTTCAACAACAAGATAATTGTAGATGCAGGGCACGGCGGATTTGACGGCGGTGCCGTTGCGATGGACGGAACAAAAGAAAAAGATATCAACTTAAAAATCGCAAAAAAATTAAAAGATATTTTGGTATTTAACGGCTATGAGGTCGTTATGACACGCAAAGACGGTAACGCCATTAACGACAGCGGTACAAAAATCCGCTCAAAAAAAGTAAGCGATATGCAAAAACGGCTTTTATTTATGAAAGAAAACCCCGATGCCGTTTTCGTAAGTATTCATCTTAACAAATATACTACCTCTGCGGCATACGGTGCGCAGGTTTTTTATTCGGACAATTTTGAAAAATCAAAAGATTTAGCCGAAAGTATAAAGCAAAGCATAAAAGATTTGTTAGAGCCCTATAACAACCGTGAAATTAAAAAGGGAACATCCTCGGCGTATCTTTTATATAATGCACATATTCCCTCGGTTATCGTGGAGTGTGGGTTTTTAAGCAACAAGCAAGACCTTACAATGCTTAAAGACGATGAATTTCAAAATAAAATGGCTTTTTCAATAGCAAAAGGAATTTTAGATTTTAATTAGTGAGTTGATTTTATGGCAACAAAACAAAAAACGGTTTTCGTATGTAACGAATGCGGTTACGAAAGTCCTAAATGGATGGGACAGTGTCCCTCGTGCAGTGCTTGGAACACCTTTGAAGAGCATCTTGCTTCGGTCAAAGCCAAAAGCTCGGCTTCTGCCGTTTCGGCAAATACCGTTATAAGCACAAAAACTCTTTCTGCAATAAAACCCTCTGACGAGGAACGGTATGTTACGGATATTTCCGAGCTTGACCGAGTGCTTGGCGGAGGAATCGTTAAGGGAAGCGTTGTTTTGCTTTCGGGCGACCCCGGCATCGGAAAATCAACCATTCTTTTGCAGGTTTGCAAAGCATTTGCGAATAAACTTAAAATTCTTTATGTTTCGGGCGAAGAATCGCCTAATCAAATTAAACTTCGTGCTGCCCGTCTTTTAGTCGACGGCGAAAATGTAACGGTTGTTTCAAATACCGACACCGAGGCCGTTTGCGAATACATTAAATCGGAAAAACCCGACCTTGTTATGATAGACTCTATTCAAACTATGCAAATCGAAGAAATTTCTTCAAGTGCAGGAAGCTTAGTTCAGGTAAGAGAATCAACCAACCTACTGCTAAGAACAGGAAAAGCACTTGACATTCCGATTTTAATTGTCGGCCATGTAAATAAGGGCGGAGATATTGCAGGGCCTAAGGTACTTGAACATATTGTGGACACCGTCCTTTATTTTGAGGGCGAAAGAAATCAGTCATACAGAATTCTGCGTGCTATAAAAAACCGTTTCGGCTCAACAAATGAAATCGGCGTTTTCGAGATGACCGATAAAGGACTTCAAGTTGTAGAAAACCCGTCGGCAATGCTGCTTTCAGGCAGAGTAAATAATGTTTCGGGCGGTTGTATCACCTGCGTTATGGAGGGGACAAGACCTATCCTTTCGGAAATTCAGGGGCTTGTTACGACTACGGGGTTCGGAAACCCCCGAAGAATGTCAAACGGCTTTGATTTTAACCGACTTAATATGCTTCTTGCCGTACTCGAAAAACGGCTCGGACTGTTCTTTTCAAATCTCGATACATACTTAAATGTTGTCGGAGGTATGCGATTAGATGAGCCTGCTGCCGATTTGGCAGTCTGTATGTCGCTTGTTTCGGGGCTTCGTGATATACCGATTGACGATAAACTTATTGCTTTCGGCGAGGTCGGACTTTCGGGTGAAATAAGAGCCGTACCGAGAGCGCTTACAAGAATTAAAGAAGCAAAATCGTTAGGGTTTACCACCTGCGTTATGCCGTACAGTTCTTATAAATCGCTTACAAGTATCCCCTCAGGCATAGAAATTATCCCCGTCAAAAACCTTAAAGAAGCAGTAAACTTAATAAGATAAAAAACGGGAGGGCAAATACCCTCCCGTTTTTTCAATTAGTATTGATTTTCCGTAGGGGAGGCGCTTGTTCCTCCCTTTTTTATTTTCGTTTTGCAAGAAATTAACGGCGGCGGCCACCCTACGATATCGATTTTTGCTTTTAATTCGGTTTTTTCATTGTAAGGCCTATTCGCTTTTTTTGAACATCGACCGAAATAACCCAAACCTTAACAACATCGCCGACCTTTAATATTTCGCTCGGGTGCTTTATGAATTTGTCGGTTATCTCGGATATATGAACAAGTCCGTCCTGATG
>JAZUFQ010000046.1:0-31058 GCA_045640745.1 Acutalibacteraceae bacterium
GTTCATTGCGCTTGTATCCTCAAAACGGAACTCACGAAGAACCTTTTTGGGAGCAACATCGCCTTTTGCGAAATGTCCCTTCATAGGCTTATTAACCTTTGAAGCTTTAAGGTCGTCAAAACCAACCTGTACTGCTTCGTAACCATCGTTTTCTGCGGTCTTCTTCTGAGAAATTACGCAGGGACCTGCTTCTATTACAGTAACAGGAACGACGTTACCGTTTGCATCAAAAAGCTGAGTCATACCGAGCTTCTTGCCAACGATTCCTTTTTTCATTGTTTTTTCCTCCTAATGGTTATTGGTCAGCTTTGCTGACATGACCTCTCCGAGCAGAAAAGCCGAAAGTCTAACACATATTATATATTAGAGCTTGATTTCGATTTCTACACCGGCGGGGAGCTCAAGACTTGTAAGCGCTTCAACAGTTTTGTTTGAAGGACGGATTACATCAATGAGCCTTTTGTGTGTCCTCATTTCGAACTGCTCACGGCTGTCTTTATATTTATGAACAGCACGCAAGATTGTTACGATTTCTTTTTCAGTCGGGAGCGGTACTGGACCGGATACCCTGGCGCCTGTGCGTTTAGCGGTTTCCACTATCTTTTCAGCGGACTGGTCGACAAGTGCATGATCGTAACCTTTAATACGAATTCGGATTTTTTCTTTCACTGCCATGTGAAATTTCGCCTCCTTAATTAGTTGGCGGGCAAAACTTACACCGTGCCGTGCATTTCTTTTCGGCACAATATAAAACCGGCATTGCTTGGGTTTTAATGCAATTCCGGACGACGGCTCGCACCGTCGCAGCACAAAGATTCGCAAGTATCAGTTTGTGCATCCTAATTCTTTCGCCCGGTTTCAAATCGGACATACTCCGCGGAAATTTCCCGACACAAACGGTCGGCCACCTCCCGCATCAACGCATGTATTACGCCACATTTTCACAGCGTACCTTGGTATATTACCATATTGAAAAGCAAAAATCAAGTGTTTTTTTGCGTTTTTTCAAAAAAATTTTTAACTTTTTTCAAAGCCACTACATATCGTGTATAAGCACTTTTTCACCAAAAACTTGCAATATCAGTGAAAATATGTTAGTATCATTGTATACTACTTGTCGATAAGTAAATTTTTGACAGGCTGCAAATTAAATTTTATATTTGAAAAGGAATAGTCATAATAATGAAAATATCCATTTGTATCCCTATGTACAACGAAAGCAAAATTATTGCACAATCAATTACAACTCTTTCAGAATATATGAACTCCTTTTTCGAGGATTATGAAATTATCGTTTCCAATGACGGAAGCACGGACGGATGCGACAAAATTGTTAAAGACTTAAATTTACCGAATGTTATTTTGATTGGCGATTCAATAAACCGTGGAAAAGGATATGCAGTTCGCAATGCAATGCTCACTGCAACAGGTGATATAAGAATATTTACTGACTCCGATTTGGCATACGGTGTAGAAGTTATAGAAGCAATCGTTAAAAAATTTGAAGGAACTCCAAATGCGGATATGTTAATAGGCTCAAGGGTGCTTCACAAAAACGGTTACGCAGAATATACATTGCTTCGCAAAATCGCATCAAAGATTTATATTAAGGTTCTTTGTATCGCAGGCGGCTTTAAGCTTTCGGATTCCCAGTGTGGCTGTAAAGCCTATTCAAAAAAATCCGCAGAGCTCATTTTCCCAAAGTGTACCGTAAACGGATTTGCATTTGATTTTGAAACTATTTTATGGGCAAACAAGTTAGGAATGAAAATAATCGAAATGCCGATTAAAATAATAAATCACGGAGAATCAAAAGTCAATGTAATCCGTGACACAATGATAATGCTTAAAGATTTAAGCAAAATAAAAAAACAAATTCGTAGAAGTGAAAACAATGATTGAGAAAATTCGTAATGCAGTCGATAAAATTTTTAATAAATTGCACTTATTAAAGTACAAAGAGCTGATTTTGTATCTATTTATCGGTGGAGGTACAACTGTTGTTGATTGGGTGCTTTATACTTTATTTGTTTTATTTATTCCTCCGATTAATTTAGAAAGGGTTAATCAAATATCCCCTAATATTATAGCATATTGCTTTTCTTGGGCGGGGGCTGTACTGTTTGCCTACATATTCAGCAGACTGTTTGTTTTTGAGAGCAATAACAATATAGCAAGCGAATTTGTAAAATTCGTGCTTTCAAGATTTCTTACCCTTGTAATTTCAATTTTGGGGGATATGCTCCTTTGCGGAAAGCTTGCGGTTATACCGATTGGAAATCCATTTATTGCAAAAGCTGTTATTTCGGTAATGGTCATAATAATAAATTACATCACTAGCAAATTGTTAGTATTCAAAAAATAATTTTATGAACAAGGAAGGGCAATATGCAAGCAAAAAAATTAAATTGTAAAATTCAAAACGGGCTATCTGCTTTTGATTCAGGATTTAGCAAATTAAAAAATTTTATTCTTAATGAAACAAAAAATTATTACACCATTATACTTTCAACTTTGATAATAGGAATTGTTTGCAATCTTTTCACCTTTGTCAACAAGCTTCCGAATCATGATGATTTGGAATTTCTTTTAACCTTAGGTGCAAGCACAAGGTCAGGAAGATGGGGACTTGCAATACTCGAAAAGATTATTCCGCCTTTAAGTATGCCTTGGCTTAACGGCATTTCTTCTTTGGCAATTATGTCTATTGCGATGGTTATATTAGCAAAAACATTTGATATAAACCGTAAGCTTGAACAATTTTGCCTATCAGGTATTATAGTTTCTTCACCGTTATGGTGCTGTGTTTATACATTTATGTTTACAAGTACTGCCTATGCTTTTTCGATTTTTCTTGGATCACTTTCTATTTATTTAATACGAAAAAATTTAAAATGTTATTGGTTAATATCTATAATATTGTTAGTTCTTACTACAAGTCTCTATCAGACTTATTTTTCATTTTTTGCCGCATTATTAGTTGTTCTACTAATAAAAGATTTAAGGGAAAAGATGGATTTTCACTTTATAGTTAAAAAGTCATTTGTTTATTTAGCGATATTGTTACTGTCACTTGCCGTATATTTTATAACCGTTTATTTATCGTTGATTATAACCGATTCAAATTTGGGGACTTACGCAAAAGATTCCGTAACTACTTCAAACGGATTCATTAAAAATATTATCCTTTGCTTTGGTTTTTTCTTTGCTACATATTTCTTACCGAGTTTTAACAACGTAACCGTACTTTCATCTTGTTGTAACGCTTTAATATTATTATTGGTTTTAGTGAATTTTTATTTCTTTTGGAAGAAAAATGCAAAAGGTAATTTAAAACTTTTATTCTGGGAAATTCTCCTCTTAATATCTTTTGTTTTTGCTTGTACCGCATATCTTTTGGTCGGCGACAATTTCCATATGTTAGTGCGGTTCAGCTTACTTGCTTTTTATTTTGTTGCATTCGTGATTATCTCAAAAGGATTAAATAACAAACACAATGTTCGATCTATTTTTTCTATTTTCTTATTGATAATCATTTTAAGCAACTCCTATTTAACTAATAAAGATGCATTATCAAATCACTTGGTATATGAAGCTACATACTCAAACTATACCGTGCTTACCGCACAAATCCGTATGATGCCGGAATACTCTGAAGATACACCCATTCTTATTAACGGAAAGTCTGCAATTGCAACTAATATTCAGAAAGATGTTCCGTATGTATATGAAGTTCCCGGGCATTTTGATTTGCCAAATGCATACAGCAGAGAAAAATTCTTCAAATATTATTTGGGTGCTGATTTGAACATACTCTCAGAAGAAGACTCTGATAGTTTTATTAAAAAGCATAACATAGACGGTATGGCCATTTATCCAAATAGTGGTTCTATTGAATGGGTAGACGGTGTAATTATTGTTAATTTAGGATAAGCCAAATTAAAAAAGTTGACAAATTTGTTTTTTTGTATATAATAATCATATATTTGAAAAGCGTTGAGAAAGAAAAGTACCTTAATCTTTGGCTTTCAGTGAGTTGCGGAGAGTGTAAACGCAGCAGTACGGGTTTTGGGAATAACACTTTTTAGCTGCAATCTGAAAAGCGAAAGCTTAGTAGGTGCGCCGTAAACGATGCGTTAAAATCGTAAGCAGTTTATTGCTGTTGAGCTGACCGCTTTTGCGGTAAATCGGGTGGCACCGCGGATAAAAGTCTTTCGCCTATTCGTCCTGATATTTTCGGGAGAATAGGCGTTATTTTTATATTTGGGGGTTTTACTTATGAAACACATTGACATTTATAAGGTACTTAACGACAAAAATTTAATCGGTACGAAAGCGACCGTTTGCGGTTGGGTAAGAACATCAAGAGACTCTAAAAATATGGCATTTTTAGAACTTAACGACGGAACGACACTTAAACATCTTCAAATTGTTATTGATAAAGAAAAGATGAATGATATATCCGAATTTATGAAGCTCGGCACATCATTAAAGGTTACAGGCGAGGTCGTAAAATCGGTCGTTGCTAATGACAGCGTTGAAATAAATGCCGAAAGTATTGAGGTTTTAGGCACTTGTCCAAGCGAATATCCGCTTCAAAAAAAGCGCCATACGCTCGAATATCTGCGTACTATCCCTGCGCTTCGTGTACGCACAAACACCTTTAATGCGGTGTTCCGTGTCCGCTCGGTTGTTTCGGCATCCATTCACGAATTTTTCCAAAACGAGCATTACACATATATTCATACTCCGCTTATTACCGCCTCCGACTGCGAGGGTGCAGGCGAAATGTTCCGTGTTACAACGGTAGGCGTTGACGACGGTTTCAAAACGCAGGACGAAGCCGATGCCGCTGACTTTTTCGGTCGCCGTGCCGCACTTTCGGTTTCGGGACAGTTAGAGGGCGAGGTTGCCGCTATGGCACTCGGTAAGATTTATACATTCGGTCCCTCTTTCAGAGCCGAAAAGAGCAACACCCCCCGTCATGTTGCGGAGTTTTGGCATGTTGAACCGGAGGTTGCATTCGCCGAGCTTCCCGACATAATCGAAATCGCCGAGGCGCTTATTAAGCATATTATAAATGCGGTTCTTACGAAATGCCCCGAAGAGTTAAAGTTCTTTGATGCGCATTTTGAAAAAGGTCTTATTGAAAAACTCGAAAATGTTGCAAACAACGATTTTGCAATTATGACCTACACCGAAGCTATTGAGGCGCTTAAAGAGAGCGGTGAAGAATTCAAATATCCCGTTGAGTGGGGACTTGACCTTATGACCGAGCATGAAAGATATATTTCCGAAGTCGTTTGCAAAAAGCCGGTATTCTTAACCGACTATCCGAAAGAAATCAAGTCATTTTATATGAAACAAAATCCCGACGGCAAAACGGTTGCCGCAACCGACCTTTTAGTACCCGGTGTCGGAGAAATTATCGGTTGCAGTGAGCGTGAAGCCGACCTTGATAAACTTCTTGATGCAATGAACGCACGGAATATGAATTTAAGTGATTATGAGGATTACATTTCTTTGCGTAAATTCGGCTCTGTTCCGCACAGCGGTTTTGGTTTAGGTCTTGAAAGGATAATTATGTATGTTACGGGTGTCCAAAATATCCGTGATGTAATTCTCTATCCGAGAACTGTCGGCTCTATATCTTAAAAGGAAGATTTTTATGGAAAAATACATTAAAAAATTAGATGTTTTGGAAACGCAAAAGGCAATCCGCTTTTTAAGGCACAAATTCGAGGAAAACCTTTGCGAAGCGCTTAACTTAACCCGTGCATCGGCACCGCTTTTTGTACCGAAAAACAGCGGTCTTAACGATGACCTGAACGGTATTGAGCGCCCTGTAAGCTTTGATATTTTGGAAACGGGTGAAATCGTTGAGGTAGTGCACAGCCTTGCAAAATGGAAAAGAATCGCGCTTGCAAAATACAATTTCCCCGTTCACATGGGACTTTATACCGATATGAATGCCATTCGCCGTGACGAAAAATGCGATGCCATTCATTCACTTTATGTTGACCAATGGGACTGGGAAAAGGTAATAACCAAAGAAGACCGAACACTCCCCTATCTTAAAGAAACAGTTAAAAGCATTTACGGTGCCGTACTTAAAACCGCAAAAGCAGTCGAAGAAAAGTACCCCGTATTAAACTGCTATCTTCCCGAAAACATCGGCTTTATTACAACTTATGAGCTTGAAGAAAAATATCCGACACTTACTCCAAAACAAAGAGAAGATATTATCGCAAAGGAATACGGAGCAGTTTTTCTTATCGGTATTGGCGATAAGCTTAAAAGCGGAGAAAAGCACGACGGCAGAGCGCCCGACTATGACGATTGGACTCTCAACGGTGATATCCTTATTTACAACAAAATTTTAGACCGTGCATTTGAAATTTCTTCAATGGGTATTCGTGTTGATAAAGAAGCCCTTGTCCGTCAGCTTAAAGCCGAAAATAAAGAAGAACGCCTTTCTCTTCCTTTCCACAAAGCGCTTATGAATGACGAATTACCGCTTTCAATCGGCGGAGGAATAGGTCAGTCACGGCTTTGTATGTTGCTCTTGCAAAAAGCACATATCGGCGAAGTTCATTCTTCGGTTTGGCCACAGTCGGAAATCGACTACTGCAAAAAAATCGGCGCAGAGCTTTTATAAAATGTATAAAAAAGGACACAAACCAAAAAGTTTGTGTCCTTAATTTATGTTTTATCAATAATTACTTATCGTGTTTCTTAAAAGGCTTGCGGGGTTTTCTCGGCTGTTCGTCGTCAGCACCGTCCTCAATAACAGCGCCGTTTACCTCAACAAGCGCATCTCTTCTTGAAAGGTTTATTCTGCCTTGGTCGTCAATTTCGGTAACCTTAACGATTACTTGGTCGCCGACAGCAACAACATCTTCAACCTTTTCGGTTCTCTTGACATCAAGCTTTGAAATGTGAACAAGTCCTTCTTTTCCGGGAGCTATTTCAACAAATGCGCCGAATGTCATAAGACGGGTAACCTTACCGGAATAGATAGCGCCAACCTCGGGGTCATTGGCAATAAGCTCAATAATCGAGATTGCCTGCTTTGCCTTATCAACAACAAGACCCGAAACAAATACTCTGCCGTCCTCTTCAATAGTGATAGTACAGTCGCACTGTTCTTGAATAGACTGAATAACCTTACCCTGCTTACCGATAACATCACCGATTTTGTCGGGTGAAATAGCGGTTGTAAGCATCTTCGGAGCATATTTAGAAAGCTCGGCACGGGACTCGGGGATACATTTAAGCATTACCTCGTCAAGAATATAATCTCTTGCCTTATGTGTCTTTGCAAAAGCTTCTTTAATGATTTCGGGTGTAAGACCGTGTACCTTTAAGTCCATTTGAATTGCTGTAATACCCTTATGAGTACCTGCAACCTTAAAGTCCATATCGCCGTAGAAATCTTCAAGGCCCTGAATATCAACCATTGTCATAAAGTCGCCGTAAACGCCCTTATCGCCTGTGATAAGTCCGCAGGAAATACCGGCAACGGGCGCCTTAATCGGAACACCGGCAGCCATTAAAGCAAGCGTTGAACCGCAGATAGAGCCCTGCGATGTTGAGCCGTTTGAAGAAAGAACTTCCGATACAACACGGATAGCATACGGGAATTCGTCAACACTCGGAATTACCGGAACAAGAGCACGCTCAGCCAAAGCACCGTGTCCGATTTCTCTTCTGCCGGGGCCTCTTGACGGCTTTGTTTCGCCTACTGAATAAGAGGGGAAATTATAGTGGTGGATATATCTCTTTTGAACATCTTCATCAAGACCGTCAAGCTTTTGAGCTTCGCTGATAGGTGCTAATGTTGCAACCGACAAAACCTGAGTTTGTCCACGGGTGAACATACCCGAGCCGTGAGCTCTCGGCAAAAGGTCAATTTGAGCGTTAAGAGGACGGATTTCGTCAATTCCTCTTCCGTCAACACGCTTATGCTCGTCTTTAAGCCAAGAACGGACAACATGCTTTTGAACAAGATACATAATCTCGTCAAGTTTAGCTTCGTTACCCTCAAAGCGCTCGTCAAATTTCTCGTGAACCGCATCGTAAATCGGAAGAAGTGCGGCATCACGAACATTTTTATCGTCGGTATCAAGTGCTTTCTTTACATCTTCAATGCAAAATTCTTCGATTTCAGCCATAATCTCGGGGTCGGGATTGCTTGATTCAAAGGTAAACTTTTCTTTACCGATTTCAGCAACGATACCCTTAATAAACTTAACGATTTCCTTATTTACCTCGTGACCTGCCATAATGCAGTCAAACATAAGGTCGTCGGGAATTTCGTTACCGCCGGCTTCAATCATGGCAACCAAATCTTCGGTTGAAGAAACGGTTAAGGTAAGGTCGGTAACGGCTCTTTGTTCAAGAGTCGGGTTGATAACGATTTCGCCGTTTACAAGACCTACGCTTGTTGAAGCGATAGGACCGTCCCACGGGATATCGGATACTGCGATAGCGGCGGAAACACCGATAGCGGCAGTAATTTCAGGTGAGCAGTCGGGGTCAACCGACATAACGGTTGCAACAACCGAACAGTCGTTACGCATGTCCTTCGGGAATAGCGGACGGATAGGACGGTCGATACAACGGGAAGAAAGAATGGCTTTTTCGCTTGCCTTACCCTCTCTTCTCTGGAACGAGCCGGGGAAACGGCCTACGGCATACATTTTTTCTTCATAGTCAACGGAAAGCGGGAAAAAGTCAACGCCTTCACGGGGCTTTGAAGATGCGGTAACAGTACAAAGTACACTTGTTTCACCGTAGGAAGCCATAAATGCGGCATTGGCAAGTCCTGCCATTTTGCCGGTTTCGAGCTTAAACGGTCTGCCGGCAATAGTGGTTTCATAAACCTTGTAATTTTCAAACATACAAAAATCTCCTTTTTATTTTTATCAGCAGAGATTTTCGGTTAGCAATAAATCCAATACTCATATAAATATATAAGCACTCGATTTACCGCTAATCAACAAAAAACTCTGCCTAAATAAAAGCAAACCGAGATATTGCTCGGTTTGCTTAAATTTTTTCGATTACTTACGAAGTCCGAGCTTCTTAACGATAGCACGGTATCTTTCGATATCGTTCTTTTGAAGGTAAGCGAGAAGGTTTCTTCTGTGACCTACCATTTTAAGAAGACCACGACGGGAATGATGGTCCTTCTTATGAACCTCTAAATGAGCATTAAGCTCATTGATACGGGTTGTAAGAAGAGCAATCTGAACTTCCGGAGAACCGGTGTCGCCCTCGTGAATGGCGTAATCAGCCATTACCTGCTTCTTTGTTTCAGCTGTCATAACAAATTCACTCCTTTAACAATATTTGTCCGCCGGTATTCCGAGCAAAAGGTCATGAGTGAACCGCAAAAGCGGTAGCCACCAAAAGCGCAGAATACGGTAACTTAATGTAGTATATCATAACTTTTAATAAATGTAAAGCATATTTTTTATTAAATGTTTCGTTTTAATTAAATCTTACCTTACATCCTATATCATTTTGTATTTCGGTCAGTCCCTCAGAAATTATCTCTTTTGTCCGCATAAACGAGCGGTTGCTTTTATTAAGTGCTTCGCCGCTTAAATCAAAGTTACTGCCACTATCGGCTGTTTCAAGCGGAATAACAGAATACCTGTATCCGCTTACGCCCGTGACTTTATACTTATTTACCCAAGTGGGAACAATATCAAAATCGGATAAAACCACCGAGCCGTCGGAATACTTATCGAATTTATATGTTATCAGCATACCGTCTTCGGTGTGTCCCGTTACGCATTCGGGGTGCATAATTTCCTGCCGTTGATTTGAAATGGCATTTCCCATAGAATAAACGCATACGGTTTTTTGGTCCGAACCGCTTGCATACAAAAGTTTTACGGGCTCTATAACATGGGGATGACTGCCGATAATAATATCAACGCCCAAACTTGAAAGCTCCTGCGCAATTTGGTCCTGATGTGCGTTTTCTTTTAACTGATATTCTTCGCCCCAATGCATATAGAAAATCACCTTGTCGGCGCCGTCGGATTTCATACTTTTAACTATGTTTTTCGCTCTCGCATAAAACTCCGGTTTTTTGTCATAGTTAAAGGTGTTTACAAGGTCATTCGCCTCGGCGGAAATGATATTTCCGTTTAACGATTTCCTACCCACAATATCACATTTATTTTCATACGAAAAAGCCGTAATACCGAGCTTTATTCCGTTAATGTTTTTAATTACATAGTCTTTTTCGGTTGGTACTTTTTTAGTGCCTACATAATCTAATTTTTTATCGGTAAGAACAGACAAAGTCCTTTTAAGCCCCGCAAGTCCCGTATCGTAACAGTGGTTGTTTGTGGTAAGCATTAAATCAAACCCTGCATCTTTTATAACATCGGCTAACGAATCGGGTGTATTAAAAGCAGGATAACCGCTGTATTTACCTGCTTCTGTTCCGCCGAATGTAACCTCTAAATTTCCTACGGCAAGGTCGGCGGCGCTTATTTTCGGCTTTATATACTTAAAAAAGTCGGTAAAATCGTAACCGTTATTTGTTTTTGCGCCGTCAAGCTGGGTTGAATGCACCATAATATCCCCCGTACTTATAACCACGGCACTTGAAACTATTTTCGGCTCTTTATCCGTTTTACCGTTATCTTTGTTTTCACTTATGCTTGAATTCGGCGTTGCACCGCCATTTGACGGCTTATTGAACGACTTTATTACGGCGGAAATTCCGAAATATGCGCCTACAATAATTCCTGCAACAATAATTAAGCAGGAAGCTACAAAAATTCTTCTTCGCCAAATAAGTTGTTTTCTTGTATGCTTTGACATTTTTTCACCTTTTCTTTAATGTAATTAAATCGGGCAACTGCGCCGTAATAATAGCGCAAAACATTAAAACACAACCGAAAATCTCTCTTGTATTAAGTCTTGAATTCATAATAATCCAACCGCCGAGCGTTGCAAAAACACTTTCAAAGCTCATGGGAATTGAGGCGATTGCAGGCTCTGTATATTTCTGACCTACTATTTGAAGCGTATAAGCAACACCGCTTGACATAATGCCCATATAGAGAATAAGCGGTAAAGCGGCATAGATGTTATCAAGTGTTGTCCTCGGCTCAAATATAATCGAAACAATGCCCGAAAGAACACCGCAGACAACAAACTGAATAAACGATAACTGCGGTCCGCCGAGAGTAATACAATACTTGTCCACAAACAAAATGTGCGCCGTGCAGGACACCGCACAAAGAATCATAAGAACATCGCCTAAATATATATGCAGTCCGCTTTCATTCATACATAAAAAGTAAATCCCGACGGTTGCTATAATGACCGCAACCCAAACAAGAAACGGTATTCTTTTTTTAAGCAAAACCGAAGCTATCGGAACGAAAATTACATAAAGCGCCGTTAAAAATCCCGCTCTTGCCTCGGCGGCGACACCTTTCGGGTAAACTGACAGTCCGACCTGTTGAAAATTTACGGCAAGAAACAAAAACAAACCGCAGATAATACCGCCCAAAAGTGCGCTTTTCTTATATTCCTTTGTATTTTCAAATATAGGCACCTTTGTAGCTTTTGATTTGACAAACAGGAAAATCCAGATAACAAAAGCACCGAGCAAGGAACGAAGCGAATTGAATGCAAACGGTGTTATTAAATCGGTGGCGGCATTTTGCACGACAAACGCCAGTCCCCAAATAAGCGAGCCGATTGTAAGAATAACCGTTCCTTTAATATTGTTTCTTTCCATTTCTCATCACCAACACAGATAAGAGTATAGCACAGTTAGGTATAATAAGCAAACAATTTATTATAATAATAGGTGTAATTATCCAATATTGGTATTGATTTTTATGTCACAATAAGTTATAATTTATGGTAGTTAATTATGCGTGGAGGCATTTATGCTCGAACTTAAAAATATTTCTTTTACGGCACCCACCGAAAACGGTGACAAAGAAATACTTAAAGATATTTCATTAAAATTCGATAACGGTTTTATTGCAATAACAGGACCTAACGGCGGAGGCAAATCAACACTTGCCAAAATTATAGCAGGTATCATTAAGCCGACCTCGGGGCAAATTCTTTTAGACGGCGAGGACATTACCGATTTATCTATCACCGAAAGAGCAAAAAAAGGTATAAGCTTTGCATTTCAGCAACCCGTTAGATTTAAGGGCATAACGGTTAAAGATTTAATTTCTTTGGCGGCAGGAAAAGACATTTCTGTATCTACTGCCTGCGATTACTTGTCGCAGGTGGGACTTTGCGCCCGTGATTATGTTGACCGTGAGGTTAATGCTTCTCTTTCGGGCGGCGAACTTAAAAGAATTGAAATTGCCACCGTTCTTGCAAGAGGGACAAAGGTTTCCTTGTTCGACGAGCCCGAAGCAGGTATTGACCTATGGAGTTTTAATAACCTTATAAATGTATTTGAAAAAATGCACTCGAATTTGGGCGGCTCGATTATTATAATTTCCCATCAGGAAAGAATACTTAATATTGCCGATAAGGTTGCCGTTATCGCAAACGGAAATCTTAAAGCATACGGTACGAAATCCGACATTTTACCCGAACTTTTGGGCGCAACAAATGCCGCTTGCAGTGTTCTTACCGACAGTTTGGAGGGTAAAATTTGATTAACGAAACCGATAAACAGCTTCTTAAAATCATTGCCGATATGGAAAATATACCGACGGGCGCATATAACATTCGTGCAAACGGCGGTTTGTTAGACCGAAAAACCACTCCGAATGTTGATATCAGAAACAAGTCGGACAAGTCGGGTATTGATATAATAATAAGAGCGGGTACCAATGGCGAAACGGTGCATATCCCCGTTATTATTGACAAATCGGGACTTACCGATTTAGTCTATAACGATTTTATAATCGGCGAAAATTCCGATGTTACGATTATGGCAGGTTGCGGTATTCATAACTGTGGCGATAAAGAGTCAAGGCACGACGGAATTCACACCTTTTTTGTCGGCAAAAACGCAAAGGTTAAATATATCGAGCGCCACTACGGCGAGGGTGACGGCAAGGGCGAAAATATTATGAACCCGACAACCGTTATAAATATCGCCGAGGGCGGTTATATGGAAATGGAAACCACTCAAATTGAGGGCATTGATTCGACAAAAAGAGTTACAAAGTCGAGCGTATCGGACAAAGGAACTCTTGTTATAAAAGAAAAAATTATGACTCACGGCACGCAAAAAGCCGAAACCGATTTTACGGTCAACCTAAACGGCGAAAATTCGGGTGCGAATGTTATTTCCCGTTCGGTTGCAAAGGACAATTCTTTCCAAAGCTTCAAATCGAACATCAACGGAAACAATTTATGTAACGGACATACCGAATGCGATGCAATAATTATGGATAACGCAAAGGTTGAGGCAATCCCCGAAATTTGCGCAAATCACATTGATGCCTCGCTCATTCACGAGGCGGCTATCGGAAAAATTGCAGGCGAACAGCTTATAAAGCTTATGACCTTAGGTCTTACCGAACAGCAAGCCGAGCAGGAGATTATAAACGGATTTTTGAAATAAGGGGAGTACCGTGTTTGGATAAAATTTCCATTTCAGCATCTATCGTAACTTTTAATGACGGAGAAACCGCCGTAACTGCTGTTAATACTATCCTTAAATATACCAAACGCTATCCTTTAACTCTTTATGTTTTTGATAACGGCTCTACCGATAACACGGTAGAAATGATTAAATCAACCGATGCGGTTTTGATTGAAAACAATAAAAATTTGGGGTTTGGCGCCGCACATAACCTTTCCTTAAAGCAAAATCTCGGCAAGTATCATTTTGTCATAAACCCTGATATTGAAATTAAAAACGATGTTCTTTCGGATATGGTCGATTATATGGAAAATAACCCGACTGCCGTTATGTGTATGCCAAAAATACTTAATGAGGACGGCACCGAGCAAAAGCTTCCAAAAGAAACACCAACATTTAAGCGACTGTTTCTTGGGCGGTTGCTTAAAGCTGTAAGAAACGAGTATATTTGGGCAGACAGGGAATTAACCGAGCCCACCGAAATTGATTTTTGCAGCGGTTGTTTCTTTTGCATAAGGACCGATGTGTATAAAAAACTCGGCGGATTTGACGAAAGTTATTTTATGTATCTTGAAGATGTTGATTTAACCATGAGAGCCAAAAAACTCGGCAAAGTCCAAATTTTACCGCAGTTTTCGGTTGTTCATAAATGGGAGCGGGAAAGCGCCAAAAAACTTAAATACTTACTTATTCATACGATTTCGGGAATAAAATTCTTGTTAAGGAGAAAAGAAAAATGAAGATAATGATTACCGGATGCAACGGACAGTTAGGCAACGAGTTGCAGTCCATTCTTAAATCCGGAAAAAGTGAAATCGGTAATATTTCGGACAAATTTTCGGACTGTCAAATACTGCCCGTAGATATTGATAATCTTGATATTACGGATTTTGATGCCACAAACGATTTTATTTTAAGCAACAAGCCGGACATAATTATAAACTGTGCCGCCATGACAAATGTTGACGGGTGTGAAACTATGAAGGATGTTGCCTTTAAGGTAAATGCATTAGGCGTTAAAAACCTTGCTGTCGGGGCTAAAAAAATCGGTGCAAAATTTATTCATATTTCCACTGACTATGTTTTTGCAGGTGACGGCAAAAAACCGTATGTCGAATGGGATTTAATAGACCCTCAAAGTGTTTACGGTGCTTCTAAGGCACTTGGCGAGAAATATGCCCTTGCCTTTAACGATAAAACCTTTATCGTCCGTACATCTTGGCTCTACGGATATATCGGCAAGAATTTTGTTAAAACGGTAAGGCGTGTAATTAAAGAGCATGGCTCGATAACCGTCGTAAACGACCAAAGAGGCAACCCGACAAACGCAAACGATTTGGCACATCATTTATTAAAGCTTGCCTTAACCGAGGAATACGGCATTTATCACTGCACGGGTGAGGGTGAATGTTCATGGTATGATTTCGCCGTGAAAATTGCCGAGTATTCGGGATATAATAACGCTGTATTCCCCTGCACTACCGAAGAATACAACTCAAAATACAATGTACCTACAAAGAGACCTTCTTATTCGTCTCTTGATAATATGGGCTTAAAATGCACAGTCGGCAACGAAATGCGTGACTGGGAAACTGCATTAAAAGAATATATAAGCAAAGTGGAGGATTAACCAAAATGAAAACCTATCTTGTTACCGGCGGTGCCGGATTTATCGGCTCAAATTTCGTAATTTATATGCTTAACAAGTACGACGATGTAAAAATTATCAATGTTGATAAGCTTACATACGCCGGAAATCTCGAAAACCTCAAAAGCGTAGAAAACAACCCGAATTACAGCTTTGTTCAAGCGGATATTTGCGACAGAGAAGCAATCTCAAAGATTTTCGCTGAAAACGATATCGACTATGTTGTAAACTTCGCTGCCGAAAGCCATGTTGACAGAAGTATTACAAACCCCGAAATTTTTGTAAAAACTAATGTTGAGGGAACCGTTAATATGCTTCAATGTGCAAAGGTTGCTTGGGAGTTGGGCGATGACCAATATAAAGAGGGCGTTAAATATCTCCAAGTGTCTACCGATGAGGTTTACGGAACTCTCGGCGAAACAGGATATTTTATGGAAACCACTCCGCTTGACCCCCATTCTCCCTATTCTTCTTCAAAAGCATCTGCCGACCTTTTTGTAAAGGCATTCGGTGATACCTATAAATTCCCGATTAACATTACCCGTTGTTCTAATAACTACGGCCCGTTCCAATTCCCCGAAAAGTTAATTCCGCTTATTATGAACAACACCCTTAAACATAAGGATTTGCCTGTTTACGGCGACGGAATGCAAATTCGTGACTGGCTTTATGTTGAAGACCACTGCAAAGCCATTGATATGGTTATCCGTGACGGAAAACTCGGCGAGGTTTACAATGTCGGCGGTCATAACGAAAAGCCGAATATCTTTATCGTAAAATCAATTATTGAGTACATTAAGGAAAATGTTGACGATACCGTAGGCGAACATATGATTAAGCATGTTACCGACCGTAAGGGACATGACAGAAGATACGGTATCGACCCGCAAAAGATTAAAGACGCTCTCGGTTGGTATCCCGAAACCTGTTTTGAGGTTGGTATCAAAAAGACAATGAAATGGTATCTTGATAATGAAGAATGGGTACAAAATGTCGTAAGCGGTGATTATCAGAATTATTACGATAAAATGTACAGCGGAAAGAAGGAACTTTAATCTTGGGTAAGTTTAACTTTATTAAAACTTCTATTGACGGTGTTATTATAGTTGAACCGACGGCATTCGGCGACAGCCGTGGATATTTTATGGAGACCTATCAAAAGGAAGATTTTATAAAGGGCGGAATTGATGTCGATTTCGTTCAGGATAATCAGTCTATGTCAATAAAAGGTGTTCTTCGTGGACTTCATTTTCAAAAACAGTACAGTCAATCAAAGCTTGTTCGCTGTATAAAGGGTGAGGTTTTCGATGTTGCCGTTGATTTAAGAGAGGGCTCTCCGACTTTCGGTAAATGGGAGGGCGTTATCCTTTCCGCCGAAAACAAAAAGCAGTTTTTTATTCCGAAAAATTTTGCTCACGGATTTTTAGTCCTTTCCGACGAAGCCGAATTTGTTTATAAGGTTGATGACTTTTATCATCCGAATGACGAAGGCGGACTTATGTGGAACGACCCTGATATAGGCATAAAATGGCCTATCCCGAGCGGTGTAGAACTTAACCTTTCGGATAAGGACAAATGCCACCCTGCATTTAAGGATTTCAAAAAATAATAATAAACCTCCCTTTTCCGGACAAACTAATCTGTGTAAGGGAGGTTTTTATATGCAAAAAAGTGCAATGAGCTTTATAAAAGGGATGGGTGCCGGAATGATTGCCGGTGCAAGCGTAACCATTATAGGAAAAGCCGTTTTAACCGATAAGCACAGTTTAAGCAAGGGCTCGGCAAAGGTTATTAAAGCCGCCGGAGAATTTGTTGACGGCATTCAGACAATGTTTAAGTAATAAAAATTATTTTTACGGGCGGTATTTACCGCCCATTTTTTTGTTGCAATATACCTTAAAAAGGAATATAATAAGTTGTTGACTTTTATCTCGTATTTCAGAGGAGTAGATTTTATGAAAAAATATCGGGAAATGACAAAAGAAGAGTTAAAAGAAGAATTTAACAAAGTAAAGGAAGAATTTGATAACTTAAAGGCACTAAATTTATCCTTAAATATGGCAAGGGGCAAGCCCGGAAGCGAAAACCTCGATTTAAGTAACGCTATGCTTAATCTTGTAAACTCCGAAAGCGACTTTACGGTTGACGGAGCCGACTGCCGAAACTATGGAGGTTTAGACGGCATAAATGATATGAAGAAACTTTTTGCCGAAGTTTTAGGTGTTCCGAACGAATGCGTTATTATCGGCGGTAACGCTTCGCTTACTATGATGTTTGATACGGTAGCGCAAGGTATGACACACGGTCTTGGCGGAAAACCGTGGCTCTTTGAAGAAAAGCGGAAATTTCTATGCCCTGCCCCCGGTTATGACAGACATTTTGCCATAACCGAATATTTCGGTTTTGAGCTTATTACAATTCCAATGAAAAATGACGGTCCCGATATGGATATGGTCGAAGAATATGTTAAGGACGAAACCGTAAAAGGTATTTGGTGTGTTCCTAAATATTCAAATCCCGAGGGTATTACATATTCCGACGAGGTTGTCCGCCGTTTTGCAAACTTAAAACCCGCCGCAAAGGATTTTCATATCTTTTGGGATAATGCTTATGTTATCCACGATTTATATGACCAAAGCGACAACCTATTAAATATATTTGATGAATGTCAAAAGGCAGGAAATCCCGATTTGCCGATTATATTCGCCTCAACCTCAAAAATCACCTTCCCCGGCGCCGGAGTTGCGGCTATGGCAGGCAGTAAGAATATTGTTGATATGATAAAGGGCAGACTCAAATATCAAGCTATCGGCCCCGATAAAATAAATCAGTTAAGACACATCAAATTTTTACCCGATACTGCCGCTCTTAAAGCCCAAATGAAAAAGCACGGTGACATTTTAAGGCCTAAATTTGAAGCGGTATTAGACGAATTTGATAAATCTCTGAAAGACGCCGATATCGCAAGATGGAATAAACCGAACGGCGGTTATTTCATAAGCTTGTTTGTTAAGAAGGGCTGTGCAAAGCGTGTCGGCGAGCTTTGTAAAGAGCTCGGTCTTACGCTTACAAATGTCGGAGCGACCTATCCGTACGGTCTTGACCCCGACGATTCAAACATCAGAATAGCGCCCTCATATCCAAGCAGAGAGGAAATAAAACTTGCGGCAAAAATACTTTCCTGTGCCGTTCGTTTTGCAACTTTGGAAAAAACAGTATAATTGCTTTATTTGTAATTGACTTTATACTTGTTTTTTAGTATAATATTACCATATTAGGACAAATTGCGATTTGTCTTTAAGGAATTCGGAATTGTTTTTGCATAAATAATCCCGAACAATGAATTGGAGGATTAGTCAATGAAGTCCAAAAGAGTGGGCAAGCCGGTATTTTTTGTGATCTTCGTTTTGATTTTGGCTCTTACATACGGAGCTTTCTTCGGAATTTCGGATTACTTCGGCGATACAAAGAAAACTTATATCAAGGGTGCGAGCGACATCCGTTGGGGTATTGATATCTCCGGCGGTGTTGAAGCGGTATTTTCACCCGACAAAAAAGGCGTAAAGGTAACGGCTGACGATATGCAGGCCGCAAAAGCCATCATCGAAACCCGTCTTGTTAATCTTAACATAACGGATTATGAGGTTTATACCGATACGAAAAACCATCAGGTAATCGTAAGATTCCCGAGAACTGCCGGCGACGGTGATTTCGACCCGCAGGCAGCTATTAAAGAGTTGAGCGCATCGGCACAGCTCGAATTCCACGAGGGCGATACAAAAACCGAAAAACCGTTTATGACGGGTGAGGTTGTTAAAAAAGCAACATCGCAGTACACTAACGAGCACGGCTATGTTGTTTCGTTAAAGCTCAATTCCGACGGCGCAAGCAAATTTTACAGAGCGACATCGAACGCCGCTACAAACGGTACGAATATTTCAATCTTTATGGATGACACAAATATTTCTACCGCAAGCTGTCAACAGGCAATTTCGGGCGGCGAAGCAATAATCTACGGTAACTTTACCGAAGAAGCCGCAAAATCGCTTGCCGATAAGATTAACGCCGGTGCTCTTCCGTTTGCACTTACTACCGACAGTGTAGAAGACGGCAAGAATACGGGCGAGGGCGGTAAGCTTCAAATCATTTCTCCGACACTCGGTAACAATGCGCTTCGGGTTATGGTTATTGCCGGTGCTATCGCATTCGGTTTGGTTTGCCTTATAATGCTTTTCCGTTACAGAATGCACGGCTTTGTTGCCTGCATTGCACTTTTGGGTCAGCTTGCCGGTACGATTGCTTGTATTTCGGGCTTCTTCCCGAGTGTTTCAAGCTTTACACTTACAGTTCCCGGTATCGCCGGTATCATTCTTTCTATCGGTGTCGGTGTTGACTGTAATGTTATTGCCGCAGAGCGTATCCGTGATGAATTCAAAAAAGGCAAGACAATCGACGGCGCTATTGATTCGGGCTTTAAGAACAGCTTATCCGCAATTATCGACGGCAATGTAACAATCGTTATTGTATCGCTTGTACTTATGGGTGCGTTCGGTACACCGGACAGCATAATTGCTAAGCTCTTCTCACCGATTATGTCGTTGTTCGGCTCGTCAATTACCGGTTCGATTTACGCATTCGGTTATACACTTATTATCGGTGTTATCTTTAACCTTATCATGGGAGTTCTTGCTTCTAAGTATATGTTGAAGAGCATTTCGCAGTTAAAGCTTTTCAGAAAACCTACACTTTATGGAGGTAAGAAAAATGCTTAATAATATAAATTCCAAAAAGGTAATGAAAATTCTTCTTGCCGTTTATGCCGTTATTATTGTTTTAGGTATAGCATTCTCCATATTTGCAGGTCTTCGCTTGGACATCAATTTCAGCGGCGGCGCAAGAATTGCCTATTCATATTCGGGCAACATAAAAAAAGCCGACTTTGAAAAGAATGTTAAATCGGTACTCGGCAAAACGGTATTTACCGTTAGCCAAAACGAAGGCTTTAACGGCGGTTCAAAGACCTATGCAATCAACATTTCGGGAAAGAAATCTCTTGATTCGGATACTCAGCAAAAGATTACCGAATCTCTCGAAAAGAAATTTGCCAAGAACAAAATTGAACTTTCCGAATCAAACTCGGTAAGTCCTTCGGTTGCAGGCGGTTTCTTCGCAAAAAGTATGGTTGCTGTTGCATTAACCGCAATTTTCGTTGTAATCTATGTAGGTATAAGATTTAAGAATATCGGTGGCATTTCGGCGGCTCTCACCGCTCTATGCGCATTGATTCTTGACCTTGCGGTTACATTTGCGGTTTGCGCCGTGTTCAGACTTCAAATTGATTCTAACTATATGGCGGTTGTTCTTACCATTCTCGGTTATTCGCTTAACGATACAATCGTTGTTTACGACCGTGTAAGAGAAAACAAAAAGTATTATCCGCAACTTACCATTGAAGATAATATGAACAAGAGTATAAGCGGAGTTTTGGTAAGAAACATCGTAACATCTGTTACTACCGTTCTTGCCGTTCTTACAATTATTGTTGTTGCCGAACTTTACGGACTCACAAGTCTTCGTACCTTCGGTATTCCGATGGCATTCGGCTTGCTTTCCGGTTGTTTCTCTTCATTGTTTATCGCAGGTCCGCTTTGGGTTTGCTGGAAACAGCGCAAGAGCAAAAAAACTGCTTAAATTTAGTTTAAGGCACCGCTAAATGCAGTGCCTTTTGTAATATATTGTCGGGATAAATCATATAATTAACTATCTTTATTGGAGTTGATTGTATGATTGATGATATGCGAAACCGTGCCATAATTTTAGGGGAATATATTTCCGAAACAGGCGCTACCGTGCGTACTGCCTCAAAGGTCTTTAAGGTGTCTAAATCAACCGTGCATAAAGATGTTACCGAAAGACTTATGAATGATGACCCCGAGCTTTTTAAGGCGGTAAACAGCGTTTTACAAAAAAATAAAAGCGAAAGGCATATTAGGGGCGGAATGGCGACAAAATTAAAATATAAAAAAGTTTAAGGTGAAAAAATGAAGGTTTTAATGATTAACGGAAGTCCAAACAAAAACGGAAACACAATTATTGCACTTAACGAAATCGGTAAAGCACTTAACGAAAACGGAATTGATTTCGAGATTGTGAGTATCGGAAGCAACACCATAAGTGGATGTACGGCTTGCGGCGGTTGCAGTAAAATAGGAAAATGCGTTTATGATGACGGTGTCAACGAAATTAACGAAAAGTTTAAGAATTGCGACGGTCTTATTATCGGCACGCCCGTTTACTATGCCTCGGCAAACGGAACGCTAATTTCCCTTTTAGACCGTCTTTTTATGAGCGGAAATTTTGACAAAACAATGAAGGTCGGCGCCTCGGTTGCGGTTGCAAGACGGGGCGGAATTACCGCAACATTTGACGAACTTAACAAATACTTTACAATAAGCGGTATGCCGATAGCTTCAAGCAACTATTGGAACGGTGTTCACGGCAGAACGGCAGGCGAAGCAAACGAGGACAAAGAGGGACTTTGCACTATGCGAACGCTCGGAAACAATATGGCATTCTTAATTAAATCAATAAATCTCGGAAAAGAAAAATACGGCCTTCCAAAAAAGGAAGAAACCGTACGAACAAGCTTTATAAGATAATAATCAAACGAATTATTATATTCGTATGGGAGAACTGTATTTACCGAAAACAAACGGGAAAATGTAAACGGCAGGAGCAAGCCCCTGCCCTACGGTTGCCCGTTCGGTTTTTTTGTAAAAAAGCACTGCACAAATTTGTGCAGTGCTTTTTAAGTTCATTAAATTATTTTGCGTAGTCAACAACACGGTTTTCTCTTATGAGATTAACCTTGATTTGACCCGGATATTCGAGTTCTTCTTCAACTCGTTTTGCAATATCACGGGCAATAATAACCATTTGGTCGTCGCTTACTACCTCGGGCTTAACGATAATTCTGATTTCACGGCCTGCCTGAATTGCAAATGAACCGTCAACACCGTTAAAGGAATTAGCGATTTCCTCTAACTTTTCAAGACGCTTGATATAGTTTTCAATGTTTTCACGCCTTGCGCCCGGTCTTGCGGCTGAAATAGCATCGGCGGCTTGAACGATACAAGCAATAACCGATTTTGTCTCAACCTCACCGTGGTGAGCGTGAATAGCATTAACAATTACATCATTTTCCTTATACTTCTTGGCAACCTCAACACCGAGAGAGATATGTGAACCCTCCTGCTCATGGTCGATTGCCTTACCGATATCGTGAAGAAGTCCGGCACGCTTTGCAAGTGTTACATCGGCGCCGAGCTCGGAAGCAATAATTCCCGACAAATGACAAACTTCAAGCGAATGGTTAAGAACATTTTGACCGTAGCTTGTACGGAAATGCAAACGCCCCAAAAGCTTAACAAGCTCGGGATTAAGATTATGAACTCCCGACGCTATCATTGCCTGTTCGCCCTCACGCTTGATTACGGCTTCAACCTCAGCGGTTGCTTTTTCAACCGTTTCCTCAATTCTTGCCGGATGAATTCGTCCGTCCTGAATTAACTTTTCAAGTGTTACCCTTGCAATTTCACGGCGAATCGGCTCAAAGCTCGAAACGGTGATTGCTTCGGGTGTATCGTCAATAATAAGGTCAACACCGGTGGCGTTTTCGATAGCACGGATATTTCTACCCTCACGGCCGATAATTCTACCCTTCATTTCGTCATTAGGAAGAGCGACAACCGAAACGGTCATTTCGGAAGAATGGTCAGCGGCACAGCGCTGAATTGACCTGCCGATAACCTCTCTTGCGATATTTACCGATTCGTCCTTGATTTGTTGCTCATATTCCTTAATTTTAACGGCTTTTTCGTGAGTCAACTCACCGTCTAAAATTTGGAGTAAATATGACTTTGCCTGTTCCTTTGAATAACCCGAAATCTTTTCGAGCATTTCCATTTGACTCTTTTTAAGAAGTTCGCATTCTTCTATTTTAGCGTCAATTTCCTTTGCCCTTTGGGCTAACTTTTCTTCCTTTGCCTCCAAGTTGTCCGATTTTTTATCAAGCATTTCTTCTCTTTGAAGGAGTCTATGCTCTTGGCGCTGAACTTCACTTCTGCGCTCTCTTAAATCCTTTTCGGCTTCCTGACGCAACTGATGAATTTCATCCTTTGCTTCAAGCAATGTTTCTTTTTTACGAGTTTCCGCAGTTTTTAATGCATCGTTTAATATCCGTTTTGCTTCGTCCTCGGCAGAGCCGATTGCCTTTTCGGCAGATTTCTTTCGGTAAGAAGAACCCGTCGCAAAACCGATAACACCGAGCACAACCGCAGTTGCTGCACCGATAATATACGGTAACATAGGTCTTAAACCTCCTTATATAAAAACGGTGTTCTCGGACAGTTTTTAATATAGTGTCCGACGGGAGCCGTTGTTTACCTCCCGATTATCAGTAGTAGCAGTCATCTACTACGCCGAAGCTTGCTCTCTCGCTACTGAAAACATAACTCGACAAGATAAATTTTAACATTTTTTAATGGTTATGTCAAGAATAATATACAAGTTATGGTGATAAAATTGCATTTTTTCACAATTTATTGTGTTATATTATTGAAAAATGTAAAAAATTATGATAGAATAAATTAAATATCGAAAGGAGTTGTAGGGTTTACCGCATTTATCATGAAACACGATATTTTGCTTTCGGCTCCCCCTGTAATAAGAGATTTTCTCACTTACAGCGAAACGATCAAGGGTAAATCGTCCCGCTCGGTTGACGAATACTACCTTGATTTGCAAACTTTTTTCAGATATATTTTGTTAATTCGTGGAAAGGTCGGTAAAGACACCGAGTTTGATAAAATTTCCATATCCGATGTTGATGCCGAGCTAATAAGCTCTATAACCATTTCCGACCTCTACTCGTTTATAGTCTTTTGCAAGGACAACCGAGGCAACAGCGCCGCAACAAGAGCAAGAAAAACCTCGACACTGCGTATTTTCTTCAAGTATCTTACAAATCAAATTCATTTGATTGATGTAAACCCTGCCGAAATGCTTGATTCGCCAAAAGTAAAGCAGGCGCTTCCAAAGCATCTTACGCTTGAAGATTCGCTAAATCTTCTAAACTCGGTTGACGGGGCGTATAAAGAAAGAGATTACTGTATTCTTGTTCTTTTCTTAAACTGCGGAATGCGTTTGTCCGAGCTTTGCGGAATAAATTTAGGCGATATTCATTCGGACGGAACACTGCGTCTTCTCGGTAAAGGCAACAAGGAAAGAATAGTTTACCTAAACGATGCCTGCAAAAGTGCCGTCCAAACTTATATGGCGGTAAGACCTAATGACAGCATACATCCAAACGATAAAAATGCGCTTTTTATAAGCCGAAATAACAGAAGAATAAGCAACAAAACCGTTCAGGTTATTGTTAAAAAATATCTTGAAAAAGCAGGGCTCGGCGGTCAGGGACTTTCTACCCACAAATTAAGGCACACCGCCGCAACCCTTATGTATCAGCACGGAAATGTTGATATCCGTGTTCTTAAAGATATTTTAGGCCACGCAAATTTGGGAACAACACAAATTTATACCCATATTTCGGATAATCAAATTAAAAATGCCATTGACTCAAATCCCCTTTCAAATGTCAAAAGCAAAAAATAATATATTAAATTTCGGAGGAACTTAAATGAGCGAAAACATTATAATTTCAACCGACAGCACTGCCGATTTAAGCAAAGAATTGATAGAAAGATATAATATAAAAGTCAATTCGCTCGGCATTACTCTCGGCACTACAACCTACAAAGACGGCGTTGATATTGACGCCGATAAAATCTACGAGCATCACGCAAAAACGGGCGAGTTGCCGAAAACTACCGCTACAAATGTCGGCGAATATTTAAGCTTTTTTGAAGAGCTTACAAAGGACGGCGCCTCGGTAATTCATTTTTCGTTAAGCTCCGAAATGTCATCAACCTACAATAACGCTTTACTTGCTGCGGCTGATTTTGAAAATGTCTATGTTGTTGACACCAGGAATCTCTCGACGGGAAGCGGACTTTTGGTTTTGGCCGCCGCCGATATGAAAGAGCAAAAATTATCCGCAAAAGAAATCGCCGATAAGGTATCGGAAATGGTGCCGAATGTTGAAGCATCGTTTGTTATCGACAGTCTCGAATACCTTTATAAAGGCGGAAGATGCTCGGCACTTTCGGTTTTGGGCGCAAATCTGTTAAAATTAAAGCCGTGTATCGAGGTTAAAAACGGAGCTATGGGTGTCGGCAAAAAGTACCGTGGTAAATATGCCGATGTACTTAAAGAATATATTAACGAGCGCCTGCAAAACACCGACGATATTGTAAAAGACCGTGTATTCATCACCCACGCAGGTTGCGACGGCGAAATCGTTAAGGAATTAGTCGAAACCGTAAACAAAAAGGGAATTTTCGACGAGGTTTTATTAACCCGTGCCGGCTCGACCATTTCTTCGCACTGCGGAAAAAACACTCTCGGAATTTTATTCGTAAGAAAATCACCGATTGCTTAAATTAAGCATAGTATATATCAGGGCTAAAAAAGGATATCCTATATTGGCGATAAGTCCGGTCTTGTCCTTGAAAAACCGATATTGCCCCTTTTATATAAAAATCCCCCGCTTAAAAAAGCGGGGGATTCCTTTTTATTTATTTTTGTTCTTTTTGTTTTTAATGTCGGCTGATATTTTTGCTTTAAGGTTTTTTAGTATCGCAAGCGTCTTTTTATCGTTAGGAAACAGAAAATTAAGCAAAGCTATCGCAATTATTACGGTTATAAGCTTTTCGGGAGTAAACGGAAACCACAAAAATGTAAGGTATGCACTTGAAAATACAATAAGCCAACTTATTTTCAGGTATGTTCCTATTCCGAAAGCGATATAAGCCCAACCGTTTGTAATAAGCCACGCTATGCCGAAGCAAAGCAAAAAACGGGGATTAAGTAAAAAGAAAATGGCTTTTTTAATAAACTTTCCGATTTTTTCTTTTGTAAAATATTCTTTCAAGAGTCTATGTCCTCGTCAAGCGTTTCAAGGTAAAAACTTACAGGACGAAAACCGTCGTTACACGAAATCATAGCTGATTTTTTATTTTTCATCCACCCGTCATAAATATCCTCGCCGCCGCTTGAAAGTGCCAAAACAAAAGGCAAAAGACTTTGCCAAGCACTACTGCAAAACCCGCTTGGTATATTGTCACCGTTAGCCGTAAATGTTTCGCCAATTTCCATTTTGCAAGCGTGTTCGATAGGATTTTCGTATTTTTCGATTAAATCGTCGTGTATTGCCCTTTTCATAACGGTTATCTTAACTTTTTTCATATTTTCCGCCTCCAAACATAAAAAATTATACTATAAGCGACAAATTTCGTCAATATTATTGTTTTTAAGTTTGTTTTGGAGTATAATCTGAATATATTAAAATACGGAGTGTAAGCAAAATGTTTTCAAAGCTTAAAAGTATCGGACTTTTCGGCATAGACTCGTATATGATTGACATTGAGGCAGATGTTTCGGGCGGTCTTCCCTGCTTTGATATAGTAGGGCTTCCCGACGCCGCCGTTAAGGAGTCGAGAGACCGTGTAAGAGCCGCCGTAAAAAACTGCGGTTTCAAATTCCCGACAGGGCGGATAACCGTAAATTTAGCCCCTGCCGATAAGAAAAAGGAAGGCGCTGTTTACGACCTGCCTATTTTACTTGCCATTCTTATCGCCTCAAAACAAATAAATGTAACTACCGATAATCTTGCCTTTATAGGCGAATTGTCGCTTGACGGCGAAATAAGACCCGTAAACGGTGTTCTTGCCATGACGATAGCGGCAAAGCAAAATAATATAAACAAAATTTTTGTGCCGTTTGATAATGCAACCGAGTCGGCGGTAGTAGACGGGATATCGGTTTACGGAGTTCATACGGTCAAAGAGCTTATAAATCACCTATCGGGAAACATAGAGCTTCAAAAATCCGTTTTTACGGCAAACATAAGTGAAGAAACAAATTATATGCCCGATTTTTGCGAAGTAAAAGGACAGTATGCCGCCAAAAAGGCACTTGAAGTAGCCGCCGCCGGCGGTCATAATATTCTAATGATAGGCCCTCCGGGGTCGGGAAAAAGTATGCTTGCGAAACGGCTTCCGACCATTCTCCCCGAAATGACCTTTGAAGAGTCGATAGAAACAACTAAAATACATTCGGTGGCAGGTATTCTTAAAAAGGAAAGTCCGCTTGTAACAACAAGACCTTTCCGTTCGCCGCACCATTCGGTTTCGGCGGTAGGTCTTACGGGCGGCGGAGCAATACCGAAACCCGGCGAAATATCGTTAGCCCATAACGGCGTTTTGTTTTTAGACGAGCTACCCGAATTCAAGCGTGATGCAATGGAGGCATTAAGGCAACCTATCGAAGACGGAATAATCACTGTTTCAAGGGCTTCGGGCAGTGTTACATATCCGAGCACAGTTATGCTTGTTTCGGCTATGAACCCCTGCCCCTGCGGAAATTACGGGCATCCTACAAAGGTATGCACCTGCACCAAAAATATGGTAAACAAGTATTTAGGCAAAATATCGGGGCCTATGCTTGACCGAATAGATTTGCATATAGAAGTTCCGCCCGTTGATTATAATTCTTTAAGCACCGCCGAAAAGGAAGAAACCTCCGCCGAGATAAGAGAGCGTGTTAATAAAGCAAGGCAAATTCAAATTGAGCGATATAAAGGTACGGGTGTTACCTGCAACGCACGGCTTACACCTAAAATGCTCTCAAAATACTGTGTTTTAACCGAAGATGCTTCAAAATATTTAAGCAGGTGCTTTGACGAGCTTGGAATGAGCGCCCGTGCATACGACCGTATTCTCAAAGTCGCAAGAACTATTGCCGATTTATCGGAAAGCGAGCTAATCGAAAAACAACACATTCTTTCGGCGATAAGATTTCGGACACTTGACAGAAAGTATTTTAATGAATAAAATAGAATACGGTAAATTAAATATTGCCACATTTGTGGCATATTCGGGGGCGTAGCTCACCTGGGAGAGCGCAACATTCGCATTGTTGAGGTAGTGAGTTCGAGTCTCATCGTCTCCACCAAAAACGAAAGGCACCGTTTTGGTGTCTTTTGTTTTTGTGTATATATCGGAAGAGACTCGAACAGAACGGTTTTTCCGTCAGGAAAAATTGCGACCTTTCGGTGAACGGTCGCAAAGTTCGGGTGCGTGCCGTCGCCGGTAGGCGTCGGGCGAGTCTCATCGTCTCCAGCCGAGAAGCTCGGCGCCCAAATTCGAGAATACTGTCAGTACAAACATAAAGTTTTTATACCCGACCGTAAGCTTCTCTTTTAATTCTCAATCTTCTCCAGCCGAGAAGCTCGGCGCCCAAATTCGAGAATACTGTCAGTACAAACATAAAGTTTTTATACCCGACAGTAAGCTTCTCTTTTAATTGTCAATCCTCTCCAGCCGAGAAGCTCGGCACCCAAATTCGAGAATACTGTCAGTACAAACATAAAGTTTTTATACCCGACCGTAAGCTTCTCTTTTAATTGTCAATCTTCTCCAGCCGAGAAGCTCGGCACCCAAATTCGAGAATAAAAGCAGTACAAACATAAAGTTTTTATGCCCGACCGTATATTTACTAATAACTTATTATCAAAAAACGAAAGGCACCGTTTTGGTGCCTTTTCTTTTTGCGTTTATGCAGTAATTCTATTTTTCCTTATAAAAACACTCAATTACGGCGTTGACGATTGAGGTTTTGTCGGGGTAATACTCAACCCATTTTTCGCCCTCTTTAAGTTCGCCGTCAATCGTAACATAATTAAACAGTCCGCCGATGTCCTTTGTAATCATTGAGCTTGTAAGATATGTTATTTGAGCAAAAGACAAATCGGTTGAAATGTAAGGCGTAGTTATATCGTAATATTTTTTAAGCAAAGTAAAATTACCTAAAATATCGTTTCCTACCTTTGAAGCAAAGGCCGATAAAAACTGCTTTTGTCTTGCAAGTCTTTTTGTACTGCCGTCAATTTCGTATGTTCTTTCCTGAACATATCTTCTTGCGTTTTCGCCTTTAAGTGTAACCGTTTGTCCTGTTTTGCAGGGTGGACTTAATGAATTAAGGTCTTCGATTGCGTTTAGCGTTACTCCGCCCGTTTGGTTGGTTATTTTTGCAATACCCTCTAAATCCATAACCATATAGTTGCTTACATTTATTCCGAAAAGCAGTCGGCTTACCGATTTCTTGGTGTTTTCGCAAGAGTCGTTTACATCTTTTCCGTAAGCAAACGACAAGCATATCTGCTCGTTTTTTGCGCCGACATAACCGCCCGATGTATTATAAATATCAACATCGACCATAGATTCTCTTTGAATAGGTATCAAATTTATCTTTTTTGTTTTGGTGTTAAGTGCGGCAACAAAAATCGTGTCCGCCTGTCCGTTTGCGCCGATGCCGAAATTATCGGTCAGTTTATCCTTATCAACACCTAAAAAAAGTATGGAAACAACATCATTATTAAGTACATATTCTTTTCCGTTATACTCGATGCTCTCCTCGTTTATTTCAAGGTCATCAACACCCGAAACAGTAATGTTTTTATCGTTTTTATGAAAAGAGTCTTCGCCGACCTTTTTAAGAATAAAAAACGAAGAAATCATAAGTAACAGCAAAATAAGTATTACCGAAATAACAATTACCGTTATTTTTTTTGCTTTGCTTTTTGCCATAACCTTACCTCTAAATTAAAAAACTAATTCGTAACCGCCGACAGGTCTTATTTTAAGCGGAACGCAGGAATTCTTCCCGAAAACATCTTCTATCATTTCCTGATAATCGTTTAATCGGTCATTCGGGATATAACACTGTATTGTACCTGCAAAACCGCCGCCGTGAACTCGGCAGGCACCTTTATCACCCAAAAACTGCTTTGTGAGAGCTATCGCAACGCAAAGCCCCTGCTCGCTTACATTTGAGTTTGAATAAAGGTTTTGAAGATATTTATAAGAAGATTCACCCGAAGCATTAACCTCCTTAAAGAAGGTTTCAAAGTCGGCTTTTTTAAGCGCCGTTTTTTGCACCTCAACACGCTTATTTTCGTTGAAATAATGGAAAGCACGAAGAACGGCACGGTCACCGCAGGATTTACGAAGCTGACCGATTTGCTCATAAAATTCTTTTTCGGGAACATTTCTCAAATGCTTTTTATCACCCAAAAATTCGCTAACGGATTTCATTTCCACCGTAATGTCGGCATAGTCCGCCGTTAAATCGGAATGATTGCCGCCCGTATCGACAACGCAAAGAGTATAACCCGATTTTGCAAAATCAACATCGACTTTTTCAACAACAGGGTTAGCGGGGTCAAAGAAATCGGCATAAGTAAATCCGCCTACCGAGCTTGCCATTTGGTCAAGCAAACCGCAGGGCTTACCGAAATATTCACATTCGGCAAACTGCGAATACTTTGCAATATTAACGGGGTCAACCTTATTTTCGTTATAAATACCGTTAATTATATTAGAAACCAAAACCTCAAATGCGGCAGATGATGAAAGTCCCGAGCCTTTAAGAACATTGGAGGTTGTATAAGCATCAAAACCGCCTACATTATAACCTTTGTTTTTGAAAGCGGCGCAGACACCCCTTATAAGAGATGCCGACCTGCCGGTTTCTTCGGCACAAACCGAAAGGTTATCAAGCTCGATAATATCCATTTTGTATCCTTCCGAGCGAATACGAATGATATTTTCGTCGTTTGCGCTTACA
>JAZUFQ010000047.1:0-52953 GCA_045640745.1 Acutalibacteraceae bacterium
TTTCTTTTTTAAGCTCGTCGCTTTCCTTTGTACCCTTTACAAGAACAATACTTGCCTTAACGACCTGTCCTCTTACCTCGTCGGGAGCGGCGGAAACACCGCATTCAAGTACATAGGGAAGCTCCATAATAACGCTTTCGATTTCAAAGGGCCCTATACGGTACCCCGAAGATTTAATAACATCGTCAACTCTGCCGACATACCAGTAGTAGCCGTCCTCGTCCCGCCAAGCGGTATCGCCCGTATGATAATATCCGTCGTGCCAAACGGCATTCGTTTGCTCTTCGTTTTGGTAATACCCCATAAAGAGACCGCAAGGTGTTTTATCCTTGGTCGAAACAACAATTTCGCCCGGCTCACCGTCGGGAACGGGATTGCCGTCGGCATCAATAAGCTTAATATCATATAGCGGAACGGGTTTACCCATTGAGCCGATTTTATGCGGATTGCCACGAAGATTTGCAATAGCAAGGGTAAGCTCGGTTTGACCGAAGCCCTCCATAATTTGAAGCCCCGTTGCTTTCTCGAACAACCTATAAACCTCGGGGTTTAGTGCCTCGCCGGCAGTAGTCATATGTTTAACCGAAGAGAAATCGTATTTGGAAATATCTTCTCTTACCATCATTCTAAGCATTGTAGGCGGCGCACAAAAAGTGGTAATACCGTATTTTGCAAACATAGGCAGTATATCGGCGGCGGAAAATCTATCAAAATCGTATGTAAATACTGCACTTTCACACATCCACTGACCGTAGAGCTTGCCCCAAAGCGCTTTGCCCCAACCTGTATCGGAAATGGTAAAATGCAAGCCGCCCTCTTCGGCGCCGTGCCAATATTTCGCCGTTAAGTAATGTCCTAACGGATATTTATAGTTATGTACGGCGATTTTAGGATAACCCGTAGTTCCCGATGTAAAGAACATAAGCATCGGGTCATTACCGCAGGGAGAATCGGCATCACGGTGAAAATGAGAGCTATACAGCACATATTCTTCGTCAAAGTTATGCCAACCTTCTTTTGTTTCGCCGACAATAAGTTTATTTATAAGTGTCGGACTCGTTTTTGCGGCAATATCCACCTCATTTGCGGTTTCGCCGTCGGCAGTACAAATAACGGTGCTTATTCCTGCGGCATTAAAGCGGTACTCAAAATCGTGGGATTGGAGCTGTGCCGTTGCGGGAATGGCTATTGCGCCCAATTTATGAAGTCCCAAAATAGCGAACCAAAATTCATAGTGGCGTTTAAGAACGAGCATTACCCTATCGCCTTTTTTGATGCCTAAACTCTTAAAGTAGTTAGCACACTGCGCCGAGCCACGCTTGATATCGAAAAATGTAAACTTATGCTCAACCTTATTCTTATCAAGGTGAATCATAGCAAGTTTATCGGGTTCTTTACGGGCAATTTTATCGACAATATCAAAGGCAAAATTAAATTTATCTTCGCCCTTAAAGTCAATCGAAACGGGTGTACCGTTTGCATTTTCAAGAACACTTACAAAAGAATCGGAAACAAGCTTTTTGTTTACGCTTCTTTGCGGGAAGAATGTATCGTTAAGTTCGGTTTGCGGAGTGTTATCACCCGTAAGTACGACGGCTACGAAATAACAGTCCTGCCCGTCAACCGCAATCATACCGTGAGGTGTAGAGCTGTTATAATAAATGCTGTCGCCCTCGCTTAAATATTCGATATTATCGCCGACCTGAATTTTAAGTCTGCCCTTTAATATAAGGTCAAATTCCTGCCCCGAATGCTTAACCAAATGTATCGGCTTATCTTGAAGTTCTTTTTTATACTCATAATGCACCCAATACGGCTCCGAAAGTTTATTTCTGAACATAGGCGCCAAGTTTTGAATTTCAATGCCGTCTTCTTTGGCGGTTTCCTGTCCTTGACCTTTACGGGTAATTGTGTAGGAAGAAAGATGCGCACTTTTACCTTCGAGAATATCGCTTATACCGATACCGAAAGCAATAGAGCACTTATGAATAAAGGAAAACGGAAAATCAATTTCACCGTTTTCGTAATTTTCGTATTCTTCTACGGTTACTTCGGTCTTTTCCGCCATTTCGCCGACAGTAAGCCCTATAATCTCACGCATTTCCTTAATACGCAAGGCAATTTCTTTCAGCTTATCGGTAGAAACATTTGACATCTTTTTGCTAACCCCCATACTTAAAAAAGGCATTAAATGAAAATTTTCACTTAAAAATAAACGCACCCGTCTCACGAACTTTGAGACGGGTGTTATTTTCACTCGCGGTACCACTCAAATTGCAGTAAAACTGCCTCTCTTGGAACCATAGTCGCAACTTTAACGCAGTCATACGAAAAACTCTACTAAACCTAAAAAGACTTTTCGGGTTTTCAGCTCAGAAGTGATAGGACTTGAAAACTTTCCTGCCGATTTCACACCAACCATCGACTCTCTTAAAGTACTTGTTATCAGCCGTCTTCATCATAGCTATTCATATATAATATTTAATAAAAATTTGACTTATTTTAACACGGTTTTTTTTATTTGTCAAGCAATTTTTTTACAAAATTTAGCAAATATTTTATATTATAGCAAAACCGTTGAAAAATGAGCAAAAATATGCTAAACTTATCTTGTAAATTGACCGAAAAATTTGTGCAGGCAAAAATCGGCAAATAACTTTTACACGGAGAAAAACTATGGATAAAAAAGATATAAACATTCGGCTCGAAAATGAAAGCGATTACAGAACGGTCGAAAATTTAGTCAGAGAAAGCTTTTGGAATGTATATAGACCGGGGTGTCTTGAACATTATGTTCTAAAACATTTAAGAAATGACCCCGACTTTATAAGCGAACTTGACTTTGTAATGGAAAAGGACGGCGAAATTATCGGGCAAAACATATTTGTCAAAGCAAAAATAGACGCTGACGACGGCCTTACTATTCCGATACTCACCATGGGACCTATCTGTATTACACCCGAACTGAAAAGACGGGGTTACGGCAAAATTTTGCTTGATTATTCCCTTAAAAAAGCAAAAGAATTAGGGTACAAAGCGATTTGTTTTGAGGGTAACATTGATTTTTACGGCAAAAGCGGTTTTGACTATGCAAGCAAATTCGGTATCCGTTATCACGGCTTGCCCGAAGGCGCCGATTCCTCTTTCTTTTTGCTTATCGAACTCGAAAAGGGTTATTTAGACAATATTACGGGCGAATATTCAACACCGAAAGGTTATTTTGTCGGTTTTGAAAACCCCGAAGATTTTGAAAAATACGATGCGACATTCCCTAAAAAAGAAAAATTAAAACTCCCCGGTCAGTTAGAATAAGCTTATGGATATTACTGTTAATGTTTTAGATATAAATGACATTAAAAAGCTCTCGACCGAATACTGCGAAAAACTGTTCCCTAAAAGAACAAAAAGAGCTTTTGGTTTTTCAAAGGAAGAAGATAAGTTTCGCTCATTAGGTGCCGGATTTTTAATTCACGGCGTTCTTAACATCAAAGAAAGCAATCTATACTATAACGAACACAAAAAGCCCTATACTGACGGAATTTTCTTTAATATTTCACATAGCGGTGATTATGTAATTGCCGTTTCTTCGGACAATGAAATAGGTTGCGATATTGAAAAAATTGACTCTTCCCGTATAAAAGCAACCGAAAAGTTATTTTTAAGTGAAGAAAAAGAATGGGCGGATATAGACCCCGTAAACCGATTTTTTGCGCTTTGGACACTTAAAGAAAGCGTTATGAAACAGCAAGGGTCAGGTATCTCTCTTTCACCTAAATCTTTTTCGGTTTTACCGCTTTTAGAGGGCAAACCCATTGATATTAACAAAACGAAACTTTACGCTTCTGCGGTTAAATATAATGATTACTACATTTCGGTTTGTACTGCAACACCGATTGAAAAAACAGTACTCGAAACCGTAACAATTCAGAAGAATATATACGAAAACGGCGGGGTATAAAAACCTCGCCGTTCATTTTATTGTGATGATTATATAATCTCCAAGCTGACCTAATAAGCTGTCTGCCCGTTTTCCCTGCCCTGCTAAACATTTATAAAAATCCGAACTTTTCCGTGTGATATAACGGGAAATATATCTTTGTATCGTTTGAGTGCTTATTTTATCTTTACCGAAATAGAAATAAATACAGTCATCGCCTGCTAAAATAACATTACTTATTATTTTTTCATAATCTCTCGGCAAATAAGACAGGCTGTCAATTATAAAAGCAAAAGTATTATTAAACGATTTCGCATTTGAAGCGCATTTCGGAACGGCAATATCGGTATCGTCAACAATATGGTCTTTTAACATACTTTCGTCCATAAGGTTAAAGTAATCGTATGCCACAACGCCGTCGGAGTCGTCCCATGTTACATCAACCTGATACCAGCAGTTATCTATTTTAACCGTATTCCACATATGGTTACCGCCGTTTGATGTTCCGAAAACCTGCGTTGCATTTATGCCGACACAGTAGCAAAGATACTGAAACATTTTTGAGTACCCTTCACATACTGCCGAATGTTCAACCACCGCTCCGTATAGGTCGAATGCATGTGGCAGGGTAATTTCACGGCTGTTCATACTATCTGCGGCGGCGCTGTCATAAGTTAAGGTTTTATCAATATAATCGTGTATCTTCTTTTCTTTAATTACCTCGTCAACATTGCTCGGTATTTTTGAAATAATGTCGCTTACCGCCGTTTCTATTTCCCCGATTTTCCGGTTTATAGTATCTCTGTTGGCTTTTTTTATGAAGTTAAAATTCTCATTAAATTCGTCGGTAACTGCACCGTCGGTATAAAGAAGCATAACTGCCCTTACGGCTTTTTGGTTTCGGGCGTATACCATCATACAGCATCTTGAAACATAAAAATACTGCGGATTATCGGCAAGGAATTTCTTAAAAACCGAAAGAACAAACTTTTCGCTCACATTAAATGCCGACAAATCAACCTTATTAGCCGACCTTTGAACGGTATTGTTTATGGCATCATATACTCTCTTTGCGGTACCGCTTAACGAATTATACTGATAATACTTTGAAGAAGAAAGTGCGGTATGATTACTGTTAAAAATAATGTCCGAAATATTATTTTGCGGGTTTGGCTCCGATATTTCGCCGTCGGTTGAGATTATTTTCTCGACCGTAACATCAATGCTTTTTGTAATATTCGGCAAAACATTTTCGATAATCTCTGCGGTATTATCGGGAATTTTACTTATTCCTTCCTTTATTTCCTTATCAATTTTTTCTATAACACTGTCGATTTCCGTATTCGACAAAAGTTCTTTTGCATCCTTTTTTATATGCTTGCAAGAGCAGAAAGTCATAAGAAAACTTATGCAAAGAGTTAAAGAAATAACCGCTTTTATTCTTTTCAAAAAACATCCGCCCTTTCAACTTTATTTTATTATTATACCACCTTTCTTTATGAATTTGTATATAAATTTATGAGAAATTTTATTTTTGATTTTTGCATGGACGATGCACTATCTATTAAAGCATAATGGAAATTTTCATTGATTAGCCGTTTAGATTATGATATAATATTTTCGGAATAAGGTGTACCTAAACGGTAGGCGGTTAGCCCTCACTTAAAAAGAGGGCATTTGCCCTCTTAATTTAAGGGGGTGATGCTATGGAGTATTACTATTTAATAGTGTTAGTCCTCGTTGTAGCCACAGGTTACATAATAAGCATAAAAAAATAACCGCCCGACTCCGCAAAAGTTGGCGATTATTTTTCGATAACTTTTAAGGACTAACCGTCTATACGGTATGCCTTATTTCACTTATATTATACCATATTATTTTATTTTGTCAAGCATTCCGTAACGGGTGCTTTTAATTATCTGCTTTACACTGTTTTCCCGTATGGTCGATTGTGTAATTATCTTTCATTATAAGGTCGGATATGAGCACAAACTCGTATCCGTCTTTTTTTAAGGTTTCGAGTATTCGGGGCAATGCTTCGGGGGTGGGCTTTGCGCCGTTATGCATTAGGATAATCGAGCCGTTTTGCACCTTGCTTACTACCCTGTTATAGATACTGTCTGCCGTTGCGCTCTCTTTCCAATCAAGAGAGTCAACCGACCACTGAATTGTTTTCATTTTACATTCTTCCACCGTTTCGACAACTATGTTATCGTAATCGCCGTAGGGCGGTCTTAAAAGCGTAGGGGCAACGCCGATAAGCGATTTGATTTTTTCATTACAGCTTATTATTTCGTCTATCATTTTGGTTTTCGGCAAATCGGTCATATATGGGTGGGTGTTTGAATGGTTGCCGATTTCGTTACCTGCTTTTGCTATTTCTTTTACACTTTCGGGGTATTTATCAACCCAAGCGCCGACAAGGAAAAATGTTGCGGGAACATCGTATTTTTTTAGAGTTTTTACAAGATTTGATGTATCTTCATTACCCCAAGCCGCATCAAAGGATATGGCTATTCTTTTTTTATCGGTTTCGACACAGTAAATCGGCAACTTTCTATCACTGTTTGCGATAGCCGACCTGCTTACCGTAAAAACCGTAACGAGCGATAAAACTACGCAAACTGCTATAATGATATGCTTTTTTGTAATGACTAAAAAATGAAAATCTTTATTTATACCGAATTTTGACATAAAAACGCCGCCTTTCACTTAACCTTATGAAAGACGGCTTGTATTATATGTTACTAATTAAATTTTATTTTCATATCATCGAATTTTTGAACATTCAGTCCGTTAAACCGAGATTTTATAAGCGAAGAAAATGCATCAACGCAAATATTCTCGGTTGCAAAATGCCCTGCATCAATCAGCGTTATATTATGATTCAGAGCCGTAACAAACTGATTATGCTTTACATCGGCGGTAATAAGCGCATCAAATCCGTATTTTAGGGTATCATTTATAAATTCACCGCCCGAGCCCGAGCAAACAAGCACATTTTTTATAGGTCTTCCCAAAACGAAACGGCAGGAAAAACCGAGAGTGGTTTTTATGTTTTCAGCAAGTTCTTCGGGGTCGCTTATCGGCGAAACGGCGCTATTTAATAAATATCCGTCATCGGCTTTGAATTTTTTAACATCAGAAAGTCCGAGCTTCTCGCAAAGGAAATCGTTAAGACCGCCTTTACCGACATCGTAATTCGTATGCATTGAAATAACGGCAATATTATTTGTTAAAAGCTCAAAAACCACCGAATCTTCGTTCACGGTTTTTATACCGTCAAAAATAACGGGGTGATGCGTAACAATTAAGTTGGCGCCGATTTTTTCCGCTTTTTTTACCGCATTAACAGTACAGTCAAGAGCAACAAGAACGCCCTTTACTTCCATATCGGAGTCCCCGACCAAAATACCGACATTATCAAAATCGCAGGCATCGGTAACAGGAAACTTACTGTTTAGAAAATCAAAAACATCTTTTACTTTAATCATAGTTTTTTTGAAAAAGAGTCTTTAAGACCTACTGTTCTGTTAAAAATGAGATTATCCTTGGTCGAATCTTTATCAAGGCAAAAATAACCCTGACGCATAAACTGGAACTTATCTCCGACCTTAGAAAGAGCCAAATCGGCATCAATTTTACAGTTTTCGAGAACGGTTAAAGATTCGGGATTAAGGTTATCGGCAAACGAAGAAACACCCTCTTCATCGGACGGGTTTTCAACATTGAAAAGACGGTCATAAAGACGGACGGTAGCAGTAGCGCAGTGTTCTACGCTTACCCAATGAAGCGTTCCCTTAACCTTTCTTCCGTCGGGCGTTTCACCGCCACGGCTTTCGGGGTCATAGGTGCAGTGAACAACCGTAATATTACCGTTTTCGTCTTCCTCGTGTGAAGCATATTTAACATAGTAAGCGCCCTTTAAGCGAACTTCCTTTTCGGGGCAAAGTCTAAAATACTTTCCGGACGGATTTAGGCAAAAATCGTCCTGTTCAATATAAATCTCTTTCGAGAAAATAACGGTTTTCTTGCCTTTTTCGGGTTTATTCGGGTTGATATCGACCTCTATTTCCTCGCATTTGCCGTCGGGGTAGTTATCGATAACAACTTTCAGCGGACGAAGAACAGCCATTGCTCTATCGGCGTTTTCATTAAGATAATCACGCACGCAGGATTCCAAAAGTGCATAGTCGATAACACTATACGCCTTTGAAACACCGATTTTATCAACAAAAGCACGCACTGCCTCGCTCGGGTATCCCCTTCTTCTCATACCGCAAATGGTAGCCATACGGGGGTCATCCCAACCGCTTACAAGGTTATCATTTACAAGCTTTAAGCATTTTCGCTTACTTGTTAAGGTATAATTAACATTCATTCTTGCAAACTCAATTTGGCGTGGCGGAGTTTCAATTTCACACGCTTCAAGCACCCAATTATAAAGCGGTCTATGGTTTTCAAATTCCAAAGAACAAAGCGAATGGGTTACGCCCTCTTTCGCATCGGAAAGCGGATGCGCAAAGTCATACATCGGGTAAACACACCATTTATCACCCGTTCTGTGATGCGTGGCTTTTAGAACACGGTAGATAATCGGGTCACGCATATTAAGGTTAGAAGAGGTCATATCAATTTTTGCACGAAGCACCATTTTCCCCTCTTCAACAAGTCCGTCGGTCATCTTCTTAAAGAGTTCTTTTGTTTCGCTTATAGGGCGGTTACGGTAGGGACTTTCCTTACCTGCTTCGGTTAATGTTCCCCTCATTTCCTTAATTTCTTCGGGGGTTGACTCGTCAACGAAGGCGAGCCCTTTATCAATAAGTTTTAACGCACATTCGTAGATAAAATCAAAATAATCGGAGGCAAAATAGATATTATCCCACTTAAAACCAAGCCACTCGATATCCTCTTTTATGGCATCAACATACTCGACATCTTCTTTTGTCGGGTTAGTATCGTCAAAGCGAAGATTACACTTACCGCCGTATTTTTCGGCTGTACCGAAATCTATGCAAATCGCTTTTGCATGGCCTATATGAAGGTAGCCGTTCGGCTCGGGCGGAAAACGGGTTTGCACCTTACTGTAAACGCCCTCGCTTAAATCTTCGTCAATAAAATCATGAATAAAATTTGACGGTTTTATTTCTTCTTCAAGTAATTTTTCGTCCATTATTATAAAACCTCTATTACTTTGTTTATTCGTTTAATACAGGTATCTTTACCCAAAACCTGCATAATACTGCATAAATCGGGGGTATTTCTTCTGCCCGTTACGGCAATACGCAGAACCGTGCTTAAATCGCCCGCACTGCCCTTAAAGTTTTCGGGATTTGCTTTATACTCCTTTGTGTCGGCGGCAAAACCGAGTTTCGGAGCAATTTCTTTAATCTTATTAAACCATTCGTTACGGTCATCGTTTTGGTTATAAACATTAAGATATTCCGTTAAAAATGCTTTAATATCGGCAGTTTCTATGTTTTCGGGCATTTCGGTATTTTCTTCGTAAAGTTCTTCAAACATATAGGAATAAAAGTCTTTGATTTCATTCCATTTTGCAATATCCTTACGGGGCTTTTGAGCGCCGTCCCTATCAATCGCAAAAACACGCTTTGAATACTCGGGATTTTTAACAAGGATACCGTAAAAATCATTATCAAATTCATTACTCCAAGCGGTTACTTTATCGTAAACCTCGCTTGAATTCATTTTTGAAATCTTGATTTTACTTATATCATTAAGTTTGTTTTGGTCAAAAAGCGCACCCGAAACGGACATCTTTTTAAGATTAAACTTAAAGGTGCGGTAATCGGCATCGGGGTTGGCTCGGCGAAAGTCTTCAAAATCGGATGCGGCGATTGTCATAAGATATTCGATAACGCTTATCGGCTCGTAGCCCTCTTCAATAAAGAAATGAACGGCTGCCTCGGGGTCTTTGCGCTTTGAAATTTTACGCTTTGCACCGTTATCAAGTTTCATTATCGGCGAAATATGAGCGTATTTAGGCACCTTAAACCCTAAAAGCTTAAAAAGTTCGATATGTTTAGGTGTTGAGGAAATCCACTCGTCGCCACGCATAACATGGGTTGTATGCATTAGGTGGTCATCAACAGCATGGGCAAAATGGTATGTAGGTATTCCGTCAGATTTAAGCAAAACAAAATCTTCGTCGTTTTCGGGCATTTCGATTTTACCCTTTATCATATCCTCAAATATGACCTTGTTTTCTTCGTTCCCCTGCGAACGCAAACGGACAACAAAGGGTTTACCCTCGTCAATAAGCGCCTTTGCTTCATTGTAGGTTATATTTCTGTGCTTTGCATACTCGCCGTGATAACCTGTTCTTATTTTATTTGCTTCCTGCTCTTTTCTAACCTCTTCCAAATCTTCGGCAGTACAAAAGCAAGGATAAGCAAAACCCTTTTTTATAAGGTCTTTAACATAAGTTTGATAAATTTCGGCTCTCTTTGACTGCTGATAGGGGCCGTATATTCCCGACTCTTTCGTTCCGCTTATAAACCCTTCGTCAATAGCTATACCGAAACGGTTAAGTCCGTCAATAATATTCTCTATTCCGCCCTCAACCTCACGCTTTTTATCGGTATCTTCAATTCTTGTAAAGAAAATACCCTTTGTGCTTGTAGCGGTTATACGGTTAACAAGAGCCGTAAAGAGCGTTCCGAGATGCAAATACCCCGTAGGGCTCGGCGCAACTCTCGTTACTCTTGCACCCTCCTCCAAATCTCTTTGAGAATACAAATTTTCGTAATATTCGGGCGTTTTGTCAATATCGGGAAGCAAAAGCTCCGCTAACAGTTCGTTTTCGTTCATATCGTTCTCCGAGTTATTTTGTCTTATTTATAAGTTTTTCAAGTTCACCCATAAAGGTGCTTATATCCTTAAACTGTCTGTAAACCGAGGCAAATCTTACATAAGCTACCTCGTCGATAGCTTTAAGCTTTTCCATAGTAAGCTCGCCGACCTTTTCACTTGTAACCTCACGGTCAAGAGAATTTTGAATAGCGGCCTCGATTTCGTCTATTGCTTTTTCGAGCATATCAATAGAAACGGGCCTCTTTTCGCAGGCACGAAGCATACCGTTCATAAGCTTTTCTCTGTTAAACGGTTCTCTTGAACGGTCACGCTTAATAACAATAACAGGCAAGCTTTCAATCATCTCATAGGTTGTAAAACGCTTTCCGCATTTCAAGCATTCTCTTCTCCTGCGGATTTTTTCGCCTTCGTCGGTAGGTCTTGAATCGATAACTTTACTTTCATCGTAGGAACAATACGGACATTTCATTTAATTACCACCCATCAAAATATTTTGCATAAAACTACATTGTAAATTATAGCACAACATATTGTAAATTTCAAGAAAAAACATACAATTTATCGAAAATTGTGCTAAAAAAAGAGCCGCAAACAAGCGACTCTTTGATATTTCATATTCTATTACCGTAAATTTTTTCTTTTTCCGCCTTGAATTCGGCAAATTTTCCGTTATCAAGCGCATCTCTTATATCTTCCATAAGATGATTGTAAAACCAAAGATTATGCATAACAAGAAGACGGCTTGAAAGCATTTCGCCGCTTTTAAGAAGATGCCTTATATATGCCTTACTGTATCTTTTACAAACAGGGCAGTCGCATTCGTCGTCAATCGGCGTCATATCGTACTCGTACTTGTTATTATTGATATTTATTATACCCTTTGAGGTAAACAAATGCCCGTGTCTTGCGTTACGGCTCGGCATTACGCAGTCGAAAAGGTCAATTCCCCGTTCGACACCGTTTAATATGTTAAGCGGTGTACCGACACCCATCAGATATCTTATTTTATCTTTTGGCATAAATGGAGTAACATTTTCGAGAACATCATACATAACTTCGGTCGGCTCGCCTACCGCAAGACCGCCTACGGCATAACCGTCAAGGTCTAAATCGGCAATTTCTTTCATATGCTCTATACGAAGGTCATTATAGGTGCAACCCTGATTTATACCAAAAAGCATTTGCTCTTTGTTTACGGTATCTTCAAGAGAGTTAAGTTCAGCCATCTTATCCTTACAGCGTTTAAGCCATCTTGTTGTTCTTTCGCAGGACGCCTTTGAATAGGAATATTCGGCAGGATTTTCGACACATTCATCAAATGCCATAGCAATGGTAGAGCCGAGATTTGACTGTATTTGCATACTCTCTTCTGGGCCCATAAATATTTTTTTGCCGTCAATATGGCTATGGAAAGTTACGCCCTCTTCTTCAATATGGCGGAGTTTTGCAAGCGAAAACACCTGAAATCCGCCGCTGTCGGTCAAAATAGGGCCGTCAAAGGTGGAAAAAGTATGAAGTCCACCACACTTTTTAATAACCTCATCACCCGGTCTTACATGAAGATGATAGGTATTTGAAAGCATAACCTGACAGCCGAGTGTTTTAAGGTCTTCTGCCGAAACGGCACCCTTGATGGCGCCGGCGGTTGCAACATTCATAAAAGCCGGTGTTTGAACGGTTCCCCTATTCGTAACGAATTCGCCCCTACGGGCGCCGTGTTCTTCTTTAAGCAGTTTATACATAATTTCTCCTAATAAATAAACATCGCATCACCGAAACTGAAAAAGCGGTATTTTTCATTCACGGCTGTTTTATAAGCATTCATCGTATTTTCATACCCTGCAAAAGCCGAAACAAGCATAATAAGTGTGCTTTCAGGCAAATGAAAATTCGTAATAAGCGCATCCATACACTTAAATTTATAACCGGGGTAAATAAAAATTCCCGTATCGTCAGAACACTCTTTAATTTCACCGAATTTTTGCATGGCGCTTTCAACCGTCCTGCAAGAGGTCGTGCCCACGCAAATTACCCTACCGCCGTTTTTCTTTGTTTCATTTATAATATCGGCAGTGCTTTTTGAAATAGAATAATGTTCGGTATGCATATGGTGTTCGGTTATATCTTCAACCTTAACGGGTCTGAATGTTCCGAGTCCCACATGCAAAGTAACATAAGCGATTTTTATGCCTTTATTTTCAAGCTCGGCTAACATCTCTTTTGTAAAATGAAGCCCCGCAGTAGGTGCGGCGGCAGACCCCAATTCCTTTGAATAAACCGTTTGGTATCTTTCTCTATCGTTAAGTTTTTCTTTTATGTAAGGCGGTAACGGCATTTGACCGACCTTATCCAAAACCGCAAAAAATTCACCGTTGCAGGTAAATTTTATAATTCGGTTGCCGTCTGGCAAAACCTCAATTACCTCAGAGGATAAATCATCGCTAAACTTAAAACGGTTACCGACCTTTGCTTTCTTACCGGGGCCTGCCAAAACCTCCCAAGTAAGCAAATCTCTTTGTTTAAGCAAAACAAACTCAACAACGGCGCCGGTATCCTCTCTTGTGCCGTAAAGACGGGCAGGCAAAACTCTTGTATCGTTTAGAATAAGGCAGTCGCCCTCTTTAAGAAAATCGGTTAAATCCTTAAAAATCCTATGTTCAAGCTCGCCCGTTCTTTTATTAAAAAGCATAAGCCTTGATGCATTTCTCGGCTCAATTGGGGTTTGAGCGATAAGCTCTTCGGGCAAATCGTAAAAAAAGTCGCTTGTTTTCATAATTAAAACATACATTCCCTTAATAAAATAATTTGACAAAACAGTAATAATTTGCTATTATTATATATTATTTAGCGACAAAGTGCAAATAAAATTTATGGTTGTTTTTTGAAGGTGCTTTTATGAAAAAATACAATGTTGGAATTATCGGCGCTACCGGTATGGTAGGTCAAAGATTTGCTTTATTGCTTGCAAACCATCCGTGGTTTAATGTTACGGCTCTTGCCGCAAGCAGCAGAAGTGCGAACAAGACCTATGAAGAAGCCGTATCAAACAGATGGGCTATGAAAGACCCGATGCCCGAAAATCTTAAAAATATGCTTGTTTTTGATGCAACGGCTGACATTGACAAGGTTGTTTCAAAGGTCGATTTTGTTTTTTGCGCCGTTGATATGAAAAAGGACGAAATTTTAGCGCTTGAAGAAATGTATGCTAAAAAAGAATGCCCCGTTGTTTCAAACAACAGCGCAAACAGAAAAACTCCTGATGTTCCTATGGTTATTCCGGAGCTTAATGCCGACCATATCAAAATTATTGATGCACAAAGAAAGCGCCTCGGTACCAAAAAGGGCTTTATTGCCGTAAAATCAAACTGCTCGCTTCAAAGCTATGTTCCCGCTCTTTATCCGCTCGATAAAGAATTCGGCGTTGACAAGGTTTTAGTTTGCACTTATCAGGCAATTTCGGGCGCCGGTAAAACCTTTGAGCGTTGGCCCGAAATGATTGACAATGTTATTCCGTATATCGGCGGCGAAGAAGAAAAGAGCGAATGCGAACCGCTTAAAATTTGGGGTAAAATCGAGAATGACAAAATCGTTCCCGCAGACAGTCCGAAATTTACCGCACAATGTCTTCGTGTTCCGGTTTCGGACGGACACATGGCGGCTGTTTTCGTAACATTTAAGGAAAAGCCGACCGTAGAGCAAATTAAAGATGTTTGGAAAAATTACAGCGGTGAGCCGCAAGAACTTAACCTTCCCCACGCACCGAAGCAGTTCCTTAATTATTTTGAAGAGGACAATATGCCTCAAACAAAGTTAAACCGTGATTTAGAGGGCGGTATGGCTATATCCTGCGGAAGACTCCGCAACGACAGTCAATATGACTACAAATTTGTTTGCCTTTCGCACAACACTTTGCGTGGTGCTGCCGGCGGCGGTGTTTTGCTCGCCGAATTACTTGCCGCAAAGGGTTATTTTGACTAATTTAGTTTAATATAATTTATTTAGGGGGTTATTATTATGAAAAATAAGATTTTTGAAGGCGCCGCTACCGCTCTTATTACTCCTATGAATGACGACACCTCGGTAAATTATGAAAGACTTTCGTCTCTTGTTGACGAACAAATAAAAGAGGGCATTGACGCATTGGTTATCTGCGGAACGACCGGAGAAAAGGCAACCTTGCGTTATGACGAGCATGTTAAGGTTATTGAAACCGCCGTTAAAGCAGCAAACCGCCGTGTTCCGATTATTGCCGGCACAGGAAGCAACGATACGGTTTATTCGGTTGAGCTTTGCGCCGATGCCGAAAAAGCCGGTGCCGATGCATTTTTAATGACAACGCCGTACTACAACAAAACCTCACAAAACGGGCTTATAACTCATTATAATTATATTGCCGACCGTGTTAACAAGCCGATTATTCTTTATAATGTTCCGTCGAGAACGGGTATGGATATTAAACCTAATACATATAAGGAATTAAGCAAACATAAAAATATTGTTGCCGTAAAGGAAGCAAGCGGAGACCTTTCAAAGATTGCCGAGATTAAATATCTTTGCGGTGACGATTTAACAATTTATTCAGGCAACGACGACCAAACCGTACCGATTATGTCGGTCGGTGGCTCAGGTGTAATTTCAGTGCTTTCTAATATAATGCCTAAGTATATGCACGATTTATGCTATAACTATTTACACGGCGACAAGGATAAGGCAAGCGAAATGCAGGTTAAAGCCATCGGCATTATGAATGCTATGTTCTGCGATGTAAACCCGATACCCGTAAAAGAAGCTATGAATATTCTTAATATGGGTGCAGGGCCTTTGAGATTACCGCTTTTTAACACCTCAAAGGAAAACATAGAGCTTATTAAATCAAAGCTTTCGGAAATGGGCTTAAAATTCTAAAAAAGGAATAAAAAAGATGTTAAAAATACTTATTTCGGGTGCGCTCGGCCATGTCGGAAAAAAGATTACCGAGCTTACAAGTTCAAATGACGGATATAGGGTGGTTTGCGGTGTTGACAGAATGTCAGGAAATACCGATTTCCCTATTTTTACATCATTTGATGATGTCAGCATTATCCCCGATGTTATTATTGATTTTTCAAATCCGTCGCTTTTGGAAAGCATACTTAACTTTGCAAAAAAGCATAATATCCCCTGTGTTTTAGCGACAACGGGATATTCAAAAGAACAAATTGACCTGATTAAAGAAGCATCAAAGGATATTGCGATTTTCTTTACCGCAAATATGTCATTGGGTATAAACCTTTTATCCTCGCTCGTTAAAAAGGCGGCGGCGGTTTTAGGCGACAGTTTTGATATTGAGATTATCGAAAAGCACCACAATCAAAAACTTGATGCTCCGTCGGGTACCGCTTTAATGCTTGCAAATGCGATAAATTCCGAAACGAACGAAAAGTACAATTACGAATATGACCGACATTCAAAACGGGAAAAACGCTCTAAATCGGAGATTGGTATTCATTCGGTAAGAGGCGGAACAATCGTCGGAGAGCACGAGGTTATTTTTGCGGGAAATGACGAAATAATTTCACTTTCACATACCGCTTTTTCAAAAGAGGTTTTTGCAAACGGTGCATTAAGAGCGGCAAGTTTCATTAAAGATAAACGAAACGGTTTATTTGATATGAACGATATGCTTTCACTGTAAAAAAATTAAGGGCTGTATAAGTTTTTCTTATACAGCCCGTTTTTATTTGATATTCATTTTTTCTTTAAGCCCGTTAAGACTCTTTTCGTACTGCTCTTTCGTAATCGCTTTTGTTGAAAGAAATGTATCAAGAGTCTCTTTTTGACTATCGAAAAGCTTTTTGTTTTTGCGGTAAGACAGATAATCCTCTAAAATCACAGTTGCGGCAACGGCGTCAACCGATTCTTTCCGTTTTTTGCCGAATGTACCGCTCATATCAAGAAGATTATACGCTTCCATCGTTGTGCACCGCTCGTCATAAAGTGCGGTTTCTATACCGCTTTTCTCTTCAATTTTTTTGGCAATTTCGGTACAGGTTTCGGCTCGCTCGCCCAAAGTACCGTCCATATTTTTAGGAAGTCCTACAACGATATGGCTTACATTATACTCAGTAGCTTTTTCGCAAATCTTATTAACTAATTTATCGGTATTATACTCGGTAATAACAATTTTAGGAAAAGCAAATTTCTCGCTTTCGTCCGAAACGGCAATTCCCGTTCTTGCTATTCCTAAATCAATTCCCATAATAATCATAATATCTATTCCCTATTCTGACATTAAAGATTACTATGGGCGATTATAACATAAATATATTTAATTTGCAACAACTTCGTTTTTAAGCTCTTCTCCCGAAAAGTATGCTTTTAAGTTTTTGACCGTTGTTTCGGCTATACCCGTAAGCGCCTCTTTTGTAAAAAATGCTTGATGAGATGTTACCAAAACATTCGGCATTGAAATAAGGGTTGAAATTTTATCGTCATCTATTACCTCGTCCGATTTATCTTCAAAAAAGAGTGAGGTTTCTTCGTCATACACATCAAGTCCTGCCGAGCCGACCTGTCCCGATTTCAGCCCCTCGATTATCGCATCTGTATCAACAAGTTTGCCACGGGAGGTATTTATTATACAAACACCCTTTTTACATTTTTTAAGACTTTTTTCGTTTATCAAATGTTTATTTTCTTTGGTAAGTGGACAGTGAAGCGATATAATATCGCTTTCCTTAAAAATAGTGTCAATATCACAGTATTCTCCGCAAAAGTCCTCATTTTCAATCGGGTCATAACCTAAAACACGCATACCGAAACCATTACAAATATCCCCGAACACCGCACCGATTTTTCCCGTTCCGATAATTCCGACGGTTTTACCGTACAAATCGTATCCGAGAAGTCCTTCAAGCGAAAAGTTATGGTCTCTTGTTCTGATATATGCTCTATGGAGTTTTCGGTTTAATGTTAAAATCATACCCATTGCGTGCTCTGCAACCGCATTAGGCGAATAGGCAGGAACTCTTAAAACCGTAACCTTTCCCCTTGCCGCTTTCAAATCGACATTATTATATCCTGCACATCTTAAAGCAATTACACCGACATTATATTCATTTAATTTATCAATCACCTTTTTATTTATTGTATCATTCACAAAGGCACACACGCCGTCGCAACACGCCGCCATACTTACCGTATCTTCATTAAGCTTATTTTCAAAATATCTGATACTTAATTCCTCGTCGGCAAAATTTTCAAAGCTTTGTTTTTCATAGGGCTTTGCATCAAAAAAAGCAATAGTTTTCATAACAAAAAAATCCTCCTTAACCTTATTGTTTCAAGGTTAGGGAGGATTATTCTTTTATTTAGAATTAAAGAGCTTTTTTTATTGCTTCATACAATTCGTCGTATGTATCGTAAGCGGTGATTTCGGGGTATTCAGATTTAATCTTATCGGTAGACTTAAACAAAAATCCTGCTTTTGAATTCTTTATCATACCAATATCGTTGTAGCTGTCGCCCGAAGCGATAGTATCAAAGCCGATTGACTGCAACGCCTTAACGGTTGAAAGTTTTGTCTTATCACAACGCATTTTGTAATCAACGATTTTTCCGTTTTCATCAATAACCAAAGAGTTGCAGAAAATAGTCGGTTTTCCGAGTTTTTCAATAAGCGGAGCGGCAAACTGCTCAAATGTATCGCTTAAAATAATTACCTGCGTAATCTCACGAAGCTTATCCAAAAACTCCCTTGCGCCGTCCATTACCTCGATTTTTTTGATTACTTCCCTAACCTCATTAAGTCCCATATTGTGTTCTTCCATAATTTTAAGGCGGTACTTCATAAGCTTATCATAATCGGGCTCATCGGCAGTGGTAAGTTTAAGTTCGGGAATGCCCGAAGCTTCCGCAAAAGCAACCCAAATTTCGGGTACCAATACCCCTTCCATATCAAGACAAACAATATTCATAACATCTTCTCCTTTACTTAGCATAATTTGAATATAAATTTATTTGGTCATAAACCGCAGGCCAGCGTGATTCTCCGCTTAAAGCTACGCATATATACGGTGTTTTGTCATCACTCTCGCCGAAAGAAGCAATACAGTAGCCGGACTCGGGAACAAATCCCGTTTTACCGCCTAAAATCGTTGCGCCCTCGGGCTCAGTTCCGTACATATACTTAAACAGCGTATTTTCAAGCGGTATTCCGCTTGGATGCTGCGGTGTAGAAGCAGTAGTATATTGATAAGTAGATAAAATCTTCTTACATAAATCGTTATCCATAGCCGCCCTTAATATGACTGCCATATCCTCGGCGGTTGAATAATGGTCTTTATTAAAAAGTCCCGTACAGTTAGTAAAATGGGTGTTTTTAAGACCTAATTCGGTGGCTTTATTATTCATAAGAGTTGCAAAGGCATCTTCACTGCCGGCAATCTTAACAGCAAGACCGATAGCCGCATCGGCGCCCGACGGCAAAATAGTACCGTAAAGCAAATCGGTCATATTTATCTCTTCGCCCGACAAAAAGCCGGCTACCGTTGCCTCCTCTTTATAAAGAGGGTCGGTAATTTGATAGGTCATCTTAAATGTATCGTTAAAGTCTTTAATATTCTCGACCGCAACAAGCAAGGTCATAACCTTTGTTGTAGATGCAGGATACATTTTTTCACTCATATTCTTTTGTGCAACAATCCTATTGTCTTTTCCGTTAATGAAAACAACCGCTTTACTGCTTATACCGTCGCCCAAAGCCACAGTGTTTTCGTCAGCTTTTGCAAAATAATCGGTTTTTTTATTTTTCGGCTCTTTTTCTACCGGCAAAGCCGTACTTTCGGTGCTTTTTGGTTCTTCACTTGTTTTAAGTGAATTTTTAACTGCGAATATAACGGAAATTGCTATCAAAAAAGCCAGAATAACAGCAAAAAACGGTTTAACTTGCCGCTTATTATGTTTTGGCTTTTTAATGATTTCTTCTCTTTTCGGCTCGACAGTTTTCGTGTCTTTTGTATTAGAAAGACTATTCTCTAAACTCGCAAAATATTCGCCGTATTCTTTATCGCTAAAATTATCCTGCATATAAAAATCCTTTTTGAGAAATTGCTAAAAACCCCTGCCGGCACCTCCGCCGCCAAAGCTTCCTCCGCCACCGGAAAAACCTCCGCCACCTCCGAAGCCACCGCCAAAGCCGCCGCCACGGAAATTACCGCCCCTGAAATTAACAGGAATAAACAGTATTCCGAGTTTTCGGGAAATGAAAGTATAAAGAACTACGAGTACAAGCAGTATAACCCAAGAAACGATTACATTTTTAGGGGTAACTTCCTGTGTTTCGCTTTGAGCAAGCTCGTCAACGGGCTTATAATCTTCGGGGGTTATACCGTATGCCACATAAACCTCGTCAACAACGGCTTTATAGGTTTTAAGCAGTCCCTCGCTAAATCTATCTTCCTTAAAATCGGGAACGGCATAGTAATCAAGTATTCGTCCGACTTTACTTTCGGGCAGTGCGCCGCCGATACCGTCGCCCGTAGCGATAAAAACATCTCTGTCCTCGGTAGCAAGTAAGATAAGAACGCCGTTGTCCTTATCCTTATCGCCTATTCCCCACTCGTTTGCAAGGTCAGAAGAATATTCATATATTTCCTGACCGTCGGTAGAATTCACGGTAACGGCAACAACCTGCGCCGTTGTTTCTTCGGCTAATTTTTTACCCAACGAAATAATGGTCTGTTTTGTCGAGTCGTCAAGAACACCCGAAAAGTCGTTTACAAAAAAGTCTTCGGTAGGAGTAAGCTTTTTTTCTTCGCATCCGCTAAGTGTAACAACAGAAAGCAAAACGAAAAGAATGAGGAATACCGAGACCGCTTTTTTCATAATCTTAATCATTATTCAAAAGAAACTTCCGGAACACTCTCGGCATTAGCCGTGCTTTCAAAATAATCAACTTTCTCGAAACCAAAAATACCCGCAATAATATTCTTAGGGAATTTCTTTATCGAGGCATTGTAATTTCTTGCATTTTCGTTATAGGTCTTTCTTGCGTAAGCAACGGTGTTTTCGGTGCCTGCAAGTTCGTCGAGCAAAGCCGTATACTGTTCGCTTGCCTTTAACTCGGGATAATTTTCCGTAACGGCATTAACAAATACACTGATTGCCTTATCAAGTCTATCTGATGCTTCGCTCTGCTGTGTAGCGGTTTGCGCTTTATTTACGGCGGCTCTTGCATTTGTTACATCGGTATAAGTCTTGCTTTCATAATCGGAATAACCCTTAACGGTTTTTACAAAGTTAGGTATTAAATCCGCTCTTCTTTGAAGCTGAACGGAGATTTGTGATTTTGCATTTTCAACATTCTCTTTTGAATTAACAAGCCCGTTATAACCGCCGATTACGGCAATAATCAAAATTACAACAACGGCTACTACGGCAATAATAGCAACTAAACCTTTTTTCATAAAATTTCTCCTTTATGCTTTTCAATAAATTTACCTATTCTGTTTATGGCTTCTAAAATATGCTCAGTACTGTAACAGTAAGACGCTCTTATAAAGCCCTCCCCGCCTCTACCGAAAGCAGTACCCGGAACAACGGCAACCTGATATTCATTTAAGAGTTTTTCGCAAAACTCGTCAGATGTCATACCGCTTATTTTAATTGACGGGAACGCATAAAATGCACCGAGCGGTTCACGGCAGGTAAGCCCTATTTCGTTAAAGCCGTTTGTGATAAGCCGTCTTCTGCGGTTATACTCGTCATGCATATTCTTAACGGCCTCATCGCAACTTTTAAGCGCCTCTATTGCGGCGTACTGCGAAGTCGTCGGAGCGCACATAATGGCAAACTGGTGAATTTTAGTGATTTCTTTCATTATTTCCTTTGGCCCGCAGGCGTAGCCTAAGCGCCAACCCGTCATAGAAAACGCCTTTGAGAAGCCGTTTACGGTTATTGTTCGTTCAAACATACCGTCAATGCTTGCGGGGGAAATATGTCCGTTCTCGGTAAAGGTAAGCTCGGAATAAATCTCGTCGGAAATAACCATTATGTTGGTATCTTTAAGAACATCGGCAATTTCTTCCAAATCTTTTCTTTCCATAACCGCACCGGTAGGATTACAAGGATACGGCAAAATAAGAAGCTTTGTTTTATCGGTTATGGCATTTTTTAACTGTTCCTTTGTCAGTTTGAAATCATATTCTGCTTTTGTTTCGATAATTACGGGCACACCACCGGCAAGCACCGTCATCGGCTCGTAGCAAACATAAGACGGCTGCGGAATAATTACCTCATCGCCCTTTGACACAATAGCACGGATAGCCGCATCAATAGCTTCACTTCCGCCGACAGTAATTAAAACTTCCGTTTCAGGCTCATATTTTGTATTATATTTTCTCTGTAAATACTTTGAAATCTCCTCACGAAGCAAATCAAGTCCACGGTTAGAGGTATATTTAGTTTTTCCCCGTTCAAGCGATGTTATACCGGCCTTTCGCACCTCCCAAGGAGTTTGAAAATCCGGCTCTCCGACACCCAAGGAAATAACATCGTCCATAGTGGCGGCAATATCAAAAAACTTTCGTATACCCGATGGTTTTATTTCGGTAACCGTCTTATTCAAAACGGTTTTATAATCTATCATAAAAGGTACTGCCCCCTACCGTCTTTATCGGAATTATATAGTTTAACATCAAGTTCTTTATAACGGCGCATAACAAAATGGGTTGTTGTCGATGTAACCGAATCAATAGTTGCAAGTTCTCTTGCTACGAAACGGGCAACATCTTGGAGTGTTTTGCCCTTTACAACAACATTAAGGTCATAAACACCCGACATAAGATAAATCGACTCAACCTCGCTGTAACTTGCGATTTTTTCGGCAACCTCTTCAAAACCGAGCCCTGCCTTCGGTACAACATTAAGTTCAATAATTGCCGAAACATAGGCGCCGTCTATCTTATCCCAATCTATAACGGCTTTATATCCGCAGATAATTCCCTGCTTTTCAAAATCTTTAATTTGCTTTTCTACCTCGGTTTCCGAAATGCCGAGCATTGTAGCAATATCCTTATTTGTATAACGGGCATTTGAAGATAAAAGCTTTAATAATTCAGTATTCATAATTTTTTCTCCTTTTACTTAACCAAACCGTTAGGTGTTGTAATTACCTTTAACGGCCATTGGGGGTCGGGCCCGCAACTCATTCGCTCCATAGCGCAAAACTCGGGGCCGTTTTCGTTGCCGACATGGGTTACCCAGTGGTAGCCGTTTTTATATCCTGCATAAAGGCAAATATGCGTACAGTGGTTATTCCTGTTCTTAAAATCAGTTAAAAGCATAAGTGAGCCAATCGGAATGGGCTCGTTTGGAGTAAACACAGTTCTTGTTCCGCTTTCACGGGCAGTAAAATCAATATATCTTGAATACCCTTTTTCTACCCATTTTTGACCGGCTATATACCAACTGTTTGCATCATAAGACCTTTCGGGTTTATCAAGTGCCGAAACATCAACACCGACAACATTAGGAAGATAATTAAAATAAACATAGGTGGCATACGAAGCGCAAACAAGTCCGCCCTGCTCAAATCTCGCAATATTCGGCTTTCCGTCAGCCGTAGTTTCGTATCCCGAACAACCGCCGCCGTAGGTGATTTTTGAAAGCCAACCGAGCGCCGGTTTATCCTTACACAAAACATACTGCCACATTTTACCGCTGTTTCGGTGAGTTTGCAAATTATATCCGCAGTAAACAAGAGCATCGAGAAAATCGTTATCTTCTATATCAGTATTGGACTTTCCGCCAGGCACAACATTTATATATTGTTGCGTAACAGGTGCCGTCGGGGTTACGGGCTTCGGCTCTTCTGCCTTTTTCGGTTCTTCTGCCACCGGCTCGGATTCGGGTTCAACTATCGGTTCTTCTACGGGTTTTAATTCGGTTTTTTCTTTTGGTTTTGATATGCTTACCTTTTCTTTTTTAGGAACAATAGCTTCTTTTTTATTATTTTTATTCGGTAAACAGGTTAACAAAATAACCAAAGCGACAACCGCAGAAAGCGAACATAAAAAAATCTTTTTATGAGATTTAGCCATATAAAAAATATATGCAAAAACCGAGTAGATAAATTTACCGATTTTTTGTAAACTCATACAGCATCCTCCAAAAAATATTTAGTATATTATACCTTAAAACTGCTAAAATATCAAGTTTTTTATTGCTATAAGTATTAAAATAATATATAATAATCTTGAATGGACGGCTTGCAAAATTTCAGAACTACAAATCAGGTGATTTTATGGAAAAAATTCACATTAAAACAAGTAAAGAATACGATATACTTTTAGGTGAAGAAATAATATATTCTTTGCCCCGTATTCTTATGCCATTTTGCAAAACTAAAAAAATTCTTATTATCACCGATAAAACCGTTGATAAACTATACGGAAACCATATTTCTGAAAATCTGACCGTAAGCGGATATGATGTTAAAAAATATGTATTTTCGGGCGGCGAGGCATCAAAAAATATCGAAACTCTTTCGGATATTTTGGAATTTGCCGCAAAAAATGATATAAAGAGAAATGATTTGTTTTTAGCGCTCGGCGGAGGTGTCGTCGGCGATATCACGGGACTTGCGGCGGCACTTTATATGCGTGGTGTAAATGTCGTTCAAATGCCTACAACTCTGCTTTCGGCGGTTGACTCGTCGGTAGGCGGAAAAACGGCGGTTAATCTCAAATCGGGCAAAAATCTCGTTGGTGCTTTTAAGCAACCGTCTCTTGTTATAATTGATACGGATATTATTAAAAAACTGCCGAAAGACATTTTTTATGACGGAATGGGCGAGGTCATAAAATGCGGTATTATTAAAAATTCCGAAATTTTTGAGTTTATTGAAAACGGTACCGTCTTTGAAAATTTAACCGAAATAATAAAACATTGCCTGTTGCTTAAAAAAGAAATAGTAGAAAAGGACGAATTTGACGAAAAAGGCATCAGAAACATATTAAATGCAGGACATACCATTGCCCACTCATTAGAAGTTTCAAGCGGTTTTACTATTGCACACGGAAAAGCCGTTGCATTCGGTTGCTTAACCGAGGCAAAAATTGCAAATAAGCTTAATATTTGTGACGAAAAAACGGTAAAAATAATAGAAAATGCGGTTAAAAAATGCGGTTTGTATTTTGAAACCGATTTTGATAAAACAGAGTTAGCAAAAAACTGTATTAAAGATAAAAAAAATGAGGACAGCAAGATTATATTCTTACTGCCCGAAAGTATCGGTAATATTAAAAAAGTAAAATTAAGTGCCGATGACATAGAAAAATTATTATAATTTTCTTGCTACATAAAACACCCTTTGGCTCTTATCGGTCGGGGGTGTTTTTTTCATATCGTCAAGTCTGTTTTCGAGTTTTAACCCTGCTTGCTTTAATGCATTTTCTATTTCCGTTTCCGTAAATGCACGCTCGGTGATATTTTCACTTAAACGGTTATATGTGCCGTCATTATTTTCGGTAAAAAAATCGAGAAAAATTTCGTTTGTTTTTGTTTTTTCGTCATAGGTGTTCTGCCACGACAAAAACACGCCGTTTTCTTCGCTCACAAAGGTGTTGTTTGAAAGTATTTTCTCGGCTTTATATTCGGTATTAACATCGAATATAAAAAGTCTGTCCTTTTCAAGAAACAGCGAAACCTTTTTAATTGCCGTACAAAAATTTTCATAGTCGGTGATATGATTTAGGCTATCCATTAGGCATACAGCACCGTCAACCGTTCCGTACAAGTCAAGTTCCGTTGCATCTTGGCAAAGATACAAAATATCGAGGCTTTTATCATTTGCTTTTTCTCTCGCCGACATAAGCATTTCATTTGACACATCAACGCCGATAACATCAATTCCTTTTTCGGCAAATTCGGTTGAAAAACTGCCCGTTCCGCAACATAAATCAAGCATAAGTGTCGGTTTTCTGTCATACCCGCAAAACAGCGACAAAACATATTCCGTACGCTTTTTATAATCGACATCAAGCATCAGTTTATCGTAAAGCAAAGCAAAATTTTCGTACATAAAATTACACCTAAAACAAAAGGGCGGGAAACCGCCCTTTTTATTATACTCTATCCCTTATTTCCTTTGTTATCTTTGCAAGGAATTCGTCAAATGACATAGTTTCCGTCTGGTCGGTATCACGGTCTCTTATGGAAACAGTGCCCTCCTCCATTTCCTTTCTGCCGACAATAAGCATATAAGGAACACGGTCAACCTGTCTTGCCTCTCTTACCTTATAACCGATTTTTTCGTTACGGTTATCAAACTCGGCACGAATACCGTTTTCTTGGAGTTTATCGAAAATACCTTTTGCGTAGGTTTCGTCAAGTCCCGGTAAGGTTAAAACCTTAACCTGCATAGGCGAAAGCCAAACAGGGAATTTTCCGGCAAAATGCTCGGTCAAAATACCGATAAATCGTTCAATAGAGCCATAGCAAACACGGTGAATCATAATCGGGCGCTGTTTTTCTCCATGCTCGTCAACATATTCAAGCTCGAAGTTAATAGGCATCTGGAAGTCAAGCTGAATAGTACCGCACTGCCAAGTTCTGCCTATCGAATCTCTTAAATGGAAGTCGATTTTAGGTCCGTAGAAAGCACCGTCGCCCTCGTTAATAATATACGGCAAACCGATTTTTTCGAGAGCCGACTTTAAGCCATTTGTTGCTGCCTCCCAGTCCTCGTCGCTACCCATACTGTCCTCGGGTCTTGTTGAAAGCTCAACAAAATACTCGAAGCCAAACTTTGAGTAAACTTGGTTGATAAGGTCAACAACACCGATAATTTCGTCGGTAATTTGCTCTCTTGTCATAAAGATATGAGCATCGTCCTGCGTAAAGCAACGAACTCTGAAAAGTCCGTGCAAAGCACCCTTTAATTCGTGGCGGTGAACAAGACCTAATTCCCCTACACGAAGCGGTAATTCACGGTAGCTATGCGGTTTAGAACGGTAAACCATAACACCGCCCGGACAGTTCATCGGCTTAATGCAATAGTCCTCATCGTCTATCTTTGTGGCATACATATTGTCTTTATAGTGGTCCCAATGTCCCGATGTTTCCCACAAATGACGGTTCATAATAAGCGGAGTTGAAACCTCAACATAGCCGGCTTTTGTATGTATATCACGCCAATAGTCAATAAGCGCATTTTTAAGAAGCATACCGTTTGGCAAAAAGAACGGGAAACCCGGTCCTTCGTCGCAAAGCATAAACAGTTCCATTTCCTTGCCGATTTTGCGGTGGTCTCTGCGCTCGGCTTCTTCCATAAGCTTTACATATTCGTCAAGCTCTTCGCTTGTACGGAAAGCTATACCGTTAATACGGGTAAGCATTTTATTGTCCTTATCGTTTTTCCAATAAGCGCCCGACTGCTGTGTAATCTTGAATGCTTTAAGCGCTTTTGTATAGCAAAGGTGAGGGCCCGTACACATATCAATGTACTCACCCTGCTCATAAAAGCTTATTTCGGCGTCCTCGGGCAAATCGCCGATATGCTCAACCTTATATTTGGCATTTCGCTCGGTCATAAGCTTTATGGCCTTTTCCCTATCCAAAATAAACGGCTTAATCGGAAGATTTTCCTTAACTATCTTCTTCATTTCGGCTTCGATTTTTTCCAAATCTTCGTCGGTAAGCTTTGTATCTCCCAAATCAACATCGTAGTAAAAGCCCTTTTCGGTAGCAGGGCCGTAGCCGAAATCAGCGTGAGGATAAAGGCGCTTTATCGCCTGCGCCATAATATGCGACGCAGTATGTCTTATAACCTCTAACTCTTCTTCGGCAGGGCATTCAGCAACCGTACCGTCTTTATAAATAATCTTCATAATCTATTTCCTTTCTTACGGAAAATACCGTAAAACAGTATAAAACTTTTAATAAAATTTGTCAAATAAAAGTAATTGTTTATGCAAAAAACTGCTCATACCAAACAAGGAAGGTATATACAGTCCAAATCTTACGGCTTAAATCCGCCTTACCCTGCCTATGATTATCAAGCAACTTAACAAGTCTGTCTGTATCAAAATATAACTTTGCATTATCCGATGTAAAGGCAGTTTTAACGGTATTATAGTAACCGTCCTCTTTAAGCCATTCACGAATAGGAACGGGAAAACCGAGCTTGTCCTTTGTTGCCGTCCGTTTCGGAAGTGTTTTTTCGGCGGCTTTTCGCAAAGCAAGCTTTGTGGTTTTAGTATTAACACGGCAGTTAAGCGGTATCGTTTCGGCAAGTGCCATAACATTCTTATCAAGGAACGGCACACGAAGTTCAAGAGAGTTTGCCATACTCGTTTTATCGGCTTTAAGAAGAATATCGCCCATAAGCCACATATTTATATCGAGATACTGCATTTTTGTTATATCGTCTTTATCCGCAACCTCTAAATAGAACTTATCGCAAAGAATTTTCGGCTCAACCGAATTTTTGGCGATCTCGCTTTTAAGGATTTTGTTCCTTTCCTTTTTGGAGAAAATAAAAGCATTTCCGATAAACCGTTCTTCAATGGTCTTTCCACGGCGGACAAGATAATTTATGCCGTACTTTTTAGGAAGATGCTCGCAAACCTTTGAGATTGCTCGCCTTACGGCAAAAGGAATTTTATCGTATGCAGTAAGGGTTATCGGCTCTTCGTAAATTCTGTAACCGCCGAAAAGCTCGTCTGCTCCCTCGCCCGACATAACAACCTTAACATACTGACTTGCAAGATTGCTTACAAAATAAAGCGCTATTGCGGCAGGGTCGGCAAGCGGCTCGTCCATATGATACTGAATTTTCGGGAAGGTTGACCAGTATTCTTCGGGTGTTATAACCTTTGAAATGTTTTCAACCTTAATGGTATCGGCAAAATCTTTTGCATAGTGGATTTCATTATACCGGTCGCCGTCGTTGCTCTTAAAGCCCACGGTAAAGGTTTTATCAACATTTGCGGATTCGGCAATATAACTTGAATCTATACCGCTTGAAAGAAATGAGCCGACCTCAACATCGGCGATTTTATGTGCCTTAACCGACTCTCTTACGGTTTCGTCAACCTTATCGGCATAGTATTCGAGAACACCCGAAACCTCGTGAAAATCAGGCCGCCAATAGCGGTGTTTTTTCATCTCACCGTTTTTGAAAGTGAATGAATGTGCAGGAGGCAGTTTATAAACATTCTTAAAGAATGTCTCCTCGGTAGGAGAATACTGGAACGAAAGATAATGGCCGAGCGCATCCTCGTTTAATTCTTTTCTAAATTCGGGGTGGTCTAAAAACGACTTTATTTCGGAACCGAAAATGAAACTGCCGTTCATAACAGTATAGTAAAACGGCTTAATTCCGAACATATCACGGGCGCCGAAAATACTGCCGTCCTGACGGTTGAAAATCACGAAAGCGAACATTCCACGAAGCTTATCAACAAGTTCTTCGCCCCACTCTTCAAAGCCGTGAATTAAAACCTCGCTGTCGGCATTGCAGTTAAAGGTGTGACCGAGCGTTATAAGTTCTTCACGCAAATCTTTATAATTATAAATTTCGCCGTTAAAGACAAGCACCAAGGTTTTATCCTCATTAAACATCGGCTGGTCGCCCTCGGCAAGGTCGATAATCGAAAGACGCCTGAAACCGAGAGCAATATTTTCGTCCACAAACTGTCCCGAAGAATCAGGACCTCTATGGATAATACGGTTCATCATTTTTTCAAGAACCGTACCGTTATCGTTTATGTTGTTTGTAAAACCAACAAAACCGCACATATACAAACTCCTTTGTTAAAGAAAAGAATTGATTTTTATTTTATCAAAAAGCATTACGCCCAAAATTCCGATTAAAAATCCGCTTACAACACCCGAAATTACGAGTATAGGAAGATAGAAAACAACACCCCTGCCGACCACAAAAAACGCAACGCATATTTGGACAATGTTATGCGTTACACCGCCTATCACACTTACACCTACCGGAGAAAACCACCGGCATTTTATAAGCAGTGCCGAAACAAGTGTCGAAACAATACCGCCGGCAAGCGAAAAGATAAGCGAAAACAGAGAGCCGAAAAGCAACGCCGACAGCAGTATACGGGTAATATTGACTAAAAATGCGCCTTTTACATCGTGCTTAATAAGAAGCAAGAGTGCCACGGCATTTGAAAGTCCGATTTTAACACCGGGGGCAATCAAAACAGTAGGTATAAGACTTTCAACATACCCGAAAATCAAACAAACCGAGGATAAAAGTCCGTAAACCGCAAGCGAAACTATTTTATTTCTATTATCACCCTGTTTGGCAGACATATAACGGTTTCCCCCGACTTTGATATTTTACCTGTTTTAACACATATTTGATTTTTGCAATCAGAGCATTTCATATACGCTTTATTATCCTTAATAACTACGGTGTTATGAGAAAGTTTTATTTCTTTACTTTCATTTAATTTCCCCACATAAACCGTTTTGTTATTCTCTTTAATTTCTACGGTTTCGGCGCTTTTTCGCATAAATAAAATAAGGCAAAATACCGAAACAAGAATTAAAGACACGGCTACAATAATATCGCCCTTTTTAAGTGTTTTCACAAAAGCCACCTGAACTTAATTCTTTAAGCTTTGCATCGGAGCAGGTATTCTTCCGCCCCTGTTAATAAACTTTTCGGGGCTTTTTTTAAGGTTTATATCCATTACGGGACCCGAACCCAAAAGTCCGCCGAAATTAAGCTCATCGCCGACATCTTTACCGATAGCCGGAATTACTCTTACTGCCGTAGTCTTGGTATTAACCATACCTATTGCCGCCTCGTCGGCGATAATTGCCGAAATAACCTCGGGCGGTGTTTTACCGGGTAAAACTATCATATCAAGACCTACCGAGCATACGGCAGTCATTGCCTCTAACTTTTCAAGCTTTAATGTACCGTTTCTTGCCGCCTCAATCATACCGGCATCCTCCGAAACGGGAATAAATGCACCCGAAAGTCCGCCGACACTTGAAGAAGCGGTTACACCGCCTTTTTTGACGGCATCGTTAAGCATAGCAAGTGCGGCGGTTGTTCCGTAAATACCGCACTCTTCGAGTCCGATTTCTTCAAGTATTCTTGCAACCGAGTCGCCGACGGCAGGTGTAGGTGCTAACGAAAGGTCCACAATACCAAAAGGAATATTAAGCCGACTTGAAACAACATTTCCTATAAGCTGACCCATACGGGTAATCTTAAATGCAGTACGCTTAATAATTTCGGCAATTTCACCTATATCACCGTTCGGGCATTTTTTTACCGCCGTCTGAACAACACCGGGGCCCGAAACACCGACATGAATTACGCAGTCGGGCTCACCGACACCGTGAAAAGCACCTGCCATAAACGGATTATCCTCGGGAGCGTTACATAAAACAACCAACTTTGCAGGGCCTATACAATTATCGTCCTTCGTAAGAACAGCGGACTCCTTTACGATTTCACCCATTAGCTTTACGGCATCCATATTGATGCCCGATTTTGTAGAGCCGATATTTACCGAGGCGCAAATATTATTTGTTTGTTTAAGCGCCCTCGGAATGGCTTTAATAAGTTCTTTATCTCCCGCCGAAAAGCCCTTATGTACCAAAGCGGAAAAGCCACCGATAAAATTGACGCCTAAATCGTCGGCACATTTTTGCAAAACCTCGGCATATTTTACGGGGTCGCCTCCCGACGCCGCAACGAGCATAGAAATAGGTGTTACCGAAATTCTCTTGTTAATTATCGGCACGCCGTATTCCGCTTCAACCTCACAAACGGTTTTAACAAAGTCTTTTGCTCTGTATGTTATTTTCTTATAAATTTTTTCACACGATTTATCAATATCTGCATCGGCGCAGTCAAGCAGTGAAATTCCCATTGTTACAGTACGAATATCCAAGTTTTCCTGTTCAATCATATTGACTGTTTCGATAATATCGTTAAGATTAAGCATCCGTCTACCCCTTAAATTTTGTGCATTGAATTAAAAACATCTTCGTTCATAACACGGATTTCAAGGCCTGTACTTTCGGAAAGTTCGGAAAAATCGCTGTTAAGTCCCTTTACAACATCTTTTTCGTTCGGTAATTCCGTAAGCATAACCATAGCAAAAATATCGTCCAAAACCGACTGTGTAATATCAACTATATTAACATTCCGTTTAGCGCAAATTGCACTTACCTTTGCGGTAATACCAACCGCATCCTTACCTATAACCGAAATAACACTTCTCAAAATAATCAGTCCTTTTTATTATTTGTAAGATGCAAATCTACGGCATCGTAAACAACCTTCGAAACGAGCGAGCAGAAAAGCGCCGCACCCGAAGCTATAAAAAACGGGAAATAGAAAAATCCTGCCACAAAAAGTATCAGCCCTGCGGCAAAGCAACTCAAAGAAACCTTTTTAATGTTCTTATTGTTTTCCTTTGTAAGAATTTCGCCGTTTATTAAATTCTTCGCCGTTTTTCTTAAAGCGATAAGCGCAATAAACGCAAACGGTACACAAGGATAGCAAGCCGAAATTACAACCGTAGGCAATGTGTCGGGGCGGTTATTATGATTTGCATACCACTGCGCTCCAAAGGGCAGTAAAACAATAAAACATATAAGCAAAAATAACAAAATATCAATAACAATTAAAGTAACGGTGGCGCTGTTTTTACATTTACTCATACCTTATTCCTCCGTAATCTTATATATTATAACAATATTCTTATATAAATGCAAGAAAAATACTCAACTTTTAATGTCGTTGAATGTCGCATAGCGAAAATGTAGTATTTGTGCGGTGGGTGAAATACCACCGAAAAATGAAAGGACGGCTGATATGCAGGACAACACATCGGGATTTTTTAAGGTTTTGTCTTCCCTTCTTAACGAAAAGCTACCCGAGCCGGAGGTGAAGTCGCTTAATGACGAGGGTTTTAAGGTAAAAAAACCGACAAGAAAAACGGCAGTTATGATAGCTCTTTACAAGAAGGCGGTAACGGGCGACCTTTCCGCAATAAAGGAATTAAACAGTATCCTTTCGGGTAATCCCGCCGAAAAGGAACAAAGGACGGTGACAATCATAGATGACATCGCAAAACAAAATATCTGAAATAGTGGGAAACGGTTATGAAAAGTTTTGGAACAGCACAAAACGGTACAGGGTATTAAAGGGCGGAAAAGCATCTAAAAAAAGCGCCACTACGGCACTTAATTTCATCTTTCGCCTTATGAAATACAAAAACAGTAATCTTCTTGTTGTGCGCCAAGTTATGAATACCCACCGTGACAGCACCTTTGCCCAGCTTAAATGGGCGCAGGAAAAGCTTAATGTTTCACACCTTTGGAGTAACACCGTTTCGCCTATGGAAATGACCTTTATCCCCACAGGTCAAAAAATCCTTTTCAGAGGTTTTGATGATGTGCTTAAACTCGCTTCCACTACCGTTTCAAAGGGCTATCTTAATTTCGTATGGATTGAAGAAGCGTTTGAAATCGCAAGTGAAGAAGATTTTATGAAGCTTGATTTATCCGTCCCGAGAGGTACGGTAGGCGACGGATTATTTAAGCAAACAACCTTAACTTTTAACCCTTGGAGTGAAACTCATTGGCTTAAAAAGAGGTTTTTTGACAATCCGTCCTATGACTGTGATACATTTTCGACCAACTATTTAATAAACGAGTTTTTAGACAAAACCGATATAAATGTTTTCGAAAATATGAAAAAAACAAATCCTAAAAGGTATTATGTCGCAGGTCTCGGAAACTGGGGAATTTCGGAAGGGCTTGTATATGAAAACTTTGAGGTAAAAAGCATCAGTATTCCGAAAGGCGAAGAGGATAACTGGAAAAACTTTTTCGGTCTTGACTACGGGTACACAAATGACCCGACAGCGTTTGTCGCTTTTAAGGCAAACCCAATATCAAAGCAGATTTATATATTCGACGAGTTTTATGAAAAAAGGATGTTAAACTGCGATATTGCAAGTAAAATCAAAGAAAAAGGATATGCAAAAGAGAAAATTCGAGCCGATAGTGCGGAGCCGAAATCAAACGATGATTTACGGCGGCTCGGAATAAGCCGTATTACGCCCTCTGTTAAGGGGCGGGACAGTATTCTTAACGGAATCGCCGCCATTAACGAATACAAAATTACGGTTGCTCCGAACTGTGTCAATATGGCACGGGAATTATCCACTTATGTTTATGACGACAAAAGAAGCGAAAACGGTTTAAGACTGCCGAAAGATTCCGACAACCATCTTTGCGACGCATTACGGTATGCTTTCTACGATGTAAAGTTTTTTAAGCCGAATAAGGAAAAAACAAAATCAAACATAGGATACGAAACATTCAAAGGAGGTTGGAATGTATGACAACTACCATTTACATTGCCTTGCTTTTATGGGCATTCATTTTGGGATTTTTAATCGGCATTTCTTTTCCGACGGCAAAAAATCCCCAAAAAGTTTTAACCGAATCTTCGGTTATCTCGAATGACGGTTTTTCAATTTCAAACAAGGAATACCGCAATTTCTTAACCTATGACGGTTCAGTTCAAAAAGGAGTCTAATATGGAAGAAAATACAGTAAACGAAGCCCCGAAGCAAGAGGAAATCTCTCTTGATTCACGGCTTGAAAAGCTTGCACAAAATGCAGGTCAAACGGTCGATGAATTATTAAACGATTTAGAATCAAAACAGGCGGTAAATTTAGAAAATGCCGCCGCACAAAACAAAAGCACCGGTTCCCAAAGCACCAACCAAAGCGGATTTTTCGACCCCGCAGGTACAGAATTCTTAAAGGGAATTTGGGGCAAATAAGGAGAATTATATGTCAATAAATTCAATTGAAAACGCATCAAGATATTCAGAAGAACTTGATAAGGTTTTTGAACAAAAAAGTGCAACCGGCTTTTTTGCCGACAACGCACTTAAAACAAAATTCGTAGGCGCAAAAACCGTAATAATCCCCGATGTTGACTTTCAGGGACTTGCCGATTATGACCGTGATTCAGGCTTTTCAAGAGGCGCTATTACGGTAAGTAATTCGTCCTACACTATGTCTATGGACAGAGCCCGTTCTTTACAGATTGACCGTGAAGATATGGACGAAACGGGTATTGCAAATCTTGCAGGCAAAATTTTGGGAGAATATGTACGCACAAAGGTTGTTCCCGAATGCGATTCCTATGTTCTTTCAAAGCTTGCAGGTCTTGCCGCAACAAGAGCAAACCTTGTAAACGGCAACATTGCAAAGCCGTATGAAGCACTTTGCAGTCTTATAAACGAGGTACAAAAGAAGGTCGGCTACGACGAAGAATTGGTAGCTTTTATCGACAGCGCAATGTATGCTGCTTTCCAAAACAGCACCGAAATTTCACGCCTTATCGATGTCACCGACTTTAAGCAGGGCAATGTTTCCCTTAAAGTAAAATCAATTAACGGTGTTGCTTTAATTCCGGTTGTTTCGGAAAGAATGAAAACAGGTTACACCTTTAACAACACCACCGCAGGCGGATTTACACCGCTTTCAAACGCAAGAGAAATCTATATGCTTGTATGTCCTAAGAGCGGTGCTCACCTTGTTAAAAAGACCGAGCAGATGAGAATTTTCACACCCGAACAGAACATTGATGCCGACGCTTATAAATTCGATTACCGAATTTACTACGATGTATTCGTAAAGAAGAGCGGTCTTGATGCTATTTGGGCTTGGATTTCTCCCGCAATCACCGTTTCGGCTCAACCGCAGAATAAGACTGTAACCGAAGGCAGTATCAGCGGTTCAATTTCCGTAACTGCTTCAAGCTCGGGCACACTCACTTATCAGTGGTATTCCTGCACCGACACAAACAAGAGCAACGCAGTTAAAATAGCTTCCGCTACAAGCGCAAGCTACACTATCCCGACAACCCTCGAAGCAGGCGCATATTACTACTTCGCAAAGATTACCGTTGACGGTATAGGCTCACTTGATACAACCGTTGCAAAGGTTACGGTATCCCCTGCCGAATAACGACTGAATATGCATCAGTACAGTATTTTGTATTGATTTATACTGCCCTGAGGATTTATGCCTTGGGGCAGTTTCCGAAAAGGAGGAAAAAATGATAAATCTAACACCTACCGCCGTATTTGAAGAATATCAAAACGGTGTGAATTTCAAAAACTCAATCGGCACAAAGGGTATTTTTGAACAATCGGATATAAACGAAAGATTTTACAGAGGCGACCAATGGTACGGTGCGGATTGCGGTAATCAAAGACCGCTTGTTCGGCATAATATTATAAAAAGGATAGGTGAATATAAGCTCTCACAAATTCTTGCTTCACCTTACTCTGTAAAATACAGTGTTAATGGAATAACCCGACTCGGGAAAAACACTACTAACAAATCGCTTAAAAAGAAAATGTCGGGATTTAAGATAAGCGGAGCGCCCGCCAACGACGAAATAAACTCAATAAGCGAGGCAATGGATAAATATTATCTTGTAACGGCAAAAAGAATGTCTGCCGAAATGCTTTTCGCAAAAGCAATAAAAGATGCATATATTAAGGGAACGGGAATAATATATACCTATTGGGATTCTTCGCAAAAAACGGGAACAAGCAAAAATAATGTCTCGGTTAAGGGTGATATAAAGTGCGAAGTTTTAGATGTTAAAAATGTGTATTTCGGCAATCCCTATGAAGAAAATGTTGAAAAACAGCCGTTTATAATTATTACCTCGGTTAAAGAAACCGAAAAGGTGCTTAAAGAAGCCGAAAGCTGCGGCGCCGACGAAATTACACTGAACGCCATTAAAGCCCAAGGTAAAAATACACTTGTTTTAACAAAGCTCTATAAAGAAACTGACCTTGACGGAAACGAAAAGGTTATGTGCTTAAAGGTTACGGAAAATGCTGTTATAAGGCCCTCTTACAGTACTGATTTAAGACGCTACCCGATAGCCGTATTCCGCTGGGAAGACACGAACAATCTTATCTACGGCGACAGTGAAATCACCTACCTTATACCAAACCAAATAGCCATTAACCGTATGATAACCGCAAATGTTTGGTCGGCTGTAACAATGGGTATGCCATTGATGTTAGTCAACGGCGATACGATTGATGGCGAAATAACAAACGACCCCGGTCAGATAATAAAGGTATTCGGCACTAACGAAGATGTTTCGGGTGCCGTAAAATACATTTCTCCGCCCGATGTTACATCTAATTTCGGAAGCTGTGTAAACTCACTTATCGAAACAACCCTTGCACAGTGCGGTGCAAACGAGGTCGCATTGGGCGACAGCCGAGCCGACAATATGAGCGCCCTTAATCTTATGAGGAATGCCGCAACAATGCCTCTTAACCTTGTTAAATCAAAGTATAAGGCGTTTGTTGAGGATATTGCTCTTATATGGGCAGATTTTTGGATTACGCAGTACAAAGACCGAAAAATACAAATTACCGACGAAAGCGGTATTTGGTATATGCCTTTTAACGGCGAACGCTACAAAAATCTTTGTTTTACAAGCTCGGCGGAAAACTCTTTAACTCCCGAATTTTCAAGCAAAGAAAGTGTCGAACTTTTAACCGATTTACTGCAAAAGGGTATTATAAGCAAGAACGAATACTTAGAAAGACTGCCGAAAGGTCTTATACCCGACTGTGAATCTTTAATGGATAACAATTCTACTCAAAAAGGAGAAGCTTTATGACAGGATTTGATATTTTTGAAACCGCTATAACACGGCTCGGTCTTGTTGACTCAAAGGGGTCTATTGAACAGCAAGTCCCCTTTCGCAAAACCGCTTTATCGGTAATTAACGAATTAAGCGAAGAGTTTTGCAATCTACCGCCTATAAAAAATTTAAGCGACGAAATTGTGCTTGACAAAAAGGCATTTTCGCTTATAACCTACGGTACGGCTTATGCACTTTCGGTTATTATGGGAGATATTGAAAAGCAAACTACAATGCTTGCGATATTTAATGCCAAAAGAACGCTTTTTCTATCGGAGGTTAAAAAAATCAAAGATGTTTTCCCTACTGCTAAGAAGGTGTAAATTATGTCGGTTAAAACAGATAAACACACAAAAGTTCTTGATATTACGGGCGGAATAAACCGCTTGTCAGGTCAAGCAAAGCCCCAAGAAAGCGAACTTTTCGAGGCGGAAAACATTGTTTTTGAAAACGGTAAATTATCGGCAAGAAAAGGTATTTTCCCTATTGAAAGCACCCTTATTCACGATTTGGATTCTACGGGCAGTTTTCAAAAAGGAATGACCGTTACCGATACCGAATATTTGGATAACGGAGAAATTAAAAAAATTGCCTACAATGTTTGGGGAGACGGAGAAACCTACGAAGACCTAAATATTTATACTGTAAATAACGCTCTCGAAACCGATAACATCGGAACTATAAATATAAGACCGATTGACGATGTATATCATAAATTCAAAAATGTATTTTTCATAATGGGAAAACCGAAATACGGGACGGGACTGTTTGTATTTTTACACTGCTCGACAAGAATTGAGGGCTACCTAAACGAGGATTTTGCAATTTATGAATATATTAAGCCGTCAGGTACATTCAGAAAGCTCGAAGAATCAGACTATTATAACCCGATTATTTATATAAACGGGCGGGGAAACGGTTATACGGAAGCAAAGCACAGCGGTTGGGTATTTGAGGGAACGCCTGCCTGCCCCGAAGAAATAAACCTTTTAAGCGGTAGGCTTACGGCGTACTTTACATCGGACGGATATTCCTCAATGTTTAAGTTACCTGTTACCGAGCTTAATCCGCAAAAACAGTCGGTTTGCCGAATATACGATGCCACAAATGCCTATACCGAATGGATTTTGCCCGTTAACACACAATCGGCAACCGCCACATATAAAGGTCAGCAAATTACGGCAACGCTCGACTGCACTTCGGGTTATTTATACTTTATGAAGGGCAACGAAAAATACAATATCCCGAAAACCGACGACATAAACGGCAACAACATCTATATTTCAACCCATAAAAATCTGCCCTATTATAACCAACAAATAATCGGCTCAGAAAACGCAATGATTTTCAATGCGAGAGCATATCTTTACGGAAACGGACAAAAGCCGAGCGAGGTATATTCCTGCCGGCTTGAAAACCCGTTATACTTCCCCGAAACTATGAAAACTGCAATAGGAAACTACAACGAGAGAGTTTTAGCGCTTATAAGCAACGATAAAAATATTTTTGCATTTAAGCCCGAAGGCATTTATTCGGTTTTGACATCGTCGGACTCAGGGAAAACAAGTCTTGTTTCCCCTATCGGTGTCGGAAGAGATTTTAACAAGCCCGACAAATTATCAACAAATGTTTTAAGCCAAAACATCGGTTGCGCTTCAAAGGAAAGTATCGGCGTATGCGGAAACAAAGTAATATTTGCTACGACGAAAAATTCAGTTTGCGCTATATCGTCAAACGGTACAATTTCCGAAATTTCAAATAAAATTTCTTATATACTCGATAATTTTACGCAAAACGATATTAAAAAATCATTTTTTGTTGACTTTAATCATAAATATGTATTGGTTATTAAAAACAGCGCACTTATGCTCGATTATAACAATTCATATTTCGGAATGACCGAGAACGGCAAAGCAGATAAAATCAACTGGTATTATTTGACATTTCCCGAAACGCAGGACTATATCGGGGGTGCGACTATTCAAAACGACGGCTACCTGATATGTTCAAACACCGAAAAAACCGTAAACTGTTTTTATAAATTTTTCGGTGACAAAGACATTTTGTTAAACCCGACCGACCCCACCGACTTTACAAACACAAGGTATATTAAATTTAAGTTAAAAAGCCAGCAATCAGACATTTCAAAAAATGCAAGAAAATCCGATATAAAGAATATTGATTTTCTGCTTTTCGGCTTTGGACTTATAAACATCAAAATCGAAGGAGATAAAAATTTTTCAAAGCAAGGCATCCTACTCAAAGGAAGTCGTGAAAATTCGGTTAAAATTTTCCCGTTCATAATGCCGACATACAATGTTTCGTTCGACATTTCGGGAAAAGCACCGTTTACCCTTAACAAAACGATTATCGAATATTACTTGAAGTGACGGTTTTCTTTAATGCGAAAAATTATTTCTCTTATACTTTTAATATTCCTTTTAAGCGGTTGCGTACCGATTAAAGAAAGCGAAACAAAAAAGGCACCCGATAGTAAAATATCGGGTGCTTGGATTACTTACAGTGAAATTAACAGTATGTTAGGCGGAGATTTTAAGGCGGAATTTCAAAAATGCATCATCACCTTAAAAGCAAACTCAATTACCGATATATTTGTACATATCCGCCCGTTTTGCGATTCGCTTTATAAGTCGGCTTTTTTTCCGCAAAACAATTTAGCTCAAAATCTTGATTACGACGCTTTTTCTTACATAATTGAAAATGCCCATAAAGAAAATATTAAAGTACACGCTTGGGTAAACCCGTACCGTGTAAAAACGGCGGACGAAAGTATAGACACTTTACCCGAAGAAAGCCCGATTAAAAATTTAGAGCAAAATGTCGATTACACGGTATATAACGGCGTATATCTACTCCCGTCAAGCGAAAAAGCAAAGCGCCTTATAACCGACGGAATAAGAGAAATTTGTTCTTCTTATGATGTTGACGGAATACATTTTGACGATTATTTTTACCCCACAAGCGACCAAAATTTTGACCTTTCGGCTTATGAAAATTACAAATCGGCAACCGATAATCCCATGTCGCTGAAAGAGTTCAGAACAAATAACATAAATTCGCTTATAAGTTCTGTTTATACCGCAATAAAGTTTATTGACAAGGACATTTTATTTTCGGTAAGCCCCTCGGCAATTATCACTAAAAACAAAAACGACTGTTTTGCCGATATAAAAGCTTGGTGCAAAAACGGTTGCGTTGATATGATTATTCCGCAGATTTATTTCGGCTTCCTATATCCCGAAAAGGAATACCGATTTGATAATCTTATAAACAGTTGGAAAGACTATATCGGCAAAACAAATGTAAAAATCGTTGTCGGTCTTGCCCTTTACAAGATTGATACCGAAAATCCGCCCGACAGCGAAGAATGGAAAAACGGCAAAAGCATAATAGAAAAACAAATTAAGATTTGTAACGAGGACGAAAGAATTTCGGGTTATTGCCTATTTTCGTATTCGTATTTTAATAAAACCGCATAAAAAGACGGGCTGCTTAAAAAAGCAGTCCGTCTTAAATTATCTAATCAAAATCAGATTTCAGCAAAATACTTAATGGTACGAACCATCTGTGAAGTATAACTGTTCTCGTTATCATACCAAGAAACAACCTGAACTTCATAAAGGTCATCGGCAATCTTAGATACCATTGTTTGAGTAGCATCAAAGAGAGAACCGTATCTCATACCGATAACATCGCTTGAAACGATTTGGTCTTCATTGTAACCGAAAGAGTCAGAAGCAGCAGCCTTCATAGCGGCATTGATGCCTTCTTTTGTTACATCGTTACCCTTAACAACAGCGGTAAGGATAGTTGTAGAACCGGTCGGAACCGGAACACGCTGAGCCGAACCGATAAGCTTACCGTTAAGCTCGGGGATTACAAGACCGATTGCCTTTGCAGCACCTGTTGAGTTAGGAACAATGTTAGCGGCACCGGCACGGGCACGGCGAAGGTCACCCTTTCTGTGAGGACCGTCAAGAATCATCTGGTCGCCTGTGTAAGCGTGGATTGTGCTCATAATACCGCTTTGGATAGGAGCATAATCGTTGAGTGCCTTAGCCATAGGAGCAAGGCAGTTTGTTGTGCAGGAAGCGGCAGAAATAATCTTATCGTCCTTTGTAAGAGTCTTTTCGTTAACGCTATAAACGATAGTCGGAAGGTCGTTACCTGCAGGAGCAGAAATAACTACCTTTTTAGCACCGGCATCAATATGTGCCTGTGATTTTTCTTTTGAGCAGTAGAAACCTGTGCATTCAAGAACAACATCTACGCCGATTTGACCCCAAGGAAGATCCTTAGCATCTTTTTCAGCATAAATCTTTAAGGTCTTACCGTCAACGGTAAGTGTTCCTGCTTCGTCATCAGCACAAACAGTATGCTTGTTTTCACCGATAAAACCGCAGTAACCGCCCTGAGCGGTATCGTACTTCAAAAGATTTGCGAGCATTGACGGCTTTGTAAGGTCGTTGATAGCTACTACATCGTAACCCTCAGCGCCAAACATCTGACGGAATGCGAGACGGCCGATACGGCCGAATCCGTTAATTGCAACTTTAACCATGGATAATTACCTCCAAAAAAATTTTACGCTTAATATTGTACCCCATTTTATTCCATTTTTCAAGTGATTTTGTTTATTTTTTAACGATTTTTTATTTTTTCGTTAATATAGACACATTAAACAAACGGTTTTTTTGGTAATTTGTTTATCTTTTCTCTCTAAGCCAATTATCCAAAAAACACATCTGCTTTTTTGTATGAAACCAATGTTCTCCATTTGGCATAACGGTCAAATCTGCCGAATATTTCTCGGAAAAGCTTTTTAGTATTTCAAGCGACTGTAAATTATCTTTTGAACCGTACAAAATTGCCGTCGGTATATCCCACATAATCGGGTGTTCTCTTACCCATTTCAAGTATTCAAAAGAAAGTTTTTCTCCGAACTCTGTCGGAATTTCATTTTTCTCTATAAGCTCCGCTTCGCTTACATTTGCCGACTTCATCATATCAATAATCAGTTTTTCCATATTAACAATCGGAGAAATAAAAAATGCTTTTTCTATTTTTTTATCATTGAGAGAACAAAGCGAAAAATATGCTCCTATGCTGTTTGCTATTAGATAAACACTTTCGTACCCGATTGAAACGGTATCAAAATATTCTGAAAATTCCTTAACCGCCTCCAAATGATTTTGAGATTTATAATCAAATCCTATTACATTGAAATCGGGAAAAATAGATGCATAATTCTCGGCTTCCGAGGGTGAACCGCCTTTACCGTGTATATATACCAACAGATTTTTGGCTTTCATAGATTTTAGCCATTCGTTTTTAGTTAGTCTTGTAATATGCTCGGTCCTTATATCGTCCATTAGTTTCCAATAAATATTCTTATTTGTATGATGATAGGTAAACCCGCATTTTTCTTGGCAACGCTTTGATTTTTCGTTTCCTTCAAAATATCCGCACCATAAAGTTTTTATTTTCAAATTAGTAAAAGCATGGCGAATAAGCACTCTTACAGCTTCGGGTATAAGTCCCTGTCCCCAAAACGGAACACCTATCCAATAGCCGATTTCCCCCTCACCGTCTTTGAGTTCAAGATTACTGTTTTCACCTATCATAAGACCGATACTGCCGATGGCTTTATTATCTTCTTTAAGGCAAACGGCATAAGTTTCGGGCAAAGAAAGAACATTGTTTATTATTTCTAAACTTTCTTTAACACTTTTATGCGGATACCAACCTGCAATAGGGCCTACTCTTTCATCTTTTGCATATTGAAATAAACTCTCGGCATCCGCTTCTTCAAACGGACGCAAAATCAGTCTTTTTGTTTCTAATATCATTTTTAATTCCTAATTATTTTCATTTATATCAGCAATAACATTTTCGGCGCATTTAAGTCCGTCTACGGCGGCAGATGTTATTCCGCCCGCATACCCTGCCCCCTCACCGCAGGGGTAAATACCTTTATGGCTTATGCTCTCTGCCGTTTCGTTTCTTAAAATGCGGACGGGCGAAGAGCTACGGCTTTCGGGCGCAGTAATAACAGCGTCCTCATCGGCAAAGCCCTTTATTTTACCGTCAAAAGCCATTATTCCCTCTTTAATTGAATTGAGCATAAACTTCGGGAATATCTTTTCCATATCGGCAAAAACATAATCGGGCTTTACAGTCGGCTTAACTTTACCGATTTTCTGTTCTTTACCGAAAAGCATATTTCCGACAGTTGTAACAGGGACACTGCCTTTTCCGATATTAAAAGCATTTTTTTCGATTTGCCTTTGAAGCTTTATGCCTGCAAGAACATCGCTTGACGGAAAATCTTTTGGAGTAATGCCGACAAGCAAAGCCGAGTTTGCATTTTCCTTATCTCTTGCGTTTTCGCTCATTCCGTTTACGGCGATATGTCCTTTTTCGCTTGAAGCATTGACAACCTCACCGCCGGGGCACATACAAAATGTGTAAACTCCCCTGCCGTTTTTCAGGTGGACTGCCATTTTATAATCGGCAGATTTTAGGTTTTTATTATCAGCGAAATCACCGTAAAGCGCCTTATTTATATCCTTTTGCAAATGTTCTATTCGAACACCCATTGCAAACGGTTTTTGCTCCATAGAAACGCCTAAATCATTTAACATCTTAAAGGTATCTCTTGCAGAATGGCCTATCGCCAAAATTAGATGACTGCAACATATACTTTCGCCGTTTACCGTAACCGATTTAAGTTTATTATCAGCAAAACAAATATCTTCAAGCTTTGAATTAAAGCGGACTTCTCCGCCTGAACGGATAATTGCTTCCCTTATATTTTTCACAACGGTTTTCAAAATATCTGTTCCAATATGTGGCTTTGCATCATATAGGATATTTTCGGGGGCGCCGTATTTAACAAAGGTTTTAAGTACTTCTCTTATTCTTTTATCCTTAATACCCGTATTAAGTTTGCCGTCCGAAAAAGTACCGGCACCGCCCTCGCCGAACTGAATATTTGAATTTTCGTTAAGTTCTTCTCCCGAAAAAAAGCGGTTGACATCTTTTGTTCTCGTATCGACATCGCTTCCACGCTCGATAATTATAGGTTTTAGTCCGGCTCTTGCAAGCAAAAGTCCCGAAAACATACCGGCAGGACCGAAACCGACGATAACAGGACGGTATTCCGGCGTTTTTTCGGCTTTTTTTATGATATAAGTCGGCTCATTATAAAGAGTTGCTTTATTATTTCGTTTAATAATTTCGTTTTCGTCGGCGTCAGTTTCGGCTAAAATACTGACACAAAAATGCACATCGTTTTTATGCCTTGCGTCAACGCTTTTTTTATGTAATTTTGCAACTTTTATCTTTGATTTATTAAGTTTTAATTCTTTAGAAACAATATCGGTAAGGTTATTAAAATCGGTGTCAAGCGGTAAATTTATATTACTTAAAAGTATCATAATTCACCCTCTAAAAAGCTTAAAACACCGTATGATGCACAAAAGGCACTCGACCAAGCCCAACTGAGATTAAAGCCGCCACAGTCGCCGTCAATATCAAGAATTTCACCGACACAAAAGAGTCCTTTATCCTTTTTCGACATCATAGTTTGTGCATCAAATTCGTTTGTATCAAGTCCGCCGGCAGTAACCTGCGAATTATCAAATCCGGTTGTACCCGTAACCTTAAAATCAAAGTTTTTAATAAGCGAAACAAAATTTTTAATATCTTTATTTGTAAGAGTATCAACACTCTCTGAAAGCAACCTGTCAGAAAGCTTTACAATTTGCTGACCTAACCTTTTATTAAGCATTCCCGTAAAAAATTCTTCGAGTTTTCTCTCCCTTAAAACCGAAACCCTGAAATTAAGCATATCTAAAATATTTTGGAAAGAATACTCGGGCATTAAGTCAAGCGAAACGGTAAAATCGCCGCTTGCCCTGCTTACTTCCCTTGAAATTTGCATTATAGGCGGTCCCGAAAGACCGTAATCGCAAAAGAGTATTTCCCCGTTTTCAGTTCTTAAAGGTTTATTATTTTTCAGCAAGGTTGCATTTCCGTTTACCTTTATACCTTTTAAGCTTTTTGTAATGCTGTTTTCGGTTTTTAACTGAACGATGGCAGGCGTGGTTTTAACGGTTTTATAGCCGTTTTCTTTAAGAATTTTCAAGATACTGCCGTTGCTTCCGAGCTTTTCACCGCCCGAAAAAAGTCCCGATGCGACAATTACCGCTCTTGCAAAATATTTATCACCGTTTACGGTAATTTCAAAAACATTATTCTTCTTTTTAATATCGGTTACGCAACTGTCAAGATGCGTAACAACACCTAAATCATCGGCGGAAAAGCGAAGCGCATCAACAACCGAGGAAGCTTGAAGCGAATAAGGGTACGCCTTATCTTCTTCGTATGTGAAAACAACACCTAAATCGGCAAAAAACGATTCGGCATACAAATTATCATAGGTATTAAGCGCATACTCAGCAAAGCTTAAATTCTCGCCGTGGTATTTCGACAAATCTATATTCTTGTTTGTAATATTACACCTGCCGTTACCTGTTGTAATAAGCTTTTTACCGACTCGGTTTAACTGCTCGAAAATCCCGACATCTATTTCCCTGTTAAGCATTTTAAGCATAACGGCACTGCAAAGTCCTGCGGCGCCGCCGCCGATTACGGCAACATCTATTATATTTGTATTATCCATTAGTGTCTTGCGTCCTTATCGCTGAAAATTTCGCAAAAAGCACCCGATTCGCTCGGGGTTTCGCCAACCTCGCACAAATGAGAAACATCACCGAAGGTACGGCAACGAAAATATGCGGTACCGTCTATTCTTTCTTCGGTTTGAACTACTGTAACGCCCGTAGGCAAAGAGAGAAATCCCTGCCACAAAACAATCGGAGAAACACCTAATAATCTTGACAGCAAAACGCACTCTATACCGAAATGGCAAAAGAAAACGATAGTATCCTTATTAGGTTTTGTTACTTTATAAATATCGCCGTCTCTTCGGTATCCGTGGTCGCTTAAAAACTTATCAAATTTACTTATTACGCTGTTATAAACCGACGGCGTATTTCCCGTCTTCATAACATCTGTATCAATCCACTTATTTCGGTCATATAAATCTTCGTTTTTGGTCCAATACTCGGGCAAAAAGTCCCACGGGATTTTTTGTTTTCCCGTATCGGGGTGAATTACATATCCGGGGAATTCTTGGAGCCAATCAAGTGTTTCGGCGGTTCTTCCCATAAGCTTTAATGTCGGCTCGCTTGTTCTTACGGCTCTTCCAAGCGGAGAACAGTAAAACTCTTTGACATCAAGCTTTGCCATTCTTGATTTTAATATCTCGGCTTCCCTAAATCCCTTTTCGGTTAAGGAGTCGTGAACATAATCGGGGTCTGCGTGTCTTACTATAATCAGTTTCATATTTATCACCGCTAATAAATATAACACATTTTTCTGTTTTATACAACAAAGAAAGTTGCCTACGCCAAAAAGCATAAGCAACTTTCTTTTTTAAGGGGTTTGAGGAGAAAATTCCCGATTGGGAAGAACTTAAAGCTTGCGGCTCCTTTAAGTTCAGTTAAATATTAAGGCATAAAAATGAACGGGATATGAATTATTTATAAACAATTTTTAAGAATATTGTTAACAAAAGGTGTCAATACTATCTTTGAAAATAAAAGAAACGGGGATTAAAAAATGCAGTATTCTTCAAATAACAACACTAAAAACAAAGGATTTTATGTAATTTTGGGACTTTGCCTTGTTGCCGTTTTTGTGGCATCTTACCTTGCCGTTACGAAAAATAGCACGCCGAAAAGCAAAAGCAACGGCGAAGTTGTAAATATTAAGCCCGACGATTCATATACTGTTAATGAAAATGCGGATAATGTTATAGACGATAAAGCGGATAACGCCGAAAACAAACCTGAAAGTGCTAACGAAAGCACCACTCCCGAAGTGCCTGCCGAACCTGTTAAGCAAACATTTGTTATGCCTGTTAAAGGCAAAATAATCAAGCAGTTCAGTGATAAAACATTACAGTACGATAAAACATTCGGCGATATGCGAATGCATAAGGGCACCGATATTGCCTGCAAAAAGAACGAAAACATTGTATCCGCAACAAGCGGAACCGTACTCGATATAAGCGAAACCGCCGACTATGCAACGGTTGTTACGATAGACCACGGCAACGGGTTTACGGCAAAATACTGCGGACTCGGAAGTGTCAGCGTTAAAAAAGGCGATACGGTAAATACGGGCGATTTAATAGGCACTGCAACAGTACCGCCCTCTGAATGTATGGACGAATGCCACATACACATAGTTTGTCTTAAAGACGGCGTCGAATTTGACCCGATTTCATTATACAAAGAAACAGTTAAACAAAACTGACCTGCCCTCGAAATAAGCGTTTAGGGGCAAAAATTACCGCACCGTAAATCTTTTATACGGTGCGGTAATTTATTATTCGTTTATATATGCTTCGAGGCGGTAAATCGGAAGCCCCTCGGACATAAAGCGGTTTTCGTATTCGGTAATTATATTTTCGTCCGAGTCCTCAAAATCGGTATTATGAACAACAAGCGAAACATTTTTAAGAGCAAATCCGCATCTTGAAAATTCTTCGATTGAAAACTCAAAAAAATGCATATTATCGGTTTTTTGATGTATCTCGGCGCCCTTTTTAAGCACCGACTTATAGATAGACAAAAAGTTTTCACTTGTAAGTCGGTGAGAAGCATACCGCTTTTTAGGAAAAGGACAGGAAAAATTAAGAAAAATTCCGCTAATACTGTCGGGCTTTATGTACTTTTCAAGGTATTCGGCGGACATCTTTACAAAATGAACATTCTTTACACTTTCTGTCAGTGCAAGTTCGCAAGCCGATACAATTACATTAGATTCCTTTTCAACGGCAATAAGGTTAATATCGGGGTGGGTTTTCGCATAGGTTACGGCAAATTTACCCTTTCCGCAACCGATTTCAAGAAAAATCGGATTGTCATTTCCGAAAACCGAAAAAAAGTCAATGTATTCCTTTTTGTTTACCGAGGTGTTAAAATTTCTGTCCTCGGTTTCGATTACCGAAAGATTTTCGCTGACACCTAAAAGACGGTCTTCAAGGTGTTTCTTTTTCCGCATTCTCATTTATTTAACTCTTCTATTCTATCGGCGGCACCCGAAAGGTAATCGCCCTCAAAAAGTTCGATTACACCAAGGTCAACCTGATGTGCAAGTTCTACATCAATAGGCATTTTAGCTATTACGGGAATACCCGTTTCGGCGGATATATTATCGCTTCCGTTTCCGAAAACCGAAAATTCCTTTCCGCAGTCGGGGCATTTAACATAACTCATATTTTCAACAAGTCCCAAAACCGGTATATTCATCATATTTGCCATATTAAGCGCCTTTTTAACTATTAAAGACACCAAATCCTGCGGAGAGGTTACAACAACGGTGCCGTCAAGCGGAATTGTTTGGAACACGGTAAGCGGAACATCTCCCGTTCCGGGAGGACAGTCGATAAAGAGATAATCAAGCTCGCCCCAAACAACCTCCTGCCAAAACTGTTTTACAAGTCCCGAAATAACGGGGCCACGCCAAACAACGGGAGCGTCGCTTTGTTCGAGCATCATATTAACCGACATAATCTTAATTCCCGTTTTTGTTTCGGCAGGTAAAATACCGAGTTCGTTTTGCATAGCACGGTCATTTATACCGAATGCTTTCGGGATAGACGGTCCCGTAACATCGGCATCCAAAATACCTACCTTAAAACCACGGCGGCTCATTTCAACGGCAAGCATAGATGTTACCATCGACTTACCTACACCGCCCTTACCGCTTACAACGGCAATTATATGCTTAATATTATTAAATTCGCCTGTCGGCTCGATTAAGCTTTCTTTTTCCTTTGCGCCGCAGTTACTCCCGCAGCTTTCACAATTACCACTACATCCTGACATTTATTTCACCTTGATTTTTATATTATACCGTAACCGTTTCTTTTTCTTCTTCGGTTTCGGTATTTTCATTATTTTGCTTATTTTTACTGTTCTTTGTTTTTTCGCCGATTAAGAAACCGCCGCATATTACCGAAACATATACAACCAAAATCGGAACAGCGGGAATTAAGTACACAAACGGAATTTTAACGAATTTCCAGAAAAATTCCAAAATCGAAATGCCGTCGGGCCCCATAGTATAAAAATAATTTACAAATGAGCAAAGTCCTAATTCCCTTATAAGTATATTCACACCCGTTGCGCCGATACCGAGAATTGCAAGGGTAATTCCCATACTCGGCAAATCGTTAAATTTCGGTCGGTAAATATTGAGCGTTGCAAGACTTGCGGCGCTTACAAAAATAAGTATATGCGTAAGATAAAAGCCAATCATTCTCGGAAGAAGGAGTGTATAACCGCTGAATCCGTCGCACGGGAACAAAATCGCCATAAGAGCGCCGAATGTTGCCATAAAGAACGAAAAACCGAGTATTCCTCTCTTTTTTGTCAACGCACCTATCGGAATTAAAAACATATTTATGTTACATAGGTGAAGCGGTAATTCGCTAAACCAGTTGAACCCGTTTCCGCCCGTTGCGGCGGCATAAGATGTATCTTTCCAAAGGAAGAATTTATAAACAAAGAAAACCAAAATATTAAAAGCGCAAAGAACAGTTATAAATGTTGCTTTTGTCTTTTCGCTTTTATTCTTAAATACAAGCCAAAAAAGTACCGTTAAAAGCACTCCGAAGCCGATAACACCGAAAAATACGCCGTTAAAGGTTTCAAGGCGCAAAACATCACCCGATAAATACTTTTCAGCATTTAATATTTTTTCCATATTCTTTTCCCCTAAATACAAAGTGAACTGCCGATGAAGAAATCAAGGCGATAACCGTTCCGCCTATAACATCAACAAAGGAATGTTGCTTTACAAATACAGTAGATGCACAAATTAAAGCCATTAGAACGAAAGATAATATCCTTGCGGGCATTTTTTTCTTTAACGGTCCGAATGTAAAGGTTGTAAGATGTACCGCCACCGCCTCATAGCAATGAAGACTCGGAAAACAGTTTGCAGGCGGAGTATCGTTAGCATAAATTATTCGGGTTATCCATAAAAGAATCCCCTTGCCCTCGGCTGTCGGTCTAAAATCAATTACCGTAGGATAAATAAGAAAAATCAAACAGCAAATGAAAGCGCCCGAAAAGAATGCTATCGCCTGTTTCTTAAATTCCGACTCATATTTTAAGAAAACATAAAACATTAAAAGCGGAACATAAAGGTACCAAATTACATACGGAATAATAAATATCGGCGTAAAAGGTATCTTATCGTCAATACCGAAATGCAAGGTATAAAACCCGCTCGGTATCTGCTTTGAAAGAAAGTAAAATACCGCCAGAACAATAAATCCCAAAAACCAAAAAATACTTTTGTGTTCCTTTATATATTTTTTAATCAATGTATCATCTCGTTTGCAATTCCTATAAATGATTATATTTGAATGTTACTCTTTTGTCAATAAAAAAGACCGCTTTATGCGGTCAAATATTGGTAATCAACCTAACCCGAAGCTTACCGACAATGCCTTGTCCACCATATTCATAGACGGCGTATCAAGACAGCCCATTCTCTCTTTAAGTCTGGTTTTATCGATTGTCCTTACCTGTTCTAACAGTACGATAGAATCTTTTGAGAGTCCGCATCCGTCGGCGTTCACCTTAATATGTGTGGGAAGGTCTGTTTTATATTTTTGGCTCGTAATTGCCGCCGCAATTACGGTAGGACTGAATTTATTGCCGACATTGTTTTGAACAATAAGTACCGGTCTTATTCCGCCCTGCTCGGAGCCGACTACGGGACTTAAATCGGCGTAATATATATCTCCTCGTTTTATATCCATCAAAAATTTCACTCTCCGAAATATTATCTTTATAGTTAGTCTTGCCGAATTTTTTAAGTTTTAATCGGCTAATTTGTTTTCATTACATAATATTCAAAAAAAACAGGAAAGTTCGCTATAAAATTCTTGCAATGAAACATAAAAATGCATATAATATATCTATTAAATATCGGAGGTAAAAAATTATGAATTCTAACAAACGACCGGACAATATGCAAAGGATAAACACCGTTGCTCTTGCTAACGCCTTTATTGACGAGCAGATTAAGGCATTAAGGGAGCAAATCGGCGATAAAAAGGTTTTGCTCGCTCTTTCGGGCGGGGTTGACTCATCGGTTGTTGCCGCTCTTTTAATTAAGGCAATCGGAAAACAACTCACCTGCGTTCATGTAAATCACGGACTTTTAAGAAAAGGCGAGCCCGAACAGGTTATTAAGGTTTTCAGAGACGAACTGGACGCCAACTTAATTTATGTTGACGCCGTTGACCGTTTTCTTGATAAATTAGCAGGAGTTTCCGACCCCGAAGAAAAGAGAAAAGTTATAGGTAAAGAATTTATTGATGTTTTTGCCGAAGAAGCAAAGAAATTAGACGGAATTGAATTTTTAGGTCAGGGAACAATTTATCCCGACATCTTGGAAAGTAACGGAATTAAAGCTCACCACAATGTCGGCGGTTTGCCCGAGGACCTTAAATTCGAACTTGTTGAACCCGTAAAGCTTTTATACAAAGACGAGGTCCGTGTCGTAGGTAAAGCTTTGGGACTTCCGGACAGTATGGTTTACCGTCAGCCGTTCCCCGGTCCCGGACTCGGTGTCCGCTGTACCGGTGCTATTACCCGTGACCGCTTGGAAGCATTAAGAGAATCGGATGCTATTTTGCGTGAAGAATTCCAGAATGCAGGACTCCAAGGAAAAGTTTGGCAATACTTTACTATCGTTCCCGATTATAAATCGACGGGAATTAAAGACGATAAGCGCCTTTGGGATTGGCCCGTTATCATTCGTGCCGTAAACAGTGTTGACGCAACAAGCGCCACCATTGAAGAAATACCGTATCCGCTTCTCAAAAAAATCGTTGACCGCATTTTAGCCGAGGTCAAGGGTGTAAACCGTGTCCTTTACGACCTTTCACCTAAACCGATTGCCACAATAGAGTGGGAATAAAGTCAAAAACGCTGAAAAAGCCCGTAAATAAAGGATTTTTGAGTTCCGAAAAAGGCTTTTGGCAACGTTTTGGCAACATCTGAATTATTCTATAAAGATTAAGAGCTATCTGATTTTTAAATCAGATAGCTCTTTTTTGTTTGTCTTGACAAAGTTAACCCCCTGCTATGCAGGGGGGAAATAAAATAGCTTTAAGCGAGGAGTGGAGTAGACAAGAAAAAAGCTCCTTGGTATAGTAGTAATGGTTTGCCGACCACAAAACTAAAATATCAAGGAGGTCTTAATCGTGAAAGAGAAAGACATAAATAGTTTAGACCATACAACATGGAGATGTCAATACCACGTT
>JAZUFQ010000048.1:0-20904 GCA_045640745.1 Acutalibacteraceae bacterium
CTTGGCACGCCGCAAGGGATTCGAACCCCTGACCTTCTGGTCCGTAGCCAGACGCTCTATCCAGCTGAGCTACCGGCGCAAAACTTATGGCGGTTTTTTCGACCGCCATAGTATAATATCACAATTATCAGATAATTGCAAGAGTAAATTTCAAAAATTTTAAGATTTTTAAGTTACGCTATCGTTTGAACAACACTTATTATTATCGGCATTGTAATAAGCGATAAAAGTGTTGAAAGCGATACAAGGTTAACCGAAAGGTCGGTATCCTTATTGTATTTATAAGAAAATATCGTTGTGTATGCGGCAACGGGGGAGCAGGCGCTTATTGCCATAGAAACAAGAAGAGCACCCCTAAATCCCAAAAGATATAAGCCGGTTATAGCGATAATCGGTAATATGAAAAGCCGTGCAACCGAGCAAAAGAAACACCTATAATCTTTAATTGCGGTTTTTATATCCGAATTATAAAGATGATACCCGATAATAAGCATCGGCACGGGTGTATTAAGCTCGGAAAAATAAGAAATCGGCATTTTGATAATGCTCGGTACGGGAATTGAAAAAATGAATATTATAAAACCGATAAAAAGACTTACAATTCCGGGGTTTAATACAATCTTCTTAACCGACATAGACTTTTTGTCGCCGCTCATTTCAAAAATGCCGTATGTCCAAGCAAAAAGATTGAAAATCGCCACGAACGAAGCACCGTATAATACACCGGTATCGCCTAAAATGGCTTCTTGAATGGGTAGGGACATAAATCCGCAGTTTCCGAAAATTGCACCGAACCTTAAAACCCGTCTTTTGGCTTCATCTTTGTCTTTGAAGATTAAAATGCTGATTGCTATAAAAAGAATATGTACGATAGCCGCCGCCAAAAAGCTAAGTAAAAGGTATTTAAGCGTTTTCGGGTTATATTCTCTTATAAAAGATTTAATTATTACACAAGGTGTAACAAGGTACAAAACAACATCGGTTATTGATTTTATTCCGCTTTCAAAGAGTATTCCTTTTTTTGAAAGGAATACTCCTATAAATATAAGAATAAAAAGAACAACAACCTGTTTAAGAACAGTTAAAAATATCATATTATTTTCTAAGCTCGGCTCCGACTTTCTCTAATTTATCAATAATGTTTTCGGTTGCTTTATTGATTTGCTCGTCAGTAAGAGTTGCTTCATTTGAACGAAGGAAAACGCTGAAAGCGACGCTCTTTTTACCCTCGGGTATTTGCGAGCCCTCGTAAATATCAAACAAAACGATTTTTTCAAGAAGGCGTCCTGCGCCTTTTGTAATTGCCTGTTCAAGAGTGCCTACCGAAATGTCCTTATCGCAAAGGAAAGCAAAGTCACGCTCAACGGCAGGGAATTTCGGAAGCGGTTTGTAAACGGTTTTTCTCTTGTTTATATCAAGCAGTTTGTCAAGCTCAATTTCGGCAACATAAACCCTTTTTTCAATACCGTAATTTTCGGCAACCTCGGGGTGAACCTCACCGAATACGATACACGGAACATTGTTTGCCTTAACAAGCGCCTGACGGCCGGGGTGGAGGTAAGTTTCATTGCTTCTTTCATACTGTGTATGAGCGCCAAGACTTATGCAAAGGTCTTCAATTATTCCCTTTAATGTAAAGAAGTCCTCGTCGTCTCCGTAAATACCGATTGACATTGTGGGAAGCTCAAACGGTTGTTCTTTAATCGGAAGAGATTTCGGAATAAAGCGCTTGCTTATTTCAAAAAATCTGCCCGATTCGATTTTACGGTTTATATTGGTTGAAAGTACAGTAAGCATACTTGTTGTAAGCTGTGTACGAAGTACGGAATACTCGTCACCTAACGGATTAAGAAGTTTTATTGCTTTTCTTCTTTCGTCATTTTCGTCAAGCTTTAAGGTGTCAAGCGCATTAGACGATATAAACGAATAGGTCGCAATTTCAAAGCACCCGAGAGCGCAAAGTAATTTTTTGATTTTATCGGTCTTAATTCTTTCTGGTAGCTTTGTTCCTCTTACAACATTGCCAATCATCGGAGTGCTTACAATATGGTCGTAGCCGTAAATTCTCATAACCTCTTCGGCTAAATCGGCTCTGCCCTCAACATCATCACGGATAGAGGGGACATTTACCGTAAGCAAACCGTTTTCGGCAACGGTTTTAAGCTCTAAACGGTTAAGAATAGATACAACCGTACTTTCGGGAATGTCCACACCCAAAAGCGCCAAAATATCACTTGTTTTAACCTTTAATATTCTGTCTTTCGGGAGTCCGTTGTTGCGGTCGATAACGCCTTCTGCAATATCTCCGGCATCAAGTTCGTAAATTAGCCCTAATGCACGGTTCATAGCGTATTCGACATTCATAATGTCAATGCCTTTTTCGTATCTTCCCGAAGCTTCGGTGCGGATACCGAGCGCACGGCCTGTGTGGCGGATATTATCCCTTTTGAATTTAGCACATTCAAGGAAAAGATTTTTTGTATCGTCCTCGATTTCGCTTTCAATACCGCCCATAATTCCGGCAAGGCAGGACGGCTTTTCGCCGTCGGCTATTACAAGCATATCGGTATTCAAATCATACCTGCTTTCGTCAAGTGTTGTTATGCTTTCGCCGTCTTTGGCGTTTCTTACGATAATTTTTTTGCCGGTAAGCTTATCGTAGTTAAATGCGTGCATCGGCTGACCTGTTTCGAGCATAACAAAGTTAGTAATATCGACAATGTTGTTAATAGGTCGCATACCCGAAGCGGTAATTGCCTTTTGCATCCAGTCGGGAGACGGCTTTATGCGAAGATTTTTAACAAACCTACCCATATAGCGTGGGCAAAGCTCGTAGTTTTCTACCGTTACATCAATGTAGTTCAATATATTTTCTTTTACCGTTTCATATTTCGGCTTAGGCATTCTGAACTCGGTGTTAAGTACAACCGAAATTTCCTTTGCAACGCCGATAAAGCAGTTGCAGTCGGGGCGGTTTGCGGTAATCTTAAAGTCGATTATATAGTCATCAAGCCCTAAAACCTCACGCATATCGGTACCGCACTTGCAGTTGTCCTCGTGGAGAATTAAAATGCCGTTTACCGAAGCACCCTCATAGTCTGCCTCGGTAAGACCTAACTCTCCGCCCGAGCAAAGCATACCGTTAGACGGTACACCACGGAGTTTTCCTGCAACAATGTGGGCGCCGTTAGGTAAATAACTGTCATCAAGAGCGGCAGGTACTAAATCACCCTCGCTTATGTTTTGTGCGCCCGTAACGATTTGAACAAGCTCTTCTTTTCCGACATCCATTTGGCAAATTTGCAAATGGTCGCTGTCCTCGTGAGGAGTTATTTTAACAATTCTTGCGGCAACAACATTTATAAGGTTGTCGCCCTCGTTTTCAATGCTTTCAATTTCAAATCCGGCAAGCGTCATTTTGTCGCAAAGTTCTTCTGCCGAAACATTTATATCAACATAGTATTTTAATGCTTTAAGTGAAATTTTCATTGTTTACCCCTCCTTAAAACTGACCTAAAAAGCGCTTGTCGTTTTCAAATAAAAGACGAATGTCGCTTATTTTATACCTTGTGGTTGTAAGACGGTCAAGACCGATTCCGAAGGCAAATCCCGAATAAACATCGGGATCAATACCGCACATTTTAAGTACATTCGGGTGTACCATTCCGGCGCCCAAAATCTCTATCCAACCGCTTCCTTTGCATACCCGGCAACCCTTACCGCCACACTCACTGCAAGTTACATCAACCTCAACCGACGGCTCGGTGAACGGGAAGAATGACGGGCGGAATTTTACATCCGTGTCGGGCCCATAAATTTCGTGTGCAAACTGTTCGAGAACGCCTTTAAGGTCGCACATGGTAATTCCTTTGTCAACAACAAGTCCTTCAATTTGGTGGAAAACAGGGGAGTGTGTTGCATCAACCTCGTCGGCACGGAAAACTCTTCCGGGGCATATAATTCTTATCGGCGGTTTTCTTGTTTCCATAGTTCTGACCTGCGCCGCCGATGTCTGCGTTCTTAAAATAAGGTTTTCGCCTAAATAGAATGTGTCCTGCATATCTCTTGCCGGATGGTCAGCCGGAACATTAAGACATTCAAAATTATAGTGGTCGGTTTCAACCTCGGGACCGTCCAAAACATCAAAGCCCATGCTTTGGAATATATCAATCATATCGTCAAGCACGGTGTTAAGCGGATGAAGTTTGCCGACCTCTTTTTTCTTGGCGGGCATAGTAATATCAATCGTTTCGGCTTTAAGCTTTAATTCGGTTGCCTTGGCTTTAAGCTCGTCGGCTTTGCTCGAAATAAGTTCCTCGACCTTTGCCTTTGCCTCGTTAACAAGCTGTCCCATTTTAGGGCGCTCTTCGGGGGATAAACCGCCCATTTGTTTAAGTATTGCGGTAAGCTCACCCTTTTTGCCTAAGTATTTTACCCTGAGGTCCTCGATTTCTTTTTCGGATATTGCCTTTGAAACGGCGTCAACCGCCGCTTTTTTAATGGCTTCGAGTTGTTCTTTCATAAATTCTCCTCCAAATTGGTTTTAATTAAGGGCAAAAAATAAAGCTTCGCCCCGATAAACAGGGCGAAGCATAAAATTCAAATACTCCGTGGTACCACCCGTAATTTTTGCATTATACCGAAGCATTCAAATCCGAATCAGATTTTGGAACAAGAATTTTCCGTCGTGCTTCGTTAAAATACTCGTAAATCCGTCAGGATTTACTGCGTTTTGTGCCTCACACGACAAAAAATTCGTAAAGGACAAAATTCTGCGACCCAAAAGGTGCAGTTTTTTGAGTGGATTTTGGTGAAGCGAAGCACATAAGGCTGTCGCCTATGTGTGCCAATGAAACGAAAGACACCTAAAAACCGCCCTTTTTGGGCTGGTTCGGGTTTGAATGTTTCGGTATATGAGCAAACACTCCATAGATTTATAACGGAATCCGACCGTTGCCGCCTACTGATAAAATTCAGCAGCACTGCTCCATAGGGAACTTCAAATGAACTTCAAACAATCTCGCTTACAGCCACGGCGAAATCTCTCTTTGAGCGAAAAAATCATTCTACTTTCCTATATCCTCGCATTTATGTATATGAGTATAACATCAATTATTCATAAATGCAAGTGTTTTTATACAAAAAAAAGAGCAACAACTTGCGTTGCTACTCTTTTTGGCGGAGAGGAAGGGATTCGAACCCTTGTGGGTTGCCCCAAACGGTTTTCAAGACCGCCTCGTTATGACCACTTCGATACCTCTCCGTATGCGACTTGATTATATTAACACATTAGATTTACAATGTCAATATTTGTTTTTGATTATTTTAAGTTTTCATAAAAAACTTTTCTAAAATTGCAATTACATCTTGACAAATCGGCATTTTCAATATAAAATACTTTATATGCCGCTGTGGCGGAATAGGCAGACGCAAGGGACTTAAAATCCCTCGGTAGCAATACCGTGCCGGTTCAAGTCCGGCCAGCGGCACCATTTTATATGGTGCAAAAAATCAAGTGTGTGTTTGGGTACCGCAAGAGGGCACCGAGGAACTCCAAATGGAATTATAAAAAAACTAAATATTGAAATAATTAAGTTGGCATACGGAGTAGTACTCAAGTTGGTGACGAGGCACCCCTGCTAAGGGTGTAGGCCGGGTAACCGGTGCGAGAGTTCGAGTCTCTCCTACTCCGCCAAAGCAAAAACCTATCACGAAAGTGGTAGGTTTTTTGCGTTGTATTATTTACTAAGGTGTCGGCTAACACCGACGAAATATAAAAACCGCCGAACAGTTTGCTTTACATACTGTTCGGCGGTTTTTTATTGCTTTTTAATTTTATGTATGCTATAATGTGCTTGCCAAACAAAACTTAATATCCTCATGTGAAACATAGTGTTTTTATTTTTGGTAAAAATGCATATGTTCTGCCTTTTGTATGCACTTGTTTTGCATGGGAAGAGTTTTGTTTGGCGACAATCGGAGCTATGCGTTTTTCGGTGCGTGGCTTCGGTTACGCACTTTTTTATTTTTGGAGGATATTTTATGGAAATTTTTATCAAAAAAAGCGGTTGTAAGTGTAACTCCACAGTGAGACAAATTCAGGAGTTTAGTATGTGCAATTCTTTTGGTGCGATAGTTATTTTTGTACTATCGCTAATCAAAGCATTTCCTATTGCAATAAGGAAATATCAAAAAATAGAATTTATAAAAGAAAGCTTATATGCGGATAAGTTTATGTGGTTTTTTGCTTTACTTTTTATATCTTTTTTCATTGCTTTCTTGTTTAATAGTGCTGTTTATAATTGTAATATCAAAAAAATGAGTTTATATTGTGCAATTAACGGAATAGTATCAGTTGTTGCTTTTATGGCTTTTACTATCTATACCACAACAAAAAATTACGATTTACAATTTGCCGGATACCTTACTATGATTTTACCGTTAGTGGCATTTGCTTTTGAACTATATGAAATATTGTTACAAAATAAGTTCGAAAAAAGTGCCGAAGTTAATGAAAGCGAGGCATTATAGAATGTCAAACAAGAAATTTCTTATTTGTTTAATTGTATTGATTGTTGGAGTTATGTCAGTAATATTATTTTCATATTTTATATACAGTGCAGATAAATACTTAAAAAAAGAAACATTTTTAGAGCAATTTTCAAAGTCAGGGATACAGTATTCCGACAAGGTTGGAAATTATGTTAACAGCGAAGAATATAAAGAAACTGTTGATAGAAAAAACAAAGAGATAAAAAGAGAAAAAAGTATGTATATTATGCTTGATTTGGTGTCAATAGCAGTAGTAATCGGTGATATTGTTTTTTTGAAAAAAGTTATAAACTAATTTGATAAAATGCATTTTTGAAATGTATGACTGTCAAATGGGTAACAATTAAGAATAAGACCGCAACGAAATTTTAATTTCGTTGCGGTCGCGTTTGTTTTATTTAATTTACAAAACACAGTTAAGGAAATCCTTTGTTCTTTGTTCCTTTGGATTGCCGAAAAGTTCTTCGGGGGTGCCTTCTTCGGTTATAATGCCGTCGGCGATAAACAAAACTCTGTCGGCAACATCTCTTGCAAAGCCCATTTCGTGGGTTACGACAACCATTGTCATACCGTTTTTCGCAAGGTCTTTCATAACTGCCAAAACCTCGCCGACCATTTCGGGGTCGAGCGCACTTGTCGGCTCGTCAAAGAGCATAATATCGGGGTGCATACAAAGTGCTCTCGCTATGGCAACCCTCTGCTTTTGACCTCCCGAAAGCTGATGCGGAAAGGCGGTTGCTTTATCGGATAACCCTACCATTTCGAGCATTTTTAATGCTTCTTCTTTTGCTTCCTGCTTTGTCGCTTTTTTAAGCTCAACGGGTGCTAACATAAGATTATCAAGCACATTAAGGTTTGCAAACAAATTAAAATGCTGAAAAACCATTCCGACATTTTCACGGACTTTATTAAGGTCGGTTTTCTTTGAAGAAACATCAAAGCCGTCAATAATGACCGTTCCGTCTGTAATGTCTTCAAGACGGTTAAGGCAACGAAGGAATGTACTTTTACCGCCACCCGACGGTCCTATAACAACGACAACCTCGCCCTCGTATATATCGGTGGAAAGTCCCTTTAACACATGGTTTTTATGAAAGGATTTATGTAGATTTTTGACATGGATTTTAACATTTTTCTTATCTACCACGGTTAAGTCTCCTTTCAAGCATCTTTGCAATAAACTGCAATATAAGAATTACTATAAGGTACATAGAACCTACAATAATCCAAGTTTGGAACGAAAGGAAGGTTGTGGCGATAACATTTTGACCTTTATTTACAAGCTCGGGGAAACCGATAACCGAAAGTATTGATGTATCTTTAAGGGTAATTATGAACTGATTTACAATGCTCGGCACCATATTCTTTATTGCCTGCGGTAAAACAACCTTGAACATAGATTTCCAATAGGGAAGACCTAAGCTTCTTGCGGCTTCCATTTGACCGGGGTCAATGGCTTGAATACCGGCACGGATAATTTCCGACATATATGCACCGCAGTTAACGGCAAGGCATATAGTACCGGCGGCAAGCGATGTTAAAACTATGCGTGTATGTAAAAAATTCTTAAAAGCATAAGGCACACCGATGTAAATAAAGAAAGCCAAAACTATCATGGGTACACCACGGATAATATTAACATAGATTAAAGATATTATGTTGCACGCTTTGTTTTTAACAACACTTAAAAGACCGAAAATAACACCGATTATGCAACCGAAAAACAGTCCCAACAGTGCTAATAACAATGTTTGTCCGAGAGCTTCGAGTAAAAATATACCGTACTCCGATAAAATTCGTATCATGCTTTTCTTCCATTCATTCCATAAGGGCAAAGAAGAAATCTTCTCTGCCCTTAAAATTTATATAGTATTCAGATTTATATCCGAAATAAATCAGCCAAGATATTTTTTAACTATCTCGTCATATTTGCCGTTTGCCTTAATGTTTTTAAGACCTTCATTAAAGAGCTTAATGAGCTCGGCGCAGGTTTCGTCATCACTGAATGTAGCAAAACCGTAGCTTGCGGGCTCGTTCTCGGTGCCGTCGATATATTTCATATCGAGGTCGCCTGCTTTGATTGAATATTTAAGGATAGGTGTATCGTCGAAGCAAGCATCTGCCTGACCGCCCTGAACCTGAGCGTACATATCAGGTGAAGTAGAAACGGTTACAACCTTAAATCCGTACTTGTCTTTAATGCTGTCGGCATAAGTGTTACTCTGTGTACCGTTTTTAACAACAACGGTCTTGTTTTTAAGGTCTTCAAAGCCCTTAATATCAGAATCTTTTGCAACAGCCATACCCTGTGTTGCCTCATAATAACCGTCAGAGAATATCCAACCCTCGGCTTTTCTCTTATCGGTAATAGATGCACCGGCAATCATACCGTCGGCTTGACCTGCCTGACATTCGGCAATAGCGGCATCCCAACCGATGTAGTGTAAATCATAGGTAAAGTCTTGGTCTTTTGCGATAGCGGCGATAATTTCCATATCAATACCGCAAATATTACCCTTTGCGTCCTCAAATTCAAAAGGACTGAAACCCTTATCGGTAGCAATAATAAAGTTTTTCTTTGCTTCCTTTTTTGTTTCCTTTTCTTCTGTTTTTCCGCATCCTGCAAAGCAAGCGGCAATCAGAGATACTGCCATAATAAGCGAAACTATTTTAATAAACTTTTTCATAATTTTTCTCCTTGAAAATTTTTTAGGTGTTGCTATTTTAATATATATATGAAGAAATGTCAAATTTTATTAGCACCAAAATTCGGCTAAATCACTTAAAAAACTTAATATTATTAAGCAAAACTACTTATTTGCCTAATCATATTGGTGTTTTGACAAAATAAACTTAACAAACAAACGAAATTCAGTCTTTCGGCATAAATGACGGCATAACGCTTAACTTAAACAAATTAAGCTCGTGCTTTTTGTCTATAAGCGCCTTATGTTCTTTGTTTTCAATTTTGCCCGTTCTTATGTAGCGGTCAAGCTCCAAATAGGTAAAGCCCAAATTGTCCTCGTCGGTTTTTCCGCAAAGACCGTCCGACGGAACTTTATTTATAAGAACATCGGGAAGACCTAAAACGGCGCCGATTTGTTTCATTTCCTGTACCGTGATATTGGCGCAGGGGCTGAAATCACCGACCGAGTCGCCGTAACGGGTTGAATAACCGACATAGTCTTCTGAAAGATTGCAGGTATTTGCGACTCTTCCGTTGTGGCTTTGCGAAACGGCATAAAGGGTTGACATACGGATTCTCGGTTTTAGGTTTTGAACGCTTTGCGCCGACATTTCAAAGGGTATTGCCTTTGTAAGAGCGTCAACAGACTCTTTAATGTTAATAATAAAGTGCTTAATTCCCAAATGTTCAACAAGCAGTTTAGCCATATCAATATCGGGTTGCTCACCGCACGGCATAAGCACGCCTATAACACGGTCTTTGCCGAGCGCTTCAACGCATAAAGCGGCTACAATCGAACTGTCCTTTCCGCCCGAAATACCAACAACGGCGTTACAGTCCTTACCGTTTTTTTCAAAAAAATCTCTAATCCACTCGACACAGTCGTTTTTAACCTTTAATGCATCAAACAAAATATATCACACCCCGATATTTATTAAAAAAATTATATAACTAACTTTGTTTGTTGTCAATATGCGGTGTCTTTTTAAGCTCATAAACCGTATCGGCTTTTTTGGCGACCTCACTCGAATGGGTTACGACGATTACGCATTTACCTTCGTCGGCAAGCATTCTTAAAATTGACATTATTTCCTCTTCGGTTTCGCTGTCAAGGTTGCCCGTCGGCTCGTCGGCAAGTATTATTTCGGGATTATATGAAAGCGCTCTTGCTATGGCAACTCTTTGTTGCTGACCGCCCGAAAGTTTAAGAATACCTCTGTCAAGTTCGCTTTCTTCAAGTTTGACTTTTTTAAGAATTTCTTTTGCATATTCTTTTTTATTCTTAATTTTAATGCCCGAAATATCCATTGAAAGCATTACATTTTCAGTAGCCGAAAGATAGGGAAGAAGATTAAAGCTTTGGAAAACCACGCCGACCAAATTACTTCTGTATTTATAGCGGTCGATTTTTGATATATCCTTACCCTTAAAAAGAATTTTTCCGTCGCTTGGTTTTGCAAGTCCGGAAAGTAATGATAAAAGTGTTGTTTTGCCTGTACCCGATTTGCCCATAACAGCGTATATTTTACCGCTTTCAAATGAAAGGCTTAAATTTTCTATTACATTAGGTGTACTTTTTGTATAAGAATATTTTAGGTTGTTTAATTCCAATATGTTTTCCATAATTTTCTCCTAATCTCTGTTGTTTAATATTTTAAGCGGTTCATAGCGCATAACAAACAGCATTGCGGCAAGCGAAGAAATAAGCGTAAGCCCGATGCCGACAACAATCATTTCGAGAATAACCGTTAAATTTGTTGCCGAGTTTACCGAAGCAATATAAGATTTTGTCTTCCCGCCGAAATTATCAAAGCTCGGTTGCTCGGGCCTTTCATTTTGCTTACCGCTCTCTAAGTTGCCGTTTGGCATTTGCGGTTGATTTTCAAAATCGGTTTCGGCAATTTCCTGCGTTTTAGAGGAGTTAATAGATTTAAGAAGTTTATTTGTTACAGGCACCGAAGAAACAGCACCGATACTGCTTCCGATAATAAGTGCCGCAAAGGTTACAACAAAAAGTTCTATTACAAACTGCGTTGCGACCTTATATTTCTTCATTCCGATTGCGGTTAAAACACCTATTTCGTATTTGCGGTTTCTAATACTGAACAAATTTATGATTATGAGAACAAATGCACCTATTATAAAGATAACAATAAGAAAATAGGTCGCATATTTGCCGAGTGTTTTAAGTTGTGAAATGCTTTCTTCATAGTTTGAAACATCTTCGGAGATAACATTATAATTGTTTTCGGCGTTTTTATTAAAGGTGTTATAATCGGTAAGATTGGCGAAAATGAATTTTGCTGAATAAGACGGGGTAAGTTTTATTGCCTTTTTGTCGTCATTTTCTACTGTGGCATCTCCGTTTAATGTGCTTGAATTTTCTGCGATTTTTTCTACTGCCGAATAACTGACATATATGTAATTGTCTTCAAATGAAGCGTTAGACGAGGTGTCGTTATTATCGGAAGACTTTGTTGAATCACCAATACCGACAATAGTAAATGTGTAACTTTCCTCTTTGTTTTCGGGATTTATAAGAGTAAAAGTATCGCCTACGGATAACTCATTTTCACTTGCAAGAGAATCAGATATTACGCAGTTATTTTCATTAGATGTAAGGTCTAAAACATTAAGCGATGAAACATAATCGGGCAGAGCGTTTTCGTTGTCGCACCCTTTGACGGTAAAATCGTTCATTGAAGCCATATTAAAGAAAAATTTGTTGGTAATAAAGGTGTCACCGTCTTTCATTTGCGGAGGTGTCGGCGGAGTGCTTTGGCTCGAATTTCCGTTTTCCCCTTTATTTGCCGATTTATCGTCTTCGGGTAAATTATCACCGTCAGGCTTTTGCGGTTTAGAGTCTTCATTATCTTTTTCGGTTTTTTCTTGTTCTTCTTGTATTTCAGGTTCTTTTTGCTCGGATAATAACTCAATTTTGCTTTTTGCCGTAAGAGATGTTCCTATTACCGTTGCTTCGCCTTTTTCGGTAGTTGTTTGCGATTCGCCGTTTTTAATGTCGCCGTATTTGTCCTTGAAATCTTTATTTTTCTTAAATGAACCCGAAACATCAATCGGCTCGATACCGTCCCCTGCCGAAAAATACAGAGAAGCGGTTTTGTATGATGATTTTACTGATTTATCGGCGGATAATTCGGTTATATTATCAAGTGTCAGTTCGTTTTCACGGCTTTTTGAAGTTACGGTTGCCGAAATCTCCATATCGTTTAGGTACTGATTTTTAAGTGTCTTGTTTGCTTCCTTAATCGAAAGTCCTATACAAGACGAAACCGACAGCAGTACAACTATCAAACCGATTAGAAAATTTCGCCCTTTTGCTCTTCTTATACACCGTAATGCATTTTTGAAAATGTACATAAAGTTACCTCGTTTCATTGTTTTAAGAAGATTATAAAGTCCAAAAATTACCTAAAAATAAACAATTTGTAAATAAATTGTTGACAAAAGCGGTTCTATGGGTTAAAATTTAAGAAAGTCAGAAAAGTTATACTTTTCATACCTAAAAGGAGAAAAAATTATGAAAAAATCGGTCGCCAAGCAAGACCGCTTCTTTATGTCAAGTGTAAAGATAGGAACGAAAGGGCAGATAGTCATTCCGAAAGAAGCGAGAGATATGCTTGATATAAAAACGGGGGACAGTCTTGTACTTCTTGCGGATACAAAAAAGGGTATTGCCATTCAAAAAATAGAAAAACTGCACCCGCATCTTAAAAATGTTTTTGAAAGTATGGGTGAGGAAGAATGACGGCGCTTGGTGTAAAAAATCTAAATAAGGAATATAAAAGTTTTTCGCTTAACAATGTTTCATTTGATGTCCCATTAGGTTCCATTACGGGCTTTATCGGAAGAAACGGCGCAGGCAAAACAACTACGCTTAAAGCAATACTTGGATTAGTCGCAAAAACAAGCGGTGAAATAACCTTTTTTGATAAGGATATTTCGGAAAACGAACTGTATTTTAAGCAAAATATCGGTGTTGTATTGGGTGGAATTGATTTTTATAAAAAGAAAAAGCTTAAAACCATTACCGCTGTTACAAAAAGCTTTTATCCGAATTGGGATGATGAAAAATACAAACATTATTTAACTGTTTTTTCGCTTGACGAAAACAAAAGGGTTGACGAATTATCGGCAGGAATGCGGGTTAAATATCTAATTGCTTTGGCACTCTCGCATAATGCAAAGCTTCTCATTTTAGATGAGCCGACAAGCGGACTTGACCCTGTCAGCCGTGATGAGCTTGTTGAACTTTTTAGGGCGATAGTAAAGGACAAAACGAGAACAATTTTGTTTTCAACACATATTACAAGCGACCTTCAAAAGTGTGCAAGCGATATAGTGTTTATTAAGGACGGAAATATTCTTCACAGCGGCAGCATAGAGAGCTTTACCGAAAAATATAAAGATAAAGGCGAAACGCTTGAAGATATTATCGTATCGGTTGAAAGGAGAGAGTTTGATGAAAGCATTATTATATAAACAAATGAAGCTTGTTGCTCACCCGATGACCTTTTGCTTTGCATTTTTCGGGGTTATGTTTTTAATACCAAACTATCCTTATACCGTAATTTTCTTTTATACCACACTCGGAATATTCTTTACCTATGTAAATGCAAGGGAACAAAGAGATGCTGATTTTTCTTCGCTTTTGCCGATAAGAAAATCCGATACCGTGGTAGCTTCGATACTGTTTTGTGCAATTGTTGAGCTTATGTCGGTAGTGATTTCTCTGCCCTTTGCAATACTTTCAAATGTATTGAAGAAAAGCCCTCAAAATATGGCAGGGATTGATATAAACCCTGCGGTTTTTGGGTTTGCATTTATTCTTTACGGTCTTTTTAATCTTGTTTTCTTTACATCCTTTTATAAAAACGGATATAAAGCAGGAGTCGCCTTTATAAAGGCGAGTATTGTTTCATTCTTTGTAGTTACAGCCGACGTTATATTACCGTATATACCAATATTCAAGTGGCTTGATAACGGTATAAACAATAAGCAGATTTATCTTCTTGTTTTCGGAATTGTTTTGTATCTTTTGCTTACCGCATTTTCGGTAAATAAGAGTAAAAGGCTATATGGAAAAGTAGATTTGTAAAAAGAGGGCTTCGGCTCTCTTTTTTTCATGAATAAATTAAACACTTACGGAATATTATTTAGTGTAAAATAATATTCGGAGTGTGAAAGTATGGAAAAAAACTGTATAAAAACGAACATTTTTACTAATGAAACAATACTTAACGAACGGCTTGAACAGGCGGTAGATGCTGATTTTTCACTGCCCGATTACTGCCCCGACATCGGCAGGGTGTTAAAATGCCGTGCGGTGCCGAGAATAGCGCTTAAAAATGTAAACGGGCGGACGGTTACGGTAGACGGCTCGGTTACAATAACTGTATTTTATTCCGACGAAAGCGGAAAAATAAATTCTTACGAGTATGTTTATCCATTTGAAAAGGTTAAGGATATTGATACCGATATTGAAGAAGATAAGTTAACGGTAAAAGCAAAATGCGAATATATGAACTGCCGTGCTGTTACGACAAGAAAGCTTGATGTTCACGGTGCTATCGGAATAACACTAATAGTAAAACGAAAAAAGCCGACCGAGATTATTGCCGATATTGACGACGCAGATATAGAAATTTTAAGAGGAATATCCCCTGCGACAACACCCACCGATTTTGCCGAAAAGAGTCTTGTTATAGAGGAAGAAACCGAACTTCCGTCGGGCGAAAAGGCGAATATGCTTTTAAGATACGATGCCGATGTTTCGGTTAAGGAATCAAAGATTTTAAGCGGTAAGGTTATAATTAAGGGCGAAATGCAACTTGTTGTCAAATATCTTGCGGAAGAAAATATAAAAAGCGTTAAGACGGTTATTCCGTTTAGCCAAGTTCTTGATATAAAAACAACGGGCGAATCCTGCGAATGCTCGGCAAGTGCCGAAATATGTTTTCTTGATATTAAGCCGATTTGCGATAATGACGGATATTTTGAAGCCGTAACGGTAAACGCAAAGGTGCTAATCTGCGCCGAAACATACTGTAAAAACGATATTGCGGTTATACTTGACGCATATTCAAAAAAGAAAAATGCCGAAATTGTTAAAAATAATATCTATTTTGAACAGCTTATCAAAAATGTTAATGATACATTCGGCGTTAAAGGAACGGTTACGCTTAACGACTTTGATATATCGGCGGTAGTTGACAGCTGGTACGATGTTTTGATAAACGAAACAAAGGTAAGCGGAGATAATCTTCTTATTTCGGGTGTTCTTTCGGTTTCGCTTATTGCCGAGGATACCGATAAAAACACATCGTATTTTGAAAAAGCGGTGGAATTTACATATAAATACCCGCTTGAAAATTTGAGTGATAATTTAAGATTTGAGCCGAAAATAACCGTTTCTTCATTCGGATATACCATAACGGGTGCCGAAAATGTTGAAATCCGTGCCGAACTTTCGGTTGTTACACCGATATACGAAAAAAATGAAATGAACGCCGTAACCGATATTTCCGTTTTTGAAGACCAAAATAAACGAAACAAAAGCGATATTGCAATGGTTGTTTATTTTGCGGAAAAGGGCGAAAAGATTTGGGATATAGGGCTTAAATATCTTGCTTCCTGCGAAGAAATCAAGGCGGTAAATAACTTAACCGAAGAAAGTCTTTTAGAAGATATGATGGTTTTAATACCGATAGGATAATATGAGCGGTGGAATTTTCCACCGCTTTTTTATATAATTTTTGTTGACAAACGGTTTTTTTGTGATAAAATGTAAAAAGTAAATTAAATATATCCTTATCAAGAGTGGCGGAGGGTACAGGCCCTACGAAGCCCGACAACCTGATTTTTTTATAAATCAAGGTGCCAAATCCTGCGGAATATCCGAAAGATGAGGTTCGTATTTTGAACCGCCGTTTCGGGCGGTTATTTTTTTAATTTTGGGGGAATTTTTATGTCAAAAATGCTTTTTACATCTGAATCGGTTACAGAGGGGCATCCCGATAAGGTTTGCGACCAAATAAGCGACGCTATTTTAGACGCTATTTTTACCGAGGATAAAAACGCCCGTGTTGCCTGCGAAACATTTTGCACAACCGGTGTTGTAAATGTTATGGGCGAAATAACAACAAGTTGTTATGTCGATATACCGCAGGTTGTCCGTAATGTCCTTTGCGATATCGGTTACGATAATCCCGAAGCCGGATTTAACGGCAATACCTGCGCTGTTATTACCGCTATTGATAAGCAGTCAAGCGATATTGCCATGGGTGTTGACAAGGGACTTGAATATAAAGACGGCGAAGAAGATGTTTATAATCTTAACGGCGCCGGCGATCAGGGTATGATGTTCGGTTTTGCCTGCAACGAAACAAAGGAACTTATGCCTCTTCCGATTTCGCTTGCGCATAAGATGTCTTATAGACTTACCGAGGTTAGAAAGAGCGGACTGCTTCCTTATCTTTGCCCCGACGGTAAAACGCAGGTTACGGTAGAATATGTTGACGGAAAGCCGAGCCGTGTAGATGCCGTTGTTGTTTCGAGTCAGCATAAAGAGAGCGTAGAACTCGAAACTCTCCGAAAGGATATTTTGGAAAATGTTATTAAGCCGATTATCCCGAAAGAATTGTTTGACGAAAATACAAAGATTTATATTAACCCGACGGGGCGTTTTGTTATCGGCGGACCGCAGGGCGATACGGGACTTACGGGCAGAAAAATTATTGTTGATACCTACGGCGGTATGGCTCGCCATGGCGGCGGTGCATTTTCGGGTAAAGACCCGACAAAGGTAGACAGAAGCGCCGCTTATGCCGCAAGATATGTGGCTAAAAACATAGTTGCCGCTAAAATTGCCGATAAATGCGAGGTACAGCTTGCTTATGCAATAGGTGTTGCAAAGCCGGTGTCGGTAATGGTTGATACATTCGGCACGGGCAAGGTTGATGATGAGAAAATTGCCGATGCAGTTAATAAAATTTTCGATTTAAGACCTGCCGCAATTATAGATAAACTAAACCTCAGAAGACCTATTTACCGTAAAACCTCGAATTACGGTCATATGGGCAGGGAAGACGCTGACTTTACTTGGGAAAAGACCGATAAAGCCGAGCTGATCAGAAAAGAGTTGGGCTTATAATATATGTTTTTAATAGTTAATAAAAAAGAACTTAATGCTTTTGTAACCTCTCTTACCTTTGAGGCACCGTTTATCGCAAAAAAGGTAAAGGCAGGTCAGTTTTTGATAGTCCGTATTGACGAAACGGGCGAAAGAATACCGCTTACCGTTTCGGATTTTGATGCTCAAAAAGGCACTGTTACGGTTGTTGTTCAGGCAATAGGTTATTCGACAAAGAAATTAGTAAAGTTAAATATTGGTGATAAAATATGCGATTTGGTGGGGCCTCTCGGACTTCCTACCGAGTTCGGAACGCCGAAAAAAGCCATAGTTATTGGCGGCGGTGTCGGTTGCGCTATCGCATATCCGCAGGCAAAGGCACTTCATAATTTAGGCGTAGATGTTACCGTTATTGCAGGTTTTAAGAGTAAGGATATTGTTATTCTTGAAGACGAAATGAAAGCTGTTTCAAATAAGCTTTATATTACGACCGATGACGGCTCTTATGGTATAAAAGGACTTGTTACCGAGGTTTTAAGCGACCTTATTTCGAAAGACAGTTATGACCTTGTTATTGCCATTGGCCCCGTGCCTATGATGAAATTTGTGTCGCTTACGACAAAACCGTTCGGAATTAAAACGATAGTCAGTCTTAACCCGATTATGATTGACGGAACGGGAATGTGCGGCGGTTGCCGTGTAACTGTCGGCGGAGAAACAAAGTTCGCCTGCGTTGACGGTCCTGATTTTGACGGTCATTTGGTTGATTTTGACGAGCTTTCGAGAAGAAACGGTTTTTACCGTGAAGAAGAGGCTCATAAATGCAGAATGGGGGAAATTAACAATGGCTGATATGTCACCTAAAAAAACTCCGATGCCGGTACTTCCTCCGCTTGTACGCAACAAGAATTTCTTTGAGGTCGCAACGGGATATACCGAAGAAATGGCGGTTAAAGAAGCAAACCGTTGCTTAAACTGTAAAAATAAGCCGTGCGTTTCGGGTTGCCCCGTAAATGTAAGAATACCCGAATTCATCGAGCGTGTTGCAAATAGGGACTTTTTCGGCGCTTACGATATTATCAAAACTACCAACTCTCTTCCTGCCGTTTGCGGTAGAGTTTGTCCGCAGGAAAGTCAGTGTGAGGGTAAGTGTGTTCGTGGTATTAAGGGCGAAAGCGTAGGAATAGGAAGACTTGAAAGATTTGTTGCCGATTATGTTATGAAAAACGGTAGCGAAAAACCTCAAAACATCACTAAAAACGGCAAAAAGGTAGCCGTTATCGGTGCGGGACCGTCGGGGCTTACCTGCGCAGGCGACCTTGCAAAACTCGGTTATGAAGTAACTATTTTTGAAGCGTTTCACACTGCCGGCGGTGTGCTTATTTACGGTATTCCCGAATTCAGACTTCCAAAGGACATTGTAAAAAAGGAAATCGAAAATCTTGAAAATTCAGGGGTTAAAATTATGACCGATATGGTTATCGGCAAGGTTTTAACCGTAGACGAAATTATTGATATGGGTTATAGTGCCGTGTTTATCGGCTCAGGCGCCGGACTTCCTATGTTTATGGGAATTGAGGGCGAGGGAAGTGTCGGTGTTTATTCGGCAAACGAGTTTTTAACAAGAATTAACCTTATGAAAGCATATCTTGATAACTACGATACACCGATTAAGCATTCAAATTCGGTTGCGGTTGTCGGTGGCGGAAATGTTGCTATGGATGCCGCAAGATGTGCTAAACGCTTAGGTGCCGAAAATGTCTACATAATCTATCGCCGTGGCGAAGAAGAAATGCCGGCGAGAAAAGAAGAAATCGAACACGCAAAGGAAGAAGAAATCGAATTTAGACTTCTTTGCAATCCGAAGAGAATTATTGCCGACGAAAACGGTAAGGTAAGTAAAATCGAGTGCATTAAAATGGAACTCGGAGAGCCTGACCCGTCGGGAAGAAGGCGCCCGATAGAAATTGAGGGCAGTGAATTTTTAATTGATATTGATACCGTTATTATGGCGCTCGGAACAACACCGAACCCTCTTATCCGCTCTACAACAAGCGGACTTGAAACAAACAAAAGAGGTTGCATTATTGTTGACGAGTCGGGTAAAACGACCAAGGACGGTGTTTATGCCGGAGGCGATGCCGTAACGGGAGCGGCAACGGTTATTCTTGCTATGGGTGCCGGAAAAAAGGCCGCCGAATCAATAGACAAATATCTTAGTAATAATTAAATGCTTAAAATATGCAAAAGAAAAAAACGGTGAAACATAATTCGCCGTTTTTTTGTATAAAAAACTATGTTTTTAACAAATATTTTGTAAAAAAATCGTAGGAATTTACATATTTTGAAAAAGATTTTAATTTACATAATATTATTTGGGTTATAAACATTGCATATAGAGTTTTCACAGTTATTAACCGAGTTATCAACCGTTTTTTTTGGAAAAAATATGTAATTCAGTTATTTTTGCCTCCAAATAGGTTAAATACTCGGTGGATAACTTTGATAATGTAAAACTCATATTTAGTTTACATAATGACAAAATATGCATAAAAAATCGGGTAAAAATTACAATATTGTAACTTGATTTTTCAAAGCAGTATATATAGTAGCGCAATTAGGGTAAGCTTATCGGTGTTTTCACAAAGCAGAATTAAAATGAGTGCTAAAATAAGACCGCTGTCTTTATCGGTTTTAAGTTTATTTAGCAGCGGAATGTCAAGACCGCTTTTGCCGAAATTAAATATTTGGTCAATGGGCTTTGTTTCGTTATTTTGTTTTTCGCTCTTATTAAATGAAACAAAATGCGGTGCCGGAGGCATATTGCCGTCATTATGTAGGGACGATGAACGGTTTGCAAATTCTTTCATTCTTTGGACAGCTTTTTGCTGTTCAATCATAAAATCCTTATCGTCCATCGTAGATTCTCTCCCTAAAATAAATTCAAAATACCGCTTTCTTTAAGATACGGCAAAATTTCTATAAGTTTAAGAAGCTTAATTGCGGTGTCAACCTTTTTTTGTTTTTCTTCGGAAAGGTTCGGTTTAAGCGCCGTAAGAAGCGCTGTCCGCTTATCGTCTTTTCCGTTTTTAAGTCTGCCCAAAACCGAAATTATGGTGTTTAGCTCATTTGGGTCAATATCACCGAAGATATTATCGGTACTGCTTTCTTCGTTGCTTTCCTTTGAAAGTAACCCCTCTGCAAGAGCTTTAACCTTTCTCATACTTTCTTCGTCGTTTAGAATGTCGTTAAGTTTTTCGCTTAAATCTTCCATTATTTACCGCCTAAAATCTCCAAAAATTTTTTTGCCGCATCGCTTGACAAAATTTCTTTTGTCTTTTGTTTGTCATTAAGAATACTTTTTATTTTATCGGCATCGCTTTTTGAAAGTGATGACATAATGCCTGAAATATCACCTTTTTTTGCCTTTTCAATATCCTCTTTTTTTATATTACCTTTACCATTATTTACTATATTTTCATAAAAATTGTTGTTTTTCATAATATTTCCTCCTATA
>JAZUFQ010000049.1:0-111283 GCA_045640745.1 Acutalibacteraceae bacterium
CGGCACAAAACTAACCGTTTGGGAAAAAGAAAATCGTCATCAAAAGGGGCTTGATGCCTGTGACGGTGCAAATGAGTTCGGCTGTGCGTACGACGAGGGCGAACTTACAAAAATAAAAAGCCGCATGGTGCAAAAGAAAAATCTTGCGTGGCGAATGGACGAGATGTATTTTTCAAAACAGTTGATCATGGGGAAAAGTGACATCAAAAACGGTGTAGTAAATGAGCCGTCGGTCAAAGAAGATTTGTTTGAAGCTATTGTCGGTGCGGTTACGCTTGATTGCGGATGGGATTTCGATATCATTTGTTCTGTTGTGGAAGCAATGCTGATGCCCGAAGAGTTTCTTGCTAATGACGAGGATGATAATTATGTGCGATTGGTTTTAGATTGGGTCGAACAAGAGCATAACATTGTGCCGTGGGTCAAATTTAAAGAAGCTTCTTACACTTCGACTTGGTATATGAAACAAGAAAATACCATATATCAAAGTTTTCCGTCAGAATATAATTATTCACGCCTTAAATATCACTGTTATCTTTTATTATTAGATTCCTTGCCGGAATTTTGCGGCTTTGGTGCATCAAAAAGCGAAGCAAGAATGAATGTGTGCAAACTGGCATACGACTGGCTTTGCAAAAATAATTACATTTGTGAGCCGTCTATTCAGGATGAAATCGAAGACCCGAATAAAGATGATGCCATCAATCAACTCGAAATTTTAGCAAGACGGGGGTATTTCTCTATTCCGACATACGATTTCAGCCAAGAATATGATGAAAACGGAAATCCCGTTTGGACTTGCGTTTGTCATGTTGAGGAAGAAGAATATTATTCTGATGCTACATCATCATCTAAAAAAGATGCCAAAAAAACAGCAGCATTTGAAATGCTTAAATATGTATTAAGCGAGGAGGAAGAATAATATGGGTAAATGGTCATTTAACTACGAAACCGGCGATTATGAAGATATCGAAAGAGACGGCTTCAGCAACACTACCGGAGAATATACATACAACTGGGATGACAGTGAATATCGCCGTGAGGAAGAAGAGGAAGAGGAACGAAGACGAGAAGAAGAGGAGCGTAGGCACGAAGAAGAGGAAGAACGCAGACGTGAGGAAGAGGAAAGACGAGAAGAGGAGGATGACTGGTGAAAAAAGTTTTAATTCCTCTGATAATTGTCTTGCTGTTCTCCCTTACAGGTTGTTCCTTGCTTCCGGACAAAAGCATTGAAACATTAAAAGGTTGGTCGTTTCAATATAATCAAGGAACTAACGATTTCAGTTTGTTTTTCGGTTTGCTGAACGGTAACGAACAGTATATATCCGCCGATGTTGATGTCGACATCCGAATCGTCAACGAATCGGGCGAAGAGGTTTATAAGGCGACCAAATCGGTAACGAAAAGAGATTTCGGAAACTATGAGAGCAAAGCTGCCGGAAAGCAGTATCTTGCCGAAATTCGAATTCCCGAAAAGGATATTGCCACCGGCAAATCATCAAACGGAACGGTTTATCTGACGGTGTACAAGGAAAATGTTGTTCAATTTGATGAAGTGAACTGTGCCGCCCTTTACTGCCTGCCGGTTTCAGACCTTACGCTTGTTGCCGAAAACCTGCCGACCGAAATCAGCGTTAAGGGTTATGACGGAAGCGTGGAATCAAAAATCCGCATTGAGGATGTTTCCTATACTTGTGATAAGCTTCTCTCTACCACGCTGAAAATTACGGTTTCCGGCACAAAGACCTACGGCAGTTCAAAAATCGGTTACGATATGGTCGCTTATAAAATATATGACAGCAAGGGATATGTGGTTGAATCCGGCAATCTGTTTATTAACGGAGTCGGCAAGGGAGATAAATTCAAGGACGATTCAATTTCTGTCTATGATATAACTCCGGGCGATATTTATAAAATCGTTTTCAGTGAATGCCGTTACTAAAACCAAAGCCATTCCTACTCTTTACGGGTAAGAATGGCTCTTGATTTAAGCGTTAAATTGTGCCTGTAACGGTTAGAACACTTTGACCGGGGGTTGTTGTTATAACGCCGGTTGTCGGATTCTGCGTATAGGTTGCGGCAGGAACGGTTATAAGTCCTGCAACCGTCGAGAAAGCACCGGTTGCTTCGTTATAGGTGTAGTTTGTTGTCGGTGTAAGCAAGTTGCCGTTGTAGGTTGCCGTAAGATTTCTTAAAATCGGATTAAAGGTATCGCTTACAACTGCGTTTGCATCTGCGTTAACGGGGGTGTTGCCCGAATTTTCAATAACAAAGGTATAGGTTATCTGACCGTTTTCAGTTACGGGGTTAGGCGATACGCTCTTCGTAATATTCAAATTAGGCGTACCGTCAGCAAGAATTGTTTCGGAAGCCGTAAGAGGTGTTGCCAAAGAAGCGCCGGTTGCTGTTGCGGTGTTTAGTATTGTGGAATCGGGGGCAAGAGGTGCAAATTCGTTTGTTACCGCCTCATAAGCGATAACGGCATTTCCGTTTGCCGGAACGGTTATACCGCTAAAAGCAAGAGGCGGGCCTGCTGTAACGGTCGGTGTGCCCTGCAAAACTCCGTTTACATAATATTTAACCGAGTTTGTAAGATAGCTCAGCGGATAAACCGTCGCAGTACCAACCGTATAACGTCCCAAATTGTCGGTTACGGTAATATCCGTAAGGTCGGTTGCGCCCGAATTTACAAGACTTATTACATAAGACATATTTTCATTTCTTGAATATTCGTTATCAAGCACGGTTTTTCTCATTTCGAGTGTTTCGAGTATTTCACCCGTTACAACATTTGAAAGCACGGATGCACCGTTATAAGAAAGCGTGGCTTGGTTAGTGAATGTCGGAATAATATTAGTCCTTTCATATTTTCTTTGCATAAATTTATGCATTACATTATATGAAAGGATTTTTTATTTGTTCTATTTAGGACAAACAGTTCATAGTATTAAACAAAGGAAGTGAAGATATGGAAAATACGGCTTTTGAATACTGCCTGAAAACAATTTCCATTAAGGTGGCGAGGGTTTTATCCTTTTTGGAAGGTAACGAAAAAGAGCAAATTCAGGAAATAAGAATACGAAACGGTCTGCCTCTTTCTGTAACGATAGGAGGAAAGGGCTTTTTTATTACAAAAAGCGGACAAACATCAAAAACGAAAGACAAGGCGTATATTTGCGATAAAAGGGATATTGACGAGACCTTTATTCTTCTCACAAAGCACTCGGTTTATGCCCATTTAGACGAAATAAAAAACGGATTTATCCGAATGAGTAACGGTTGCAGGGCAGGTATAAGCGGTACATACAATGAAAGCGGAATGATTTTCGATATTCAGGGAATTAACATTCGTATTGCAAAGGAATTTTTGGGGTGTGCCGATTTTTGTTTTGGCAAATACCGAAACGGCGGAGCGCTGATTTTAGGGCCTCCCGGAAGCGGAAAAACAACCGTTTTAAGAGATTTTATCCGCAAAATTTCAAACAGCGGAAAAAGGGTTTCGGTTATTGATTCCCGTAGTGAAATATCGGCGTCAAATTACGGCAAAAGCGATTTTGATTTGGGCGACAACACCGATGTTTATGTAATTCAAAACAGGTCTTTCGGGATAGAGTCGGCGCTTCGGACAATGTTTCCCGATGTTATCGCTTTTGACGAGATAGGCAACAGCGACGAGCTGAAAAGTGTGAGCGAATGCTTTAATTCGGGCATAAGCATTATTACAACCGCCCACATAGGAAAAATCGAGGAAATCAAAAGGCGCAGGGTTGTAAGAGAACTTTTAGAACTTAATTCTGTAAAGGATATATTCTTACTTTCCGACCAAATAGGCGAAACACCGCTTTATATACCTATCGAGGAGTATATGGAAAAGTATGGCAGTTAAGGTAATCGGCTCGTTTCTTTTGATTTTGTCTTTTTGGGGATTCGGGTTTTATAAATCATATTCCGAAAAGCAAAAAAGAGACTTTTTAAGGGAAATATTATTAGGACTGAATGCGCTTAAAAAGAAAATACAGTTAGGTTCGGGCGATATTGAGTTTTTAATAAGCGAAACACTCTTAAATGAAAACATTAAGTTAAAAGACGGGGAATTAATTGCATATTCAAGGTGCATTGATGCGTCTAATCTTTTGATACTTAACAACCTTATTAAAGATTTGGGTATGGGGAATAAAGAAAATGAATGTGAAAGAATAGATGTCTATTATAGTATGTTAAGCGAAGCTTATGAAGAAGCAAAACAAACCTATAAAAACTCTTCAAAAATATGGCAGACATTAGGTCTTGGCGCAGGAGTTACGGTTGTTTTACTTATAATTTAGGTGATGAAAATGAATGTCGATTTTATATTCAAGATAGCGGCAATAGGAATTATCGTTACGGTACTTAATCTTCTTTTGGTGCGGTTTGGCAGGGAAGAACAGGCGATGCTTACAACCCTTGCAGGTCTTGTTGTTGTGCTTTTGATGATAGTAAAGTCAATAGCCGAACTTTTTACCGAAATAAAAGGGCTTTTCGGCTTATGAATGACCTGTTTTTTAAGGTGGCGGCGCTGGTAATTATCACGGCTTTGCTTGTTGTTACTCTGAAAAATTACAAGCCCGAATACGGATTTTTACTGTCCGTCGGCGCAGGTGTTTTGATAATAACCGTTGTAGTTTCAAATGTCTTTCCTGCCGTTAAAAATCTTCAAAAAATTTATACTGCCTCGTCGGGCAGTAAGTACGATTTTTCGGTAGTAATAAAAGCGGTTGTAATTTCATACATAACGCAGTTTTGCGAAAACACCTGTAAAGATTTCGGAGCATCTTCGCTTGCCGATAAGGTGGAGTTTGCAGGGCGGTGCGCCATTTTAATCCTTTCAATACCTTTAATAAGTTCGATATTTGAAACGGCAATAGGATTTACAAAAATATGAAAAAAGCAGTATTTTTAGTTGCACTTTTTTTGTTTTCGGCAATGGTTTTAAGCGTTCCTGCGTTTGCAGAGGACGGCAACTTATATGAAAATTCCTACCGCCTTATTGATGACGGAAGGTTAAGCGAAATAATTAAGGATAACGAAAATGATTTTTTTAAGGAAAACGGTATTGATATTAAAGACTACGGCTGGGTAAATAAAATAACCGCAAAAAACAGTATCAAAGAAATTTTAAGTATTGTTAAAGAGAAAATAAGAACACCTATAAAAGCGCTTTTGAGTATTGTTTCGATTATCCTTATTTCTTCGGCGGTTTCTACATTTGAAAGCAAGGGCGAAATTTATAAAACACTATTGCTTTTTTCGGCGCTTGTAGTGTCAATGATTATCGCCGCCGATATATGGAATTTAATATCAAACGCAGTAAACGGGATAAGGCATATATCAAGTTTTATGCTTTCTTTTATTCCGATTTTTATATCGGCACTCGTGCTTTCGGGTAAGGCGGCATCGGGTACGGCTTCGGGCGGACTTCTTCTTTTGATTTCGCAGGCGGTAAACCTTTTTGCAAGCGATTTTATTATGCCTATTATGGGCGGATATTTGAGTATCGGCATTATGTCAACGGTTACCCCGTTTGATTTTGCAGAGCAAGTCGGCGAATTTATTAAAAAGGCGGCAACCTTTCTGCTTACGGCGATTTTTACCGTTTTTGTCGGCATTATGGGGATACAGACATCGGTAAATTCCGCTGCCGATACGCTCGGTGTCAAAACGGCAAAATTTTTGGTCGGCACCTGCGTTCCGATAGGCGGTGGGGCGTTAAGCGAGGCAACAAATATGCTTTACGGCTCTATGTCGCTTGTAAAATCCTCTGTCGGAATTTACGGGGTTGTGATTATTGTACTTACGGCGTTGCCGTTTATAATTGAAGTGGCTTTGTGGCGGGGGGCTTTGATAATAAGCAGTTTAATTGCAAAATCGTTTAATCAAAAGGAAATATCTATGCTTCTTATTTCTGTTGATTCGGTTTTGTCGGTTTTGTTTTCAATACTTTTATTTGCAAGCGGAATAATGGTTTTCTCTCTTGCTATTTCGATTTCTATGGGTGGATAGTATGAAAAATCTCGGCAGTTTTATTGCTTCTTTTTGCGGTGTTTGTGCCGCAGTCGGCGGAATTTCCATGATACTGCCGAGCGGTAAAATTTCAAAATCAGTAAAGCAAATTATTTCTTTAACGGTCATTTGCGCTTTTTTGGGGCTTTTTGCGGTTTTGCTTAACATAAAAATAAGTGCCGACAAAAGCATTTATGATACCGATTTTTCCGTAAACTATGAGGAAACGGTAAAAACGGTTTTCGAGTCGGCACTTAAAAGTAAAAACATAAAATTTCGGGAAATTACCGTTTATACGGATAAAACACAAGACGGGCGCATATTTATTACTAAGGTTACAGTTTGTTCGGCGGAAAGTACAGAAAAAATCGTTTCGGCTATCGGTAACGGCAGTGAATACGAGGTGGAAGTAATAAATGAAGATTGAGTTAAAAGAACTGTTAAATAAGCTAAAAGAGCCGAAGTTTCTAATCGTTTTCGGACTTGCAGGCATTCTTTTGATAGGCATTTCTTCTTTTGCTTCTACCGATAGCTCTTCGGGTAACAAAAGTAACGAAAATTTCGATATTGAAAGCTACCGAAGTTCTATGGAAAAAAGCGTTAAATCAATAGTACGGGGCGTAACGGGGGATAAAAATGCGACGGTTGTTGTAACGCTTCAAAACGGAATAAAATATTCCTATGCCGACGATACGAAAAACGATACAAATGTTACCGACAGCGATAAAACAACCCAATCGAGCGAGCGAAAAGAGTCGAGTCATATAACGGTAAAAAATTCCGCCGGCGAAGAAAAAGCACTCGTCATAACCGAGAATATGCCCGATATAAGGGGCGTTGCCATTGTCTGCGCAGGCGGTGATGACGAAACTGTTTCCGAGCAAATCCGATTAGCCGTTATGGCGGCACTTAATATAACTTCAAAACGGGTTTACATAACCGGAAAATACTGATTAGATAGGAGATAATTATGAGCAAGGGTAAGGTATTCGGAAAAGGTCAGGTTGTAGCATTTTTAATGGTGGTTTGTTTGGCAGGTGCTGTATTTCTTAATATGAAATTTTCTTCGGCAGGAAAATATTTAGGCGAAGCATCGTATGTAAGCAGTAATAAATCTTCCGCCGTAAAAACATCGTCAAAGGCAACCGAAAAAAGCGATTATTTTGAACAGGCAAAGCAGTCGAGAGAAAAGGCATATAAGGAAGCCGAAGAAAAGGTTAAGGATATGCTTGATACCGACAAATTAACCGACGAGGATAAGAAAACCGTTCTTGAAAAAATCAAAGAAACGGCGGACTGTATCGAAAAATCACAAAAAATTGAAACTCTTATAACCGCAAAGGGATTTAAGAAAGCGATAGCCGTTTTAAGCGGTCAAAATGCCGATATTATAGTAAAATCGGACGGTTTAACTGCCGCACAAACTATGCAAATTCAAGAAATTGTTACTACGCAGTCGGGCGTAAATCTTGCAAATATAAAAATTGTTGCAGTAAAATAGTTGTTTTTTTCTGATTTTGTGATACAATATAAAAAAAAGGATTCGGAGGAACCCTAAATGCAGGAAAATAATAATACCGAACTTACTGTGAGCAATGAAGTTATAGAAAAGATTGCGGAAATCGCCGCAAAAGAGGTTGACGGCGTAGCCGATCTCACCAAAAAATCCGTTGATATTAAAAATCTTAACTATTTTAATAAGGCGGTTAAGGTTATGCAGGTTGACGGTACGATTTCGCTTGATGTTTATGTTACACTCAAAAAAGACGCTAAACTTCGTGAAACCGTTTCGGCTGTTCAAGAGAATGTTAAGGATAAAATCCAAACCAATACGGGAATTGCCGTAACCAAGGTAAATATAATTGTTGCCGATATTTCGGAAGAAGCCGAAAATTAAAATCATTCTGAATTTTATAACTTTTAAGAAAACAAAAAAGATACCGAGATTAGCCTAACTGCTTTTCTCGGTATCTCTTTTTGCTATATCACATTTATCGTATTCCGTATTTTTCGATTACGAAGTCCATATCCTTATCGCCTCTGCCCGAAAGGTTTATTAAGATTGAACCTCTGCCCATCTTCTTGGCAAGTTTTATGGCATAAGCTACGGCGTGAGAACTTTCTATGGCGGGAATGATGCCTTCAAGTCTTGAAAGCAGGAAAAATGCGTCGATGGCTTCTTCGTCGGTAACGGTATCGTATTTTACTCTGCCGATATCTCTGAAAAGTGCGTGTTCGGGGCCTGAGGACGGATAGTCAAGTCCGCTTGCTACCGAATAAACGGGAGCAGGGTTGCCGTTTTCGTCTTTAAGCATAATGCTGTTAAATCCGTGCATAATTCCCTCGCTTCCGTAGGTAAGACTTGCGGCGTGGTCGCCTAACTTTTCACCCTTACCGAGCGGCTCTACACCGTAGATGTCAACGGGGTCGTTTAAGAAACCTGCAAACATTCCTGCCGCATTTGACCCGCCGCCGACACAGGCGACAACAGCATCGGGTAGCTCACCCGTCATTGAGGTAAACTGGTCTCTTGCTTCAATTCCGATAACACTTTGGAAATCTCTTACCATCATCGGGAACGGATGAGGCCCTAAAACCGAGCCGATACAGTAAATCGAATTTTTGTAGTCCTTTTCGTATGCCTTGAAAGCGGCATCTACGGCTTCCTTTAAGGTTGCAAGTCCGTCGGTTACCTCTATTACATTGGCACCGAGTATTTTCATTCTTGCAACATTCGGCGCCTGCTTTTTTATATCGACAGAGCCCATATAAATATCGCATTTAAGCCCGAAATAAGCGGCGGCTGTCGCAAGAGCAACACCGTGCTGACCTGCTCCCGTTTCGGCAATTACCTTTTCTTTGCCCATATATTTAGCAAGTAAAGCTTCGCCCATACAGTGATTTAATTTATGCGCTCCCGTATGATTTAAGTCCTCTCTTTTAGCGTATAACTGAACATTTCCGAGAGTTCCCGAAAGTCTTTCAAGATGCGAAATCGGTGTCGGACGGCCCTGAAATTCCTTTCTTATTCTTCTGAGTTCACTTATGAATTTACTCGATTTGCAAATTGTAAAATACGCTTCGGTTATTTCATCCATGGCGGTTTTAAGTTCATTGTTTACATAAGCACCGCCGTATTTTCCGAAAAATCCGTCATTGCTCGGATAGTCTTTAAGGTATGTATCAAAATCAATATTATCAAATTTCATAATTTTCACCGTTTCTTTTTAATTTTTTTAAGTTTACTGTTTTAACCTATGCGCTTACGCCATCGAAAATCCAAAATAAACATAATTTTTTCTCCTAAAATAAAAAAACTGCCCCATGTAAAACATGGGACAGGAAATTAACACTCCTGCGGTACCACCCAAATTGATGATGTTCATCCGCTCTGTACTGTACTAACATACAGTCTGCGCTGTAACGGGCGCCTGCCGGCGGTTGCTACTTGCAAAAAGCTTTCGTCCGCCCTCATAGGTCCATTCGCCGAATTTCAAGCTACCGCCGTTACACCCTCGGCAGTTCTCTTTAAGCTCTTAAAAAGGTTACTACTCCTAATCAAAGGTTTGTTTACATTTGAGATGATAGCACTTATATTGCTTTTTGTCAACACCCAAAATATGTTATCTTTAATTTATTCTTGTTCTTTATCAATCGGTATAAGCTTTTCAAAAACACAAATGTGCCTTTCTGTAATTCTTTTGTCCTCGTGCAGAGAGCCGAAAAACCACCGCTTAAAATTAAGCGAACGGCAAAGCTCTTCAAAATAGCCGTTAAGCTTGTTAACTCGGTCAATGTTGCCTTTTTTCAGGAGCATTGCACTTTTTACAAGCGAGGGCGGTTCGTGGGTGATAATGTAATCGACCTTACAGTTTTCTTCGTCAAGCCGTCTTGCACCGTTTGCCATTTCGGCAGGTGTCGGCTCTTCCTCACGCCACCAAAGACCTTTTTCAACCCTCATATCCTTATCAAGACTTTCGCCTCCGCCGAATGTGAAAAAGGTATGCCCCTCGATATTAAAAATCTGTCCACGCATAAGGTGGAGAAGATTTCCCGAAATACGGTGCACTTTTCCGCCTTTCCAAACGGTTACTCTTGAACGGTTTATTTTTTCGAGATTATCGTGCGTGCCCTCAACAAAAGCGGTAACAAACTTTCTTGTTGCAAAATATTTTACGACCTTTTTTTCAAGGTCGCTTCCGTCAAAAATATATCCGAAATCACCGCAAACAATAAGCGTATCACCCTTTTTAAGCTTGCGGAACTCTTTGTCGTAAAGCCGTTCGAGGTCGCCGTGCATATCACCCGTAATATAAACCGTAAAAATCACCCGATTCAAACTAAAAAATAAATTGTTAAGTATATTGTATTTTTATACTTTAATTTTGTCAATAGTTATTGTATAATAAACTTAATCAAAAAATGAAAGAGGTAAATTATGTTCAAAAAAACCGTTTGCATAATTATCTGTGTTATTATACTTATTATTCCTTTTTCGGTAACGGCTTCGGCTTATGAGCCGACGGGGGTTGACCTTTCGGTAAGCTCTTGTATTTTTGCGTCGCTTGATACGGGGGAGATACTCTATTCAAAAGAGCCCGACAAAAAAATATACCCTGCCTCAATAACCAAGATTATGACTGTTTTGTTAATGCTTGAAAATAAAAAATTCAATCCAAAAGGCAAAGTGGCTATGACCGAGGAAGTATTAAAACTTATAAGCGGTACGGGAAGTTCGGTTTCGGGACTTAAAGTCGGTGAGGAAATTACCGAACTTGACCTTGCTTATCTTGTACTTATGTCATCATACGGTGATTGCGCCTATCTTGCAGCATTCCACTACGCAGGAGGGCTCGAAAAGTTTGTTGCTATGATGAATAAAAGGGCAAAGGAATTAGGACTTAAAAATACCCATTACCATAACCCGATAGGTCTTCACGACGAAACAAATTACACGACCGCAACCGATACTTTAACTATTACAAAATACGCTCTGCAAAACCCGATTTTTAAGGAAATTTGCGAATCTACAAGATATACTATGCCTGCTACGAATATGTCAAGGGAAAGGACGGTTTCAACTACCAATTTGTTGCAGGACGCAAGTACAAATTACTTTTATGCCTATGCAAAGGGCGTTAAAACGGGGTATACCGACGAGGCGGGCAGATGCCTTGTTTCAACCGCCTCATATAACGGATATAACTATATTTGTATTTTGTTCGGCTGTCCTGTTGACCCGAATAAAAGGCACGAATTTGTTTACAGTAAAGAGCTTTATAAATGGGCATTCAATAACTTTGTTTATAAAGAGGCGGCAAATGCAAAAAATCCCGTTTGCGAGGTAAAAATAGAACTTTCCCACGATGTTGATACGACACCGCTTTATCTTGAAAAAGACTATGTAACCGTGCTTCCGAAAAACGCCGATACATCGACCATAATTATTGAGCCACACCCAAACAAAAAGTCTTTTGACGCCCCAATAAAAAAGGGTACCGTTATGGGAACGGCGGATATAATCTATGCCGAAAGGGTTGTCGGAACGGTAAATCTTATTTCGGGTACAAACATTAAAAGAAGCAATCTTTTACTGGCTTTCAGAAGTATAAAACGCTTCTTTATTTCAAAATATATGATAGGATTTTATATACTTATCGGCATTGTCGTCATTTTGTTTATCGCCGCTGTTATTAAGCTTAATAAGGGAAATAAAAATAAAAGAAAAGTAAAATATATACCTTATGACGATAACCGCAAATGACATAATTTGACAATTTTTTCGTATTGTGCTAAAATAATAAGAGAAAAGGGCATAAAAAACAAGAACCCCGAATTACGCATATAGCGTGTCGAGGTTCTCAAAAAACAACTTTTTCGATAATGTTTATAAAAGTGCGAGAAAAAAGACTGTAAAAAACAAGAACCCCGAATTGCGCATATAGCGTGTCGAGGTTCTCGACTGGAGCTGAAGATGGGACTCGAACCCACGATCTGCTGATTACGAATCAGCTGCTCTACCATCTGAGCCACTTCAGCAAGCAATAAATATTATACATTTTGATTACTTTCAAGTCAAGTACAATTTGGAGGAAAATATGGAATTTGATAAGAATTCGGTAAATAAGAGAATTGCCGGATATCGAAAGCTTGCGGGACTGACACAAGAACAGGCGGCAAACTTCTTAAACTTAAAGCGTAATACCTACGCACGAATGGAAAAATACGGCAACCCCTCTCCCGAGCTTCTTAAACAAATTGCCGAGCTTTATAGGGTTTCGGTTGCAATGCTTTTGTACGGTGAAGAGGACGCAAAGTCGCTTGTCCACGACGAAGCCGCACCGATTATATTCGAACAGCCGAGCTTTAACGATATTTTACCGCTTTCGATAACCGAAACAAACGCCATAAGAATTATAAGGACTTTGCCGAATGAGGAAAGCAAAAAAATAATTGATTATATAAACGAAGTATACAAAAATTCAAAGAAAAAATAAACTCCCGCTTTGGGAGTTTTTTTATGCTCAAAAACGGTCAAAATTTTTTGTTATTATTTGCTTAAATTTCTTGCTATATAATAAATTATATGCTATTATATATCTTGTATAAATATGCCAAATTTGATTTTATGATTTAAGGAGAAATTATTTTGTCATTTCCGCTTGAAAATATCAGAAATTTTTGTATCGTAGCCCATATTGACCACGGAAAATCTACCCTTGCCGATAGACTTCTCGAACTTACCGAGTCGGTAGCATCAAGGGATATGGAGGAGCAAATTCTTGACAGTATGGACCTTGAACGGGAACGGGGAATAACGATTAAGGCGCACGCCGTTACCCTCTACTATACCGCAAAGAACGGCGAAAAGTATGAGCTTAATTTAATCGACACTCCGGGACATGTTGACTTTAACTATGAGGTTTCCCGTTCGCTTGCGGCTTGCGAGGGTGCTATACTTGTTGTCGATGCGTCGCAGGGTATTGAGGCACAGACACTTGCCAATACCTATTTGGCGGTTGACCACGGTCTTGAAATACTGCCCGTAATAAATAAAATAGACCTGCCGAGCGCCGAGCCCGACAGAATTAAAAAAGAAATTGAGGACATAATCGGAATACCTGCCGACGAGGCACCGCTTATTTCGGCTAAAACAGGACTTAATGTTGAAGAAGTGCTTGAACTTATCGTAAACGGCGTGCCTTGCCCGAAAGCGGATAGAAATGCACCGCTTAAAGCGCTTGTTTTCGATTCGTATTACGACCCTTATAAGGGCGTTATTGTATATTTCAGGGTGGTAAGCGGAAAAATAAAAACCGGCGATAAAATAAAAATGATGGCGACGGGTGCCGAGTTTGATATTGTTGAGCTTGGAAGAAAGAGCGCAACCGAGCTTGTTCCCACCGATGTTCTTGAAGCCGGCGAGGTAGGTTACTTGGCGGCGTCAATTAAAACTGTTTCTGAGGCGAGAGTCGGCGATACGATAACGAGTGCCGAAAACGGCGCCGACGAGGCACTGCCCGGATACAAAAATGTAAAGCCGGTTGTATTTTGCGGTATTTATCCGCAGGACGGCGCAAAATATCCCGACCTTCGTGAAGCACTCGAAAAATTACAGCTTAATGATGCATCGCTTCTTTTTGAACCCGAAACATCAAAGGCGTTGGGCTTCGGTTTCAGGTGCGGTTTTTTGGGACTTCTCCATATGGAGATTATCGAAGAACGGCTTGAAAGGGAATATAATCTTGATATTATTACAACTGCGCCGAGCGTTGTTTATGAATTTAAGCTTACAAACGGCGAAACGGTATTTGTCGATAATCCGACGAACTATCCGGAGCCGGCAACAATAGACGAGGCATTAGAGCCGGTTGCAAATGTGCATATATATTCACCGAGTGATTTTGTCGGCACGATTATGCAACTTTGCGAGGAACGAAGAGGCACCTATATTGATATGAAATATATGGGCGACCGTGTTGATATACACTACATTATGCCGATGGGCGAAATTGTTTATGACTTTTTTGATGCGTTAAAGTCAAGAACAAAGGGTTATGCAAGCTATGACTATGAAACATCGGGCTACCAAAAATCTTCTCTTGTTAAGCTTGATGTAATGCTTGCCGGTGATACGGTTGATGCACTTTCGTTTATTGTCCATTCATCAAATTCTTATGCGAGGGCGAGAAGAATTGCCGAAAAACTAAAAGAGTATATACCGAGACAGCTTTTTGAGGTCCCCGTTCAGGTAGCCGTCGGCGGTAAGATTATCGCAAGAGAAACGGTAAAGGCAATGAGAAAAGATGTGCTTGCAAAATGCTACGGCGGAGATATAACAAGAAAGAAAAAGCTTCTTGAAAAGCAAAAAGAGGGCAAAAAGAAAATGCGCCGTTTAGGCTCGGTCGAAGTGCCGAAAGATGCATTTATGGCAGTCCTTAAACTCGATGAATAGGAAGAATTTTATGACAAGACGGGAAAAAGCAATAAAAAGAAGACGGAAATTTATTATTTCGGTCGTGGCGTGTTTTTTGGTCATAATCGGGCTTATCGTCGGTATTTGTTCTTGCGGCGGTAAGGATAAGAAGACAAAAGAAACACCGAAAAAGAAAGAAACAACTGCCATTTCAAAACCCGAAAAGAAACAACCGCAAGAAAAGAAAACTGAAGAAGAGCCACCCGAACAAATTATTGACAACACAGGCGAAAATCCGTTTTCGTTTGATGCAAACTATAAGAATTTAATACTTGTAAACGCTTCTAATCCTCTTCCCGAAAATTACGACAGCAATGTAAGGAAATATCTTGTTGAAATTGACTCTGATTTAAGAAACAACAACTATGTTACAAAAATTCATAAAACGGTTTATCCGTATATTACCGCTATGGTAAAAGCGGCGCAGGCAGACGGCGTTGACTTAAAAGTTTGGTCGCCGTTTAGAAGTTATGCCGACCAAGATGCGCTTTTCAAAAAGCAGGTGGCAAGGGCAGGCGGAGACGAAAACAAAGCCGCAACGGTTGTAGCACGGGCGGGAACGAGCGAGCATAATACGGGACTTTGCGCCGACTTTAATATGGCGGACGATGCATTCGAGAAAACACCTATGTTCGAGTGGATGTGCAAGAATGCCGAAAACTACGGTTTTATTCTTCGCTACCCAAAGGATAAGCAGGATAAAACGGGTGTTATTTACGAGTCTTGGCATTGGCGTTTTGTCGGTATAAATACCGCAAAGAAAATAAATAAATCGGGGCTTTGCCTTGAAGAGTATTTAGAAAAGAACAAAATAAAACAAGAGATTGATTTAGATAGTTTTTAAGGAGCGCATTATGGATTGTAAACAGTTTTTTGATAAATTAAGCGGTAAAAAAATCGCTATGTGCGGAATAGGAATAAGCAATACACCGCTTATTTTGAGTTTTCTCCAAAAGGGAGCGAGGGTATTTGCCTGCGATAAGCGGACAAGAGAACAAATAGGCGAGCTTGCCGACCGGCTTGAAAATGCGGGAGCAGAACTTAAACTCGGAGAAGATTATCTTGAAAATTTAGAGGTTGATATAATTTTCAGAACTCCCGGTATGAGCTTTAATCTTCCCGAACTTGATAAAGCAAGAAAAAGAGGAATTCCCGTTACGAGCGAAATGGAGGTATTTTTCGACCTTTGCCCTGCAACGGTTTTTGCGATAACCGGCTCTGACGGTAAAACAACCACCACAACCCTTATTTCAAAAATGCTTGAAGCCGACGGAAAAAGAGTCTTTGTCGGCGGAAATATCGGTAAGCCGTTACTTCCCGAAATCGAGAACATTACCGCCAATGACTTTGTTGTTGTTGAACTTTCCTCTTTTCAGCTTATTTCAATGCGTAAAAGCCCCGATGTTGCGGTTGTAACAAATGTTGCGCCTAATCATCTTGATATCCATAAGGATATGGACGAGTATGTTGAAGCAAAGAAGAATGTTCTTCTTCATCAAAATGCTTTCTCCCGTACCGTGCTTAACAGGGATAACGAAATAACCGAGAGTTTCCGTCAGTATGTAAGAGGTCAGTCGCTCGGTTTCAGTATGGAAAGAGAACTCCATAACGGCGCTTGGCTTGATAATAACGGTTTTTTACACATGGCATATAGGGGTATTGATGTACCGATTATCGACCGTAAGGAAATTGCCGTAATCGGCGACCATAATGTTCAAAACTACCTTGCCGCAATTACTGCCGTTTGGGGTTATGTTTCTCTTGAATCAATTAAAAAGGTTGCAAGAGAATTTATGGGTGTTGAACACCGAATTGAGTTTGTAAGAGAGGTAAACGGCGTTAAATATTATAACGATTCGATTGCCTCTTCTCCGACAAGAACAATAGCCGGACTAAAAGCATTTGAGCAAAAGGTTATCCTTATTGCCGGCGGATACGATAAGCATATTCCGTTTGACCCGATGATGCCCTATGTTGTCCAAAAGGTAAAAACTCTCTATCTTTGCGGTGCGACCGCCGATAAAATCGAAAACACTTTAAGAGAATATAAGGGATATAACGGAGAGCCCGAAATAATAAGGGTAAAGGATATTGACGAAGCAGTAGTTTCGGCAAATAAAACCGCTAAAAAGGGCGATATTGTAACATTAAGCCCTGCGTGTGCCAGCTTTGACGCTTTCCCGAACTTTGTAGCAAGAGGTAATCACTTTAAGGAGTTAGTAAACAAGCTATGAGTTATCTTGAAAACTGTTTGTTTGAACTTTCGAGCCGTTTTTCCGTTAAGAATATTGACGGCGCTTCAAATTACGCATTCAGCGAAATGTCAATATACTGCGAATGCGAAAAAAGCGGTAAAAATTTAAGTTTTTTCGGTAAAATGAAGGGCGAGAGCGATTACACCTTAATGCTTGACGCACATATTGATGAGGTTGCTTTTATAGTTACGGATATTGACAGCAACGGCTTTTTGACCGTAAGCAACTGCGGTGGGATTGATGTAAGAACTCTTCTTTCAAAAAAGGTTTTAATTCACGGCAAAGAAAAGATAAACGGCGTTTTTATAAGCACACCGCCCCATTTAGGCGGAAATGCTTTCAAATTTGACGATATTTCGGCAATTAAAATAGACACCTGTTTGGGCGAAAAAGCAAAAGATATTATTTCGCTCGGCGATATCGTTACCTATGATGTATTGCCTCAAAAGCTTCTTTCAAGCCGTATTACAGGCAAGTCGCTTGACGATAGGGCAGGGGTTGCTGTTTTAATTGAGCTTGCAAGGCGCTTAAAGGATAAAAAACTGCCGATAACGGTTGTTTTCTCGGTTGTTGACGGTGAAGAACTCGGTATGCGTGGCGCAATTCCCGCAACCTTTTCGATTTCTCCCGACGAAGCCGTTGCCGTTGATGTTACATTCGGTATAGCTCCCGATGTTACCGAAAAGGACGGCGGATATTTGGGTAAGGGCGCTATGATAGGTGTATCTCCCGTTCTTAACAGTGCTGTTACCGATAAACTTAATACCATTGCTTTTGATAACAATATTCCGTATCAAAACGAGGTTATGGGCGGAAAAACGGGCACCGACGGCGATGTTATTTCTTCAAGCGGTAACGGTGTAAAAACGGGACTTGTTTCAATTCCGCTTAGGAATATGCATACCGACTGCGAAATAGTCGATATTGCCGATATAAACTCTGTCTGCGATATTTTGGAAAAATACATTCTTTCAGGGGGTACAAAAAATGCTTGATTTACTGAAAGAACTTTGTTTGATTGATTCTACTTCGGGCGACGAGAATGCGGTAAGAGAATTCATTATAGGCAAAATAAAAGATTACTGCGAATATTCTGTCGATAATCTCGGAAATATAATTTGTTATAAAAAGGGCAAAAAGAAAACCGACAGAAAAATTATGCTCGATGCTCACATGGACGAAATCGGGTTTATTATTAAATCTATTACGCCCGACGGTTTTTTAAGATTTTGCGATGTCGGGGGCATTGATACTGCTGTTATGCTTGCAAGACGGGTAAAAATAAATAACGATGTTTTTGGTGTTATCGGTTGTAAGCCCGTTCATTTGACAAGCGGCAGTGAAAGTGAAAAGCTTCCCGAAAAGGATACGCTTTATATTGACATCGGCGCTACTTCAAGAAAGGATGCCGAAGAGGTTGTTTCGGTGGGCGACCGAGCCGTTATGTGCAGTGATTATACCGAGAACGGCGAAAAAATCATATCAAAAGCGCTTGACGACCGTATCGGTTGTGCCGTTCTTATTGATTTAATAAAAAACTATGACGAATATGATTTTTATGCTGTATTTTCGGTGCAGGAGGAGGTCGGCGGCGCAGGTGCAAAGGTTGCGGCGTTTTCCGTAAACCCCGATTTTGCCATTGTGCTTGAAGGTACAACCGCCTCGGATATTTCGGGTGTGCCCGAAGAAAAAACCGTAACAAAACTCGGAAGGGGTGTTGCCGTTTCCTTTATGGATAAGAGAACGGTTTACGATAATGTTCTTTATAATTCGGCTCTTGAAAGCGGTATAATGTGTCAGCCGAAATCCGCCGTTGCAGGCGCTAATAATTCGGGTGTTATCCATCTTTCAAGAGGCGGTGTGCGGTCTATTGCTTTGTCTGTTCCCTGCCGTTATATCCATTCGGCAAACAGCGTTGCCGATAAAAACGATATTTTGTCGGCAAGACAGTTGGCGGAATATATGATAAGCGGTATCGCAAGCGGAAGTATTAAATGATTAAGCTTACAAAATCATTTGATGTCGATACCGATTTTGCCGAGGGCATAAAGATATTTGAAACAAAAATGTGCTATGGCGATATTGCTATATTTTGGGAAGACACAAATTCTTCGGCAATAATCTCTTTGCTTGATAACAATATGGTAATTTCGGGTAATGCAAGAGATTATTCCGAACTTAAAGAATTTATTAAGGTTATAAATCCGTCAAGTATTTTTTCATCGTGTGAGGTTTTGAGCGGTTTGGGACTACTGGAAAACTCGCTAACGGTTGATGTTTTGAAATCGGAAATCCAAAAAACCGTTTCTCAAAGGTCGGACAGGCTTTCAAGCAATGAAGTTTATGATATTTTATCAAAAAGCGGACTTGATGTGGGAAATTATGAATATTTTGCTCCCGATTTTTGTCTTAGGCTTAATAGAGGACGGCTTAAATATTTCGGCATAAAAGGAACTTGCGTTGCCGTAAGTATAGGAAATGAAAATGTACTTATAAACGGCGTTGCAAGCCTTTGTAAAGGGTTTGGTACTGTTTGCCTTAACGGATTACTAAACGAAATAAGCGCAAAAAATATATTGGTTTGCGCTAAACAGGATATTTCTCCGTTTTATATAAAAAACGGCTTTGTTAAGCTTTATAAAGCGGGATATTGGAGGAAATAATGTCTTTTTTTGAATTTGACGAAAACTTAAAAGAGCTTGATAAAAAAGCGCTCGCTCTTTCAAAGCCGTATTTCGAGGATATTGAAAAAACGGCTGAATATAACACACAAAAAGTGCTTTCGGCTTTTATAAAAAACCGTGTAAGCGAGGCGCATCTCGGTATTTCAACGGGTTACGGTTACGGCGATATAGGAAGAGACACACTCGATAAAATCGTTGCCGAATGTTTTGGTGCGGAAGATGCTCTTATAAGACATAGCTTTGCTTCGGGCACCCATACCTTAACGGTTGCGCTTTTCGGCATTTTAAGACCTAATGATAAGGTGCTGTCGCTTACGGGGCGACCGTACGATACAATTACGGGTGTATTCGGAATTGACGAAAAAACCGACGGTTCGCTTGCCGATTTCGGTGTAGAATATAATCAGGTTGACCTTAAAGACGGCAAACCCGATACAGAAAAAATCAAAGAAGAACTTAAAAAGAAAAAATATAAAATGGCATATATTCAGCGCTCCCGTGGGTATAGTCTTAGACCGAGCTTGTCGGTTAACGATATAAAAGAGCTTTGCGATACCGTTAAATCCGTTTCGCCTGATACCGTAATTATGGTAGATAACTGTTACGGCGAGTTTGTTGAAGAAAAGGAGCCGACCGAAGTAGGCGCAGACCTTATGGCAGGTTCTCTCATCAAAAACCCCGGTGGCGGAATAGCCCCCTCGGGAGGATATATCGCAGGCAAGCGCAAATATATCGAAATGTGCGCTAACCGTATGACCTGCTCGGGAGTAGGGCGTGAGGTCGGCGCAACTCTCGGTCATAACCGAGAGCTTTATATGGGATTTTTTAATTCCCCCCATATTGTCGGTGAGGCACTTAAAACTGCGGTTTACACATCGGCTTTATTTGAACTAATGGGATATACCTGTTCGCCGACTTATAACGAAAAAAGAGCCGATATTATCGAGTCGATAATACTTAAAGAAGATAAAGCACTTATTTCTTTTTGCAAAGGGCTTCAATCGGGCTCTCCGGTAGATTCCTTTGTGTCGCCCGAGCCCTGGGATATGCCGGGGTACACCGATAAGGTAATTATGGCGGCAGGTGCTTTTACGCTCGGCGCATCAATAGAGCTTTCCGCCGACGGCCCTTTGCGTGAGCCGTTTGCCGTATGGATGCAGGGCGGAATAAATTTTCACAGCGCAAAGGTAGGAATACTGCTTGCGGCAAAAAACATTTTAAGCGATAAATAAATATGTGAGAAGTGAAGAAAATGGAAAGATTATTTGACGGCGAAATCTACGATATTATTTGTCAAAACGGCAATTTGGTTTTTACATACTGTAAAAACTCAAATGAAAATGCGGTGCTTGTCGGCTATAAAATGATAACAAGAGAAAATGCCGAGCCGACGGATGTTGCCAAAAATATATATCTGCTATCAAAATTCGGAAGCAATTACAGAAGTTCAAGCGAGCTTTGCAGTAATTATGTCATTGCAAAAACCGCCGAGCTTAATACGGGATATATGTGTATTCTTGCGGATACGGGAAAAGCATATATGGTTGACCAAGCGGGAATGCCTGTTTGGAGCGGAACTTTGAACTATAAGGGCGAAATGCCGTCTGATATTGCGGCATATAAAAACAGCATCTGGGCTTGCTATCAAAATTCGGGCGTTTTAATAAGATTTAATCTTAACACCATGCGTGAGGAACTTCGTATCGGCGGTAAAAATTCGCCTTTCAATAAACCCGTTAATATTTTTATCGACGGAAATATTGCGACGGTAAGTAATTCAGGCTCAAATAAGCTTATTGAATTTAATCTTGATTCATATACGGTAGAAGAAAAAGAAGAATTTTCCGAAAGTGTTTATTCTTTTGTAAAATACGACGACAACCGATTTGTTTTGCTCGAATCGGGACTTTATGTCTTATAAGGAAGTAAAACTATGTTAGAGAAAAATTTGATTTTATCACAGTTTGACGATGTTAAAAAATTTGTTGATATTGCCTCCTCAAAGGAGTATGATATTGAGCTTCTTTCGGGCAAATATATCGTAAATGCAAAGTCGATTATGGGCGTTTTCAGTCTTGATTTAACCAAACCCATAACAATGAAAGCACACTGCGAACAAAACGGCGAGCTTTTAAGGGAAATACGGCCTTTTATTGCTGAATAGGAGAAATAATAACTTTTTATGGACTTTAAGGAAATACGAAAAAAACTTATAGAAAAAGATTTCGGAAGAATGAACGAAAGGCAATTTGAGGCGGTTACGGCGGTAAACGGTGCGGTTTTGGTGCTTGCAGGTGCAGGAAGCGGAAAAACAACCGTTTTGGTAAACCGAATTGCGAATTTAGTAAAATACGGCAACGCCTACAACAGCGATTTTGAGCCGTTTTATTCCGAAGAAGAACTACAAAATGCGCTTGATTATTTAGACGGAAAGACCGATAAGCTTTTAAGCGATATTTGGAGTGTTGATGCGCCGAAACCGTGGGAAATACTTGCGATTACCTTTACCAATAAGGCGGCAGGGGAACTTAAAACCCGAATTGCCGCAAAATTGGGCGATGACGCAAACGGCGTTGTCGCAGGTACTTTCCATTCCGTTTGCGGAAAGATTTTAAGAAGAAATGCAGAAGTAATCGGTTATTCAAGCCATTTTACAATTTACGATACCGATGACCAAAAAAGGGTTATGAAAGCCATTATGAAGGCAAACGGTATTGAAGAAAAAATGTTCCCCGTAAAAGCGGTATTAAATAATATTTCTACGGCAAAAGATTCGCTTATAGACCCCGACGAATATGAAAATTCGGCAGGAAACGACCCACGCCTTAAAACCGTAGCAAAGCTTTATAGGCTTTATCAAAATGAATTAAAGTCAAACGACGCTATGGATTTTGACGATATGATAAACAAAACGGTAGAGCTTTTTGATAAAGACACTGATTTGTTGAATTATTACGGAAATAAATTTAAGTATATTATGGTGGACGAATATCAGGACACAAACCATGCGCAGTATGTTTTGGTAAGTAAGCTTGCGAGCGTACACGGTAATATTTGCGTTGTCGGGGACGATGACCAGAGTATTTACAGTTTCAGAGGAGCCACTATCGAAAACATTTTAAGCTTTGAGGACGAATATAAAAATTCGAGAGTTATCCGTCTTGAACAAAACTATCGCTCAACGGGTAATATACTTAATGCCGCAAACGAGGTTATTAAGAATAATGTCGGAAGAAAGGGCAAAACCCTTTGGACAGATTCCGGCGACGGCGATTTAATAAGAATACATACTGCGTTTGACGAGCGGGACGAGGCAAAATTTGTTGCCGAAACGATACTTTATGATGTTAAAAACGGCGGTAAGTTTTCGGAAAATGCAGTTTTATACCGAATGAATGCGCAGTCGGCATCCATAGAAAACGCATTTCTGCGAAGCGGTATTTCTTATACCGTTATCGGCGGTAACCGGTTTTACGACCGAAAGGAAATCAAGGATGTCTTGGCATATTTACAGTTAATCAACAACAAAAACGACAATTTACGGCTTAAAAGAATTATAAATGAGCCGAAAAGGGGAATAGGCGATACAACCGTACAAAATGCGGTCGATATTGCCGAGCGGTGTTCGTTATCTTTGTTTGAGGTTTTTGAAAATGCCCAAGATTACCCCACTGTTTCGAGAGCGGCTTCAAAGCTTAAAGAGTTTACCGATATGATAAATTCCCTTATAGAAGATGCAAGTATGCTTTCAATAAGCGAGCTTTTCGATAAGGTGCTTGATAAAACGGGATATCTTGATATGCTTTTATGCGACACCGACCCGAAATCGCAGGAGAGAGCCGAAAATGTTAAGGAAATGGCTTCCGAAATTAAGGCGTTTGAAAACGAAGCCGACGAGCCTACTCTTTCAGTTTTCCTTGAAGAAATCGCACTTGTAAGCGATATTGACTCTATGGACGAAAATGCCGATAAAGCGGTAATGATGACCGTTCATTCGGCAAAAGGACTTGAATTTAAGAATGTTTATCTTGTAGGTATGGAGGAAAGTATCTTCCCCGGCTCTCAAACCGTTTACGGCGGTATCGAGGAGATGGAGGAGGAACGGCGCCTTGCCTATGTTGCCATAACAAGAGCAAAGAAAAATCTTTATATAACGAATGCGGCGACCCGTATGCTTTACGGCTCGACAACAAGAAATTTACCGTCAAGATTTTTAAGCGAAATACCGAAAGAATACTGCAAAGAAACTTCAAGATTTAATTCCGCACCGCAAAACGGCGGTTATTCCGTTAACATAAGAACGCAAAAAACCGATTTCGGAAGTTCCTCTTACGGTTACGGCTCGAATATTTCTTTTGGCGGTATGTCAAAGCAAGCACCAAAAAATACCGAATGTGCATATTCGGTCGGACAGACGGTCGAGCATAAAACATTCGGCAAGGGTATGATATTAAAGGTTACCAAAATGTCTAACGATACTCTGCTCGAAATTGCTTTTGATAACGCAGGCACAAAAAAACTTATGGCAAATTATGCTAAATTAAAAACATTATAGAAAGGTAAATGATATGTTCCCCGAAGTAAGTCAAATAAAAAAAGCGGCAAAATCCATAGTAAAAGAAAAACTTATTTTATCCTTTATTATATCGGCGGTTTTGCTTTCGGTTTTCTTAATCGGTCAAATCGTTTCCGAATTGTTTTTTGAGGTTTTCGGAAATATTTGCTCGGCAGCAGTAAGCATTATTTTACTTTTGTTTGCCGAGCTTCCGCTGCTTTTGGGCGCAATAAGGTACTATTCCCAAGCGGTTGAAGGGATAAAAGAAGGAATTAACGGGATTTTCTTTTATTTTTCTTCAAAAGAACAGTATTTAAGAGCGGTAAGGTTCCTTATAAACAGTTTTATTGTTATTGCCGTTTTCACGGTTGCCGTTATGTTTATCCCTGTTTGTCTTTGGGCTTTTTCAAAGCCTGTAACCTACGGATTTTTACATTTGTCTATTCCGCTTTGGGCGCCGATTTTCAGTACTGTTTCAAGTTTTTTAATGGTTATCGGAACTGTAATTTTGGCATTTATTTTGCTTAAATACTATCTTTGCCCTTATCTTTTTGTCTGCAACGACAAAATGGATATAAAAAAGGTTTTCAAAATATCACTTTCCATTCAAAGAAGAACAAAAATTGATTTTGTTTATCTTGTAATAAGTATGCTTTTATATATTTTGATTTCACTGCCTATATTACCTTTGATTTTTACATTGCCGTTGTTTCTTTCGGTATATGCCGTACACGGAAAATGTGCGGTTATACAGTATAATAACGCAATAGACAGTGTTTTGAAGGACTACACGGTTGTGGCAAAGTAACAAAAGAAACGGTGATTTTTATGATAAAGAAGATTTTGCTTTGTACGGTTTATATCTTGGCTTTTGCTGTTACGGTAGTTAATCTTGTCTATTCGATAAGAGGAAGCGTGTTTTCGGATATAAACGATTTGCCGAAAGGCGACTATGTTTTGTCGGTTGCTTCTCCCGACGAAAAAAGTACAATAAAGATGTATAAAATTGATAATTCTATCGGAAAAGGTGTAAGGTGCGAGCTGAAAAAAGGCGACAAAACCCGAAACATTTTTTGGCAGACGGGAATTACCGAAAGTGCTATAATTTGGCAGTCAAACGAGGTTGTCGATATAAACGGCGTATTGCTTAATGTTACCAATAATTACAGCTATGACTGCCGTAGAGGTGTTTCGCTCTTCCAAGAGGGCGCTATCGAGGGCAACGAGGCAGAAGCGGTTAAAGAAAATGGACAAAAATGATATTATAGAACTTGAAATCACCGATGTTACCGACACGGGAAGCGGTATAGGACGAATAGATAATACTGTTGTTTTCGTTCCGCAAACCGCCGTAGGCGACATTGTAACCGCCGTAATAATTAAGGTTAATAAAAACTACTGTATCGGTAAGCTTTTGGAAATCAAAACGCCGTCTGAAAACCGTATTTTATGTGACTGCGACTGTTTTTCAAAATGCGGTGGCTGTGTTTACCGCCATATTTCTTATGATTTTGAAAAGCAGATTAAACAAAAGCGTGTTGAGGACTGCATAAAAAGAATTGCAAAAATTGATTTGCCGCCTCAACAAATCGTAAGCGATAATAATATTTTAAGGTACAGAAATAAAGCGCAGTTCCCCGTATCCGAAAACGGGCAGGTCGGCTTTTATGCCAATCATTCGCATAGGATAATTCCGACTGATGACTGCCTTTTGCAACCGGGTGTTTATAATAAAATTTCAGATGCGCTTAAAGAGTGGATAAAGATTACGGGCGCCTCGGTTTACAGTAGCGAAAGCGGAAAGGGACTTTTAAGACATCTTTATATCCGTTCGGGTGCCGACCAAAAAGAAATTATGGCCGTTCTTGTAATAAACGGCGACAGTATAAAGGAAAAAGAGCTTTTTGTTTCAATGCTTAAAAATGCAGTAGGCGAAAAACTTAAATCGGTACAACTTAATATAAATAAAGTCAACAATAATGTTGTTTTGGGTAATAAAAATGTTTTAATATACGGCGAAAAATACATAAACGATACAATCTGCGGTATTTTAGTAAGACTCTCGCCGAATTCCTTTTATCAGGTAAACAGGGATATGGCTGAGCTTCTTTATGAAAAAGCAAAAGAGTATGCGTGCCCCAAAGATAAAACCGTTCTTGACCTTTACTGCGGAACGGGGACTATCGGTCTTAGTATGGCAAAGAATGCGAAAAAGATTATCGGTGTCGAGATAGTTGAAGATGCGGTAAGCGACGCAAAAATAAATGCCGAGGAAAACGGAATAAACAACGCCGAATTTATATGCGGCGATGCACTTAAAGCGGCAAAAGAGCTTAAAAAACGCAACCTAAAACCCGATGTTGTAATAGTTGACCCGCCGAGAAAGGGTTTAGACGGCGAGCTTATAAATATAATCGCAAAGGACTTTTCGCCCGAAAGGGTTGTCTATGTTTCGTGCGACCCGTCAACGCTCGCAAGAGATGTTTCGCTCTTTAATGAGCTTGGCTATAAGCTTATGGAATATACACCGTTTGACCTCTTCCCACGAACGGCACATGTTGAAACGGCGGCGCTTTTAGGTCGGAAACAAGTCGAGTACCGTGTAGAATTTGATGTGGATATTATTTAATTTGAAAACGGTATTTTAATATAAGGAAATTTTACTAATGGATGAAAAAAGATTTGAACAACTGCTTTTAACAGTACAAAAGCCGGGGAGATATTCGGGCGGTGAAATAAACAGCGTTATTAAGGATAAAAAGGATATTGATGTCCGCTTTGCCTTTTGTTTTCCCGATAACTATGAGGTCGGAATGTCGCACCTCGGAATGAAAATTCTTTATTCGCTGTTTAACGAGCGTAAGGATATTTGGTGTGAAAGAGTTTTTGCGCCGTGGCCCGATTTTGAAAATGTTATGCGCCAAAACGATATTCCGTTATTTGCGCTCGAAAGCCGAGATGCAATTAAAGATTTTGACTTTATCGGTTTTACATTGCAATATGAACTGTCATATTCTAATGTATTAAATATGTTGGAGCTTGCCGGTGTTCCGCTTTTATCAAAGGACAGAACGGATTTTACGCCTATTGTTGTTGCAGGAGGACCCTGTACCTGTAATGCCGAGCCACTTGCCGATTTTGTTGACATTTTCTTTTTGGGCGAGGGTGAAAAATCTGATTTAGAGGTAATTGACCTTTATAAAAAGTATAAGAAAAACGGCGGAACAAAGGCAGACTTTCTTAAAGAAGCCTCAAAAATCGAGGGCGTTTATGTTCCGTCGCTTTATGATGTTTCGTATAATGAGGACGGTACGGTTAAGTGCGTAACGCCGAAAGAAAATGCGCCTATGCCGATAAAAAAACGCATTGAAACCGACCTTGATAATACATACTATCCAGAAAAGTTTGTTGTTCCGTATATCGAAATTGTCCACGACAGAGCAGTCCAGGAGATTTTCAGAGGTTGCATAAGAGGTTGCCGTTTTTGTCAGGCAGGTTTTATCTACCGCCCCGTAAGAGAAAAGAGTGTCGAAACGGTTTGCCGTCAGGCAAAAGCGCTTTGCGACAGTACGGGATATGACGAAATTTCTCTTTCTTCTTTAAGTACGAGCGATTACAGTAATTTGGAAGAACTCTTAAATAACCTTTTGGAGTGGACCGAAAAGGATAAAATTTCGCTTTCTCTGCCGAGTCTCAGAATAGACAATTTTTCCGACGAATTGCTCGAAAAAATAAATCATGTAAGAAAAAGCGGACTTACTTTTGCCGCCGAGGCAGGAACACAGCGCCTTCGTGATGTAATAAATAAAAATATAACCGAAGAAGAAATTATAAATACTTGCAAAACTGCTTTTGCGGGCGGTTATACTGCCGTAAAGCTTTATTTTATGATGGGACTTCCTACCGAAACTTACGAGGATATTAAGGGTATTGCCGATTTGGCGCAAAAAATAGTCGATACATTTTATGAAATGCCGAATAAACCGAAAGGCAAGAGCGTAAGCGTTAATATAAGCGTTTCAAATTTTGTTCCGAAACCGTTTACACCTTTCGAGTTTCATTCGCAGATAACACGGGAAGAAATAATAGCAAAGCAACAGTATCTTAAAGAATGTATCCATTCGAGAAAAATCACTTTCAGTTATCACGAAAATAAAACGAGCTTTTTGGAAGGCGTTTTTGCGAGAGGCGACAGACGGCTTTCAAGCGTGCTTATAAAGGCGCACGAAAAGGGTTGCAAATTCGATAGTTGGGACGAATATTTTGACCTTCAAAAATGGCTTGATGCGTTTGATGAATGTGGCTTAAACCCCGAATTCTATGCCAACAGAGAGCGTTCCTATGACGAGATAAACCCTTGGGACCATCTTGACTATTTTGTTTCAAAGGAATTTTTAATAAAAGAAAACGAGCAGGCGAAAAAAGCAATAACGACACCGAACTGCCGTCAAAAATGTTCGGGTTGCGGAGCGGCGGCTTTCGGAAAGGGTGTTTGTTATGAAAAGCGTTAGATTAAGTTTTACCAAAAAAGGCAGGGCAAGGTTTATATCGCATCTTGATATGAACAGAACTTTAACCCGTCTTGTAAGAAAATCGGGGCTTGATATTTGGTATACCGAGGGTTTTAATCCGCATCCTTATATGACCTTTGCGTTACCGTTACCGCTCGGATTTCAAAGCGATTACGAGCTTATGGATATAAAAATAAATGATGATGGCTTTGATATAGAGAAAATACCCGATATGTTAAACAGTGTTTGTCCGCCCGATATAAGATTTATTTCGGCATTCGAGCCGAAACAAAAGGTTTCAAATATCGCTTTCGCTTCTTATGATGTCTATTTTGATGACGGTTTTGAAATTTGCGAAAAGCTCTCTGAATTTCTTAAAAGTAAATCAATAATAACCGAAAAGCGCACCAAAAAAGGCGATATGAAGCAGATAGATTTAGCGCCCAAAATAAAAAAATATTCACTCGAAAAGGCAAACGGAAACACTTTGCTTAAAATTATTTTACCGGCAGGGCCCAATGACAATATAAATCCGTCTTTGCTTTTAGATGCTTTTTACGGCGGTAATAATGACTGTTATTATTGCTATAATGTTACAAGAACTGACATTCTTGACATTTCTCTTAAACAATTTTCTTAAAAACTGCCCTATTTTACTAAAAAATTGCAAAAGATGCTTGACATATTGCCCTTTTATACTGTATAATACTCGTTACAAGTATAACCCCTGCTTATTGCGGAGGGAGGGAATATAAATGAGTCAGGTAAAAGTTAAAGAAAATGAATCTCTTGATAATGCGCTTCGCCGCTTCAAAAGGCAAACGGCAAAGGATGGAGTTATTCAGGAAGTTCGCAAGAGAGAGCATTATGAAAAGCCCTCTGTAAAGCGTAAAAAGAAGTCGGAAGCTGCTCGCAAGAGAAAGTTCCGCTAATTTTGCATTCTTAAAAGGCGGTTTTACCGCCTTTTTTGTATTTTTGGAGATTTTTATGTTACTTAAACCTAATCTAAAACTTGATAAAATAACCGACATAACCTATGAAATGCTTTCCAATAGGGGCATATCGGCGCTTATCCTTGATGTTGACAATACTCTTTCTACACATCACGGAATGGTGCTTTGCGACGGTCTTGAAGATTGGCTTGCTCTTATGAAGAGCAAAGGCATAAAACTGCTTATTCTTTCTAATTCAAAGAAAAAAAGAGTAAAACCCTTTGCCGAAAAGATAGGTCTTGACTTCATTTCACTCGGTCTTAAACCGTTGTTTATAGGTTATTTAAGGGCAATAAAACGGCTCAAAAGCAAAAGGAAAAATACTGCCATTGTCGGCGACCAAATCTTTACCGATGTTTTGGGCGGTAATTTTTGCGGTATAAATACTATCCTTTTAACACCAATTAAGCCCGAAACGAGTTTAAGATTTCGTATAAAAAGAAAACTCGAAAAAGCAGTTTATAAGCTTTATAAAATAGAAAACATAAAGGAGTGATACTATGCCTTGTAAATTCGGACCTGCCGGAAATTCGCTCTCGTTTACCGAGATGGGATATAAAAGCAGTTTGCAAGTTCCCGAATATCTTGTGAAAATGGGGCTTGACGCATTCGAGTACCAGTGCGGACGGGGTGTAAATATCGGCATAGAAAAAGCAACCGAGCTTGGCAAGATAGCAAAAGAAAAGGGGATAACCCTTTCTTTGCACGCTCCTTATTACATATCAATGTCGTCGGTCGAGGAAGAAAAAAGGCTTAATTCGGTAAATTATATTTTATCAAGCGCAAAAGCCGTTAAGGCAATGGGCGGAAACCGAATAGTTGTCCACACCGGCTCGTGCGGTAAAATATCCCGTGAAGAAGCACTTTTTCTTGCAAAAGACACAATGAAAATATCGCTTGATGCACTCGATAATGAGGGACTTTCGGATATTCATATCTGCCCCGAAACTATGGGGAAAGTAAATCAACTCGGCACGCTCGACGAGGTAATTTCTTTGTGCGAGCTTGACGAACGGCTTATTCCGTGTATGGATTTCGGTCATTTGAATGCAAGAGATTTGGGATTTTTTAAGACCTTCGATGACTATAAATCGGTGTATGATAAAATTGAAAACCGTTTAGGGTCCGACCGCCTTAAATGTTTTCATTCCCATTTTTCAAAAATCGAATACACAAAGGGCGGAGAAAAACGCCATTTGACCTTTGAAGATACGCTTTACGGTCCTGATTTTGAGCCGGTTATGGAACTTTCGGCAAAGAAAAATTGCAGTAACATTTTTATATGCGAATCGGACGGAACGCAAGCCGAGGATGCAAAGACTATGAAGGACTGTTACGAGTCGGTCAATAAAATTTAAGATTATTGATTATTCCATATATTAGTAGTATAATGTACTTAATAATTTGTTAGGAGTATTTTTATATATGAAGATTATTGTTGCCGGTTGCGGTAAGGTCGGAGATATAATTATAAACAGCTTAACCGACGAGGGCCACGATGTTACGGCTATTGATACCGATTCCGATGTTTTACAAACAATAACAAATATGTATGATGTTATCTGTGTCAGAGGTAATTCCGCCGACTATGAAACACTTTGCGAAGCCGATGTAAAATCAGCCGATATGTTTGTTGCGGTTACGGGCTCTGACGAACTTAATATGCTTTCCTGTTTTCTTGCTAAAAAATTAGGCGTTGATAACACAATAGCAAGAATAAGAAATCCCGAGTATAACGGTAGCAATCAGGCGTCCGCCTTTATAAGACAGCAACTTGATTTATCGCTTGTTATAAACCCTGAATTTTTGGCGGCGCAGGAACTTTTTAATATTTTGAAATTACCGAGCGCCGTTAATATTGAAACATTTGCAAAGCGCAAATTTGAAATGATAGAGCTTATCGTTAAGCCCGATTCTCTGCTTGACGGTATTGCCTTGACCGACCTTAAAAAAGCCACATCTGAAAACTTTCTTGTATGCGTTGTAATGCGTGGCAACGAGGTACATATCCCTGACGGAAGTTTTGTCTTAAAGGCAGGCGACCGTATAGGCGTTACCGCCGAAACGGTACAGATACAAAAACTCCTTAAAAAGCTTTCGATAGTTCAAAAGCAGGTAAGAAATGTTATGATAATAGGTGCAAGCCGTGTTTCATATTATCTTTCAAAACTGCTTTTATCAAGCGGAAATACCGTCAAAATAATTGATATTGATAAGAGCAAATGCGAACTTATCTGCAATCTTTTGCCGAATGCTACGGTTATTAACGGCGACGGTGCCGACCAAGAGCTTTTAATGGAAGAGGCACTTCAAACAATGGACGCATTCGTGGCGCTTACGGGTATGGACGAGGAAAATATCCTCTTATCGTTCTTTGCTTCTTCAAAGGAAGTGCCGAAAGTTATAACGAAGGTTAATAGGGCAGAGCTTGCCTCAATGGCTGAAAAATTAGGCCTTGACTCTATCGTTTCGCCGAAAAAAATCACTGCCGATATTATCGTAAGATATGCAAGAGCCCTGCAAAATTCAAAGGGCAGTAAAATGGAAACTCTTTATAAAATCATGGACGATAAGGCGGAAGCACTCGAATTTATTGTTGAAGATTCATTCGGTTTTGTCAACATTCCGCTTAAAGATTTGAAACTTAAAAAGAATGTAATTATTTCGGGAATTATAAGGGGAAGAAAAACAATTATTCCGTCAGGTAACGATGTTATTGAGCCGAATGACCGAGTAATCGTTATTTCGGCAGGTCAGCCGATAGAAGACCTTTCAAGGATAATTGAGTAAAGGCGTGTTTTTTACTTATGAACAGAAAAATAGTTCTTCATATAACCGGCAGAATTATTCAAATCGTTTCTTTTTTGTTAATTCTTCCGATTATTGTGGCTTTTATTTACGGTGAATACGGCGACAATAAATCACTTATATCCTTTGCCTATGTTGCGGTCGGCTCATTCTTGCTCGGCAGTATAGTGAGCTTGATTTTTCCGCTTAAAAACCGTGAAATGTTTGCAAAAGAGGGATTTTTCATTGTATCTCTTTCGTGGTTTGCCGTTTCGGTTATCGGGTGCCTGCCCTTTGTTATAAGCGGAGAAATACCGAATTTCTTTGATGCTTTTTTTGAAACGGTAAGCGGATTTACTACAACGGGTGCATCCATTTTAACCGATGTTGAAAGTATGAGTAAAAGTATGCTCTTTTGGCGTAGCTTTACCCACTTTATCGGCGGTATGGGTGTTATCGTTTTCGTTATGGCGGTTATTCCGAGTGTTTCGGATAGGTCTATCCATATTTTAAGGGCTGAAATGCCGGGGCCTACCGTCGATAAAATCGTGCCGAGGGCAAAAGATACGGCGAAAATACTTTATTATATTTATATCGGTATGACCGTATTGGAAATTATACTTCTTTATATCGGCAAAATGCCCATTTTTGACAGTATTGTTCATTCATTCGGTACGGCGGGTACGGGCGGTTTCGGTATAAAGGCGAACAGTCTTGCAGGATACAGTCCTTACTGTCAGTGGGTTATAGCCGTATTTATGGTGCTTTTCGGTATAAACTTTAATGTCTTTTATCTTTTGATATTAAAGCATACCGTTTCAGCACTTAAAAGCAGTGAACTTTGGACTTATATTTCGATAATTTTGTTCTCAACCGCAACTATTACGATAAATATATTTAACAGTTCCGAAATCTTTTCAAAATCGCTAAGGAACTCATTCTTTCAGGTTGCCTCTATTATTTCGACAACGGGTTATTCAACAACCGACTTTGATAAATGGCCGACACTTTCAAAAACGGTCTTGCTGATTTTAATGATGATTGGTGCCTGCGGCGGCTCAACTGCAGGCGGAATTAAGGTTTCCCGTGTTGTTCTTATATTTAAGATAGTTAAAAGAAAACTTAAAACACTTGTCCATCCGAGAATGGTTAAGGGAATTAAGGTTGACGGAAAAACCGTAAACGAGGAAACCGTTTCAAGTGTCATTATATATACCGTTGTTTATTTGCTTTTAATTGTGGGTATAACTTTTATATTGAGTTTTGAAAAGGGCTTTGATATTGAGAGTAATTTAAGCGCAACGCTTGCCTGCTTTAATAATATAGGACCTGGACTTGGCAGGGTAGGACCTTTAAGCAGTTACGCCGATTACAGTGTGGTATCAAAAATAACACTTTCGGTTGCTATGCTTTTGGGACGGCTTGAAATTTTCCCGATTTTGCTTTTCTTTATGCCGTCTTCTTGGCGCAAGGTGAGTTAAATGATAAATGTTAAAAAGCGGTTGCTTACATCAGAACGGATAGTTATTTTTGGCTTTTTGTTTATGATACTTTTGGGTGCGGTGTTGCTTATGCTCCCGATAGCTTCAAACGGCAAGATGTCATTTATTGATGCGCTTTTTACCGCAACATCTTCGTCCTGTGTTACGGGACTTGTTGTAAAAGATACGGCGACAAGCTTTACACTTTTCGGAAAATCCGTAATAATTATTATGATACAAATAGGCGGAATGGGTGTTGTTACCATGGCGACACTTGTTTCGGTTGTTACGGGCAAAAGAATAGGGCTCGGCAGCCGGAATTTGCTTAAAAGTTCGATTTCAGCCAACCAAATAGGCGGAATAATAGCTTTGATTGACTATATAATAAAGGTTACGCTTGTTATTGAACTTTTGGGTGCTTTTGCGCTTTCGCTCGCTTTTTGCCCGAAATACGGACTTTTAACGGGTATCGGTTACGGAATATTTCATTCGGTTTCGGCTTTTTGCAATGCCGGATTTGATATTATCGGAAATAAACAGCCGTTTAGTTCGCTTTGCGGTTTTGTCGATAATCCGATTGTAAATATAACGGTTATGCTCCTAATAATAATCGGCGGAATAGGTTTTTTGACTTGGGAAGACATAAAAACAAATAAATTTTCATTTAAGAAATATCGCCTGCAAACAAAGGTTATACTAATTGTAACGGCGGTATTGGTTATCGTTCCTGCCGTACTTTTCTATGTTTTCGAGTTTTCAAAGCTCCCCGTAGTTAAGGGAATATGGGCGTCGGTTTTTCAGTCGGTTACATTAAGGACGGCCGGTTTTAATACTATTAGCTTTGAGGACATTTCGGACAGCGGAAGATTTATGATGATTTTCCTTATGCTTATAGGCGGAGCACCCGGCTCTACCGCCGGCGGTATGAAAATTACAACAGTTGCCGTTTTGTTTTCTTCGGTTGTTTCGGTATTCAAAAAGAAAAACAGTGCATCTCTTTTTAACCGCCGGATTTCCGAAAAGGTTATAAAAAATGCTGCTGCGATTTTTATGCTTTATATTACACTCTTTATTATCGGTGCGGTTATAATTAGCCGTGTTGAAGGCTTACCGCTTGACGACTGTCTTTTTGAAACCGCTTCCGCAATAGGTACGGTGGGTCTTACGCTCGGCATTACACCTTCGCTCGGTATGACCTCAAAAATCGTACTTATTTCGCTTATGTTTTTAGGTAGAGTCGGCGGACTTACCTTTGTTTATGCAACACTTGGTGCAGGCGATGTTGATGTTGAAAAATTACCGAGCGAAAATATAAATGTCGGTTAAAACGGAAAGGAAAAGCTTATGAAAAGTGTACTTTTAATCGGTGTCGGACATTTCGGTCAGAAAATTGCCGAAAAGCTTGTTGAAATGAAGCACGAGGTTTTGGCGGTTGACAGCAGTGAAGAGTTAATTAACGATATTTTACCGGTTGTAACCGATGCTCAAATCGGCGATTCAACCGACAAAAAGTTTTTATCAACACTCGGTGTCGATAATTTTGATGTTTGTATAGTAACTATAAGGAACGATTTTCAAAACTCTCTTCAAACGACCTCGCTTCTTAAAGAATTGGGTGCAAAAAAGGTCGTTTCGGTTGCCTCAAACGATGTTCACGAAAAGTTTCTGCTGCGAAACGGCGCCGACTCGGTTGTTTATCCCGAAAAACAGCTTGCTTTTTGGACTGCGATAACCTTTTTGTCGGACAATGTGTTTGACTATATTAAAATAGATGACGAGTTTTCTATTTTCGAGGTTGCAGTTCCCGCTAATTGGGATAATAAAACCGTAGGACAGCTTAGCGTAAGGCAAAAATACGGACTCAATATTATGGCGATAAAGGACGACGGAAAGCTTGATATTACAATAACTCCCGATACCGTTTTGACAACGAAGCAAAAAATATTGGTTCTCGGAAGTATAAAAAATGTAAGAAAGTGTTTTGATATTTAACTTGGCTTAATTTTGCTTGACAAAAAAGTTAAATTGTCTTATAATTTATACAGTTTATTTAATGGAGGAATATGTAAAATGGTTAGTGCCGGAGATTTTAGAAATGGTGTAACTTTTGAGGAAGACGGTCAAGTGCTTCAAGTTGTTGAATTTCAGCATGTTAAGCCGGGAAAAGGTGCAGCATTCGTAAGAACAAAAACAAAGAATGTTATAACAGGAGCCGTAGTTGAAAAATCATATAACCCGACTGCTAAGTTCCCGACCGCATATATTGAGCGCAAGGATATGGAATATTCTTATGCCGATGGCGACCTTTATTACTTTATGGATCAGGAAACATACGATATGGTTCCGATTAACAAGAGCGAAATGAGCGATAATTTTAAGTTCGTTAAAGAAAATATGGTTTGCAAGATTTTGTCATATAAGGGCAAGGTTTTCGGTGGTGCACCCCCGACATTTGTTGAGCTTACCGTTTCTCATACCGAACCCGGTTTTGCCGGAAATACCGCTACTAACGCAACAAAGCCCGCTACTCTTGAAACCGGTTGCGAAATCCGTGTTCCGCTCTTCATTAACGAGGGCGAGGTTATCCGTATTGATACCCGTACGGGCGAATATATGGAAAGAGCTTAATGCAAAAATTTTAAGGAGAATATATAATGGATATTTGTGAGAAAATTGCTTACATCAGCGGTCTTACCGAGGGTTTAGACCTTGACAAGACTACAAAAGAAGGTAAAATTCTTGCCGCCGTTATTGAGCTTTTAGAGGATATTACCGAAGAAATCTGCGATATTGAAGACGCTTGCGACGATATGAGCGAACAGCTTGATGCTGTTGACGAGGACCTTTCCCGTCTTGAAGATATTGTTTATGAAGATGACTGCGATTGCGACTGTGACTGTGACTGCGGTTGTTGTGATGACGACGAGCTTTATGAGATAGAATGTCCTAACTGCCACGATACAATTTATCTTGATGAGGATATGCTCGAAGACGAGGGAATAGAATGTCCCAACTGCGGTACTTCTCTTGAATTTGATTTTGACTGCGACTGTGATTGTTGCGAAGATGAAGAAACCGCAGAATAATTTGTTTTTTACTACTTGCCGCACTGTGCTCTGATGAGTTAGTGCGGCTTTTTTAGAGGTAAACGAAAATGGAGCTTACGAAAAGTGTTTTAAGCTATGAAACGGTTGACAGCGCTGTAAAGCCGTTGCCCGTAATTATCGTTGCGGCAGGCAGTTCAACAAGAATGAACGGGGTTAATAAACAATTTTTAGCCATAAATAATGTCCCCGTAATAATTAAGACCATTCTCAAATTTGAAAGCAGTAATTATATTAAAAACATAATCGTTGTCACCAAAAAAGACGATATTTTAAGTTTGCAAAAGCTTTTGGAGGATTATAAAATCACAAAAGTTTCGGATATTGTCGAGGGCGGAAGCAATAGAACAGAGTCGGTAAAAAACGGGATAAATGCTCTTGACAGATGCGAGAGAAAAGTTCTTATTCACGACGGTGCAAGACCGTTTGTTACCGAAAAAATGATTAAGGATGTTTGTGTTGCGCTTAAAACCGCCGACTGCGCCGTTCTTGCAAATAAGGTCGTTGACACCGTAAAACAAACCGACGGCGAAAATATGATAATAAATACGCTTGACCGAAACCTTGTATTTCTTGCCCAAACTCCGCAGGGGGTAAATGTTTCAAAATACCGTTTTGCTCTTAATTCGCTTGATATAGAAAACTACACCGACGATTCTTCGCTTATGGAGGCAATGGGGTATAAGTCGGTTATTTGCGAATCAAACTGGCGAAACATTAAAATAACCGTTTTAGAGGATATACCCATTGCAAACTTACTTGCAAAAATCGAGGAGGAAGAAAAATGCGAATAGGACACGGCTACGATGTTCATAGGTTAACGGAAAACAGACAACTTATTATCGGCGGAGTCGAAATTCCTTATGAAAAAGGGCTTCTCGGCCATTCCGATGCCGATGTTTTACTGCACGCAATATGTGATGCGCTTTTGGGCGCCGCCGCTATGGGTGATATAGGAAAGCATTTTCCCGATACCGACGAAAAATATAAGGGTATAAGCTCGCTTGTTCTTTTAAGTAAAGTCGGCGATTTGTTAAAAGAAAAAGGTTTTTCGGTTGTTAATATTGATTCGACTATTATCGCAGAGAAACCTAAAATGTCGCCGTATATAGAAAAAATGCGTGAAAATATTGCAAAAGCACTTTGTACCGATATAAATAACATCAGCGTAAAAGCAACGACCGAGGAGGGACTCGGTTTTTCGGGCAAGGGTGACGGTATATGCGCCCATGCAGTTTGTATCATTGAATAGGTAATATAAACATATAAGCATTCATAATCTTTTTTTAAGGGGATGATTGCTTGAAACTGTATTTTACTTTTACCAAAAAAGCTTTGGCGTGTTTTTTGTGTCTTGCTTTTCTTGCGTTGCTGTTTGTTTCAAAATACGAAACATTGGCGGTAGGAAACAAAAACGGCGAAACCTGTCAAAACCGAATTTTGTTTTTGGAAAAAATCGGCTGTAAGGCGGACGAAAATTCACAAAGCAGGAAAACCGTAACTATTCCTTATGAGTTTAATGATGTTTATGAAAATTATAACAAACTGCAACAAAAGGCAGGGTACGATTTATCGCTTTATAAAGGATGTAAATGCGATATTTATTCATATTCGGTAAAAGAGTTTATGTACGAAAAAGATGCGACATACTTTAATGCAAATTTAATTGTTTATAACGGGAGAATAATAGGGGGAGATATTTCGTCGGCTGAACTTGACGGCAATATGTACCCGCTTTGTAAGAAAAATGAAAAAGCAAAGACTTGACAGATTTATTTCAAATCAGCTTAATATTCCGAGAAATATGGCAAAAACGCAGATACACCGTGGAAAAGTAAAGGTTGGGGACACTGTTATAAGGGACCCGTCTTTTATCTTTGACATTGAAACAAACTCGGTTACATATAAGGATAATAAGGTAGAGTACAGCGAATACCGATATATCCTTATGAATAAGCCGAAAGGTGTGCTTTGCGCTACCGAGGACAAAAATCAAAAAACGGTTATTGATTTAATACCCGAAAATATGAAAAGAAAAAATCTTTCTCCTGTCGGACGGCTCGATAAGGATACTACGGGACTTTTGATAATAACCGACGACGGCGATTTTGCCCATAGATGTATAACACCGTCTAAAAATGTCGGAAAAACTTATGTTGCTACTCTTGACGGAAAACTTACAGAAGATATGATTAAAATATTTTCGGACGGTGTAACGCTTGTCGACAAAACCGTTTGCAAACCTGCAAAGCTCGAAATACTCGACGATTTTAATGCAAAACTCACCATTTTTGAGGGAAAATACCATCAAATTAAGCGTATGTTCGGCACCGTAGGGCTCGGTGTAAATGAACTCAAAAGGGTTGCAGTCGGGGATTTTTATCTGCCAGATGATATGGAACTCGGCGAATGCAGAATACTTACAAATTACGATTTAACCAAAATGAAAGTCTGAATATACAAATTTAACAAAATAGTACAAACAACATTGTGCTAAATATTGATTGAATTTTTAGGGTTTTGTGGTATAATATGATTGTATTATGTATGCATATGCGCTAATTGGGCGCAAATTTAGGAGGTAAAAATTATGGCAAGTTTGTCACTTCGCAATGTGTACAAGAGATATCCGGGCGGCGTTACTGCCGTTTCCGACTTTAACCTTGAAATTAAAGATAAGGAGTTTATCATTCTTGTAGGACCTTCCGGTTGCGGTAAGTCCACAACGCTCAGAATGGTTGCCGGCCTTGAAGAAATTTCAGAGGGTGAAATCTATATCGGAGATCGTCTTGTAAACGATGTTGCACCGAAAGACCGTGATATCGCAATGGTTTTCCAGAACTATGCGCTTTATCCTCATATGACTGTATTTGATAATATGGCATTCGGTCTTAAACTTCGTAAAACTTCAAAGGATGAAATTAAGAGAAGAGTTGAAGAAGCTGCTCGTACTCTTGATATTGAGCATTTGTTAGAGCGTAAGCCGAAGGCTTTGTCCGGCGGTCAGCGTCAGCGTGTTGCACTTGGCCGTGCTATCGTTCGTGAGCCAAAGGTATTCTTGCTCGACGAGCCGTTGTCTAACCTTGATGCTAAACTCCGTGCGCAAATGCGTACCGAGATTTCTAAAATCCATCAGCGTCTCGGAACAACATTTATCTATGTAACCCATGACCAGACCGAAGCTATGACAATGGGTACCCGTATCGTTGTTATGAAGAGCGGTCTTATTCAGCAGGTTGATACTCCTCAAAACCTTTACCGTTATCCTTGCAACCTCTTCGTTGCCGGATTTATCGGTTCGCCTCAGATGAACTTTATTGATGCCGTTCTTCTTAAAGAAGGCAAAGATTTTTATGTTGAGTACGGTACTGAGGATACAAAGACCCGTGCAGGTGTTAAGTATAAGATTAAGTTGCCGGCCGATAAGAATAAGGACGATTGCCTTGTTCCTTATGTTGGTAAGGAAATCATTATGGGTATCCGTCCTGAGGATGTTCACGATGAGCCCGAGCTTATCGCCGCTAATCCGGACGGTAGAGTTGAAGCTAATGTTGAAGTTACCGAGCTTATGGGTGCTGAAACCTATCTTTATATGAACAGTGAGGAGCAGACAATCAATGCTCGTGTTGCTCCTGAATCTACCGCTAAACCGGGTGATAAGATTACTATCGCTCTTGAAACCTCTAAGATTCATTTGTTCGATAAGGATACCGAAATGACAATTACTAACTGATAGTTAATAATTTTTCCGCATTGCTTTTTGGCAATGCGGATTTTTTTATTGCAAAAAATGTAAAAGAATAGTATAATTACTATGTATAGATTTTGTTTTTGCCGAAACACTATATTTGGGTGAAAACTATGGAAAATGAAAACAATAATAAAACAGCAAATGACGACATTAAAGAATACGGTGTTACTCGGCTTGACGGTAAGCACAATATTTACTGCATAACCATTATCGGCGAAATAGAAGGACATAATGTTTTGCCCGAACAAAGCAAAACTACCAAGTATGAGCATATTATTCCGCAGCTTGTTGCTATTGAGCAAAGCAGTGAAATAGAGGGGCTTATCATAATTCTTAACACGGTAGGCGGCGATGTTGAAGCAGGTCTTGCTATTGCCGAGCTTATTTCGGGTATGAAAACACCGACTGTTTCTTTTGTTTTGGGTGGCGGACATTCAATAGGCGTGCCGCTTGCTGTTTCGGCTAAAAAATCGTTTATTGCGCCGTCGGCTACAATGACCATTCATCCTGTCAGGACAAGCGGACTTATAATCGGTGTTCCGCAAACTATGAATCATTTTGCGAAAATGCAGGAGAGAATTACAAACTTTGTTATAAGAAATTCAAAAATCAAAAGGAAAAAATTTACCGATTTAATGATGAATACGGGTGAGCTTATTACCGATGTCGGTACAACGGTTTGCGGAAAAGATGCCGTTGAAATCGGGCTTATCGACAATGTCGGGGCTTTAAGCGATGTTATTGAAGAATTAAATCGTATGATAGAAAACAATTCTGCTTTATAGCGGAATCTTAGGCTGATAAGAATAATCCGCCCTCAAAAACCGAGTTCGGATTATTCTTGTTAGGTAAAAAAAGGAGAGTACATAAATGGCAACAAAGAAGCGCAGCAGTGCTGCTTCAAAGAAGAATGAACAACAGTATGCAAATAAGGAGTTAAAAGCAATAATTCTTTTTGCGGTTGCTTTATTTGTTTTGGCTGTGGTAATTATTAAGGGGCAAAATTTCTGGACAAAAATGCACGAATTTGTTTTCGGTGTTTTCGGAATAGCGTCCTATTTATATCCGTTTCTTATCGGATTTTTTGCGGTTGCGATTGTTGCCGATAAGCGAAGAAAACTAATGTCAAAAGCGATAGAAAGTTCGATTTTTGTCGTTTTGTTAGGTGCTTTTTCAAGTGTTGTAGTTTTGGATACATCTAAAAATGTTTCTTTCGGCGAACAGCTTTTTGATGCCTACGACAACGGAATAAAGTATAAAGGCGGAGGATTTTTGGGCGGCTTGATAGGAAATCCGCTTTGTAACGGTTTCGGTAAAGCGGCCGCTATCGTAACACTTCTTATTTTGATGTTTGTATTCTTTATGATAGTATCGGGCACAACCCTTGCGGCGCTTTATAAGGCGATGTCAAAGCCGGTTAAGGCGGTTTCAAAGCAAGCTGAGGAGGTTTATGCCGAAAGAGTAAGCAAGAGCGAAGAAAATGACGGCGAAAAGAAAGCAAAACTACGCATACTCAAAGGTTTTGATATTGATATTCCCGTTGACGACAATAAACCTACTCAAAAAGACGAGTATTTAGACGATAATAAGCAAAAGCTTATTGATACATATAATGACGAAGAAATCGAAAGTAAAAAGATAGAAGAGCCGAGCAAAATTACCCAAGAAGACCCGTTATTTGCGGAAAATCCTCCCGAAGAGGAACAGCCACCGCTTAAAAAGATTAAGGTTGATTTTGAAAAGGAAACTGCTGATGTTATAAATGAAATCAGCACAACAAAAGAAATTCCGCATTATAAATATCCGCCTTTTGAACTCTTAAACAAAACCAATTCTTCCGATGTTAAGGTGCTTTCAAAGGAGCTTGACCTTACTGCCGAGCGCCTTGTTGAGGTGCTTAAAAGCTTCGGTGTTGAAACGAGAGTTTTAGATGTCAGCAAAGGCCCTACCGTTACAAGATACGAGCTTCAACCATGCGCCGGTGTAAAGATAAGCAAAATTACGGGGCTTGCCGATGATATTGCGCTTAACCTTGCTACCGCAGGCGTAAGAATTGAAGCGCCTATTCCGAATAAAGCGGCTGTCGGCATTGAGGTGCCTAATAAGGCAAGCGCAACCGTAGGGGTTAGAGAAATTATCGAGTCTTCTTCATTCCAAAGCTCAAAGAGTAAGCTAACCGTTGCTATGGGTAGAGATATAGGCGGTAATGTAGTAATTGGCGATATTGCCAAAATGCCACACGGACTTATTGCCGGTGCAACGGGCTCGGGTAAATCGGTTTGTATAAATTCAATTATTATGAGTATTCTCTATAAAGCAACACCCGACGAGGTAAAGCTTTTAATGATTGACCCGAAGGTTGTTGAACTTGGCGTTTACAACGGTATTCCGCATTTGCTTGTGCCCGTTGTAACTGAGCCACGCAAAGCCGCAGGTGCGCTCGGTTGGGCTGTAACCGAAATGGAAAAGCGGTATGCTATGTTTGCCGACAGAGGAGTCAGAGATATTGAGGGCTATAACAAGCTTGTTGATACGCTTATCGACGAGCCCGAGGTTAAAAAGATGCCTCATATCGTTATTATTATCGACGAGCTTGCCGACCTTATGATGACGGCGCCTAACGAGGTTGAAGATTCCATTAACCGTATCGCCGCCAAGGCAAGAGCCGCAGGAATGCATTTGCTTATCGCAACTCAAAGACCGTCGGTTGATGTTGTTACGGGTGTAATTAAAGCAAATATCCCGACGAGAGTCGCTTTTGCGGTTTCGTCCCAAATCGACAGCCGAACAATACTTGATTCGGGCGGTGCCGAGAAACTGCTCGGTAAGGGCGATATGCTCTTTAACCCGATTGGTTCGACAAAGCCGAAGCGTGTTCAGGGTTGTTTTGTAAGTGATAAAGAGGTTGAAAAGGTCGTTTCCTTTGTAAAGCGCAGTGCGAGTGCCGACTATGACGACGACATTATGTTTGAAATAGAGCGTCAGGCGGCTATTGAAAAGCAAAAGAAAACGGGAATTCCCGAAGACGGAGCGAATGATGACGACCCGTTGCTTAATGATGCTGTTCTTTGCGTTATCGAAAACGGACAGGCATCAACATCGCTTCTTCAAAGAAAATTAAAGCTCGGTTATGCGAGAGCGGCGAGAATAATCGACGAAATGGAAACAAGAGGTGTTGTCGGGCCTTACGAGGGCTCAAAGCCGAGAAAGGTTTTAATAACAAAAGACCAGTATATGGAACAGCAGGCAACATCTTCGGATGAAGAAGTATGAACTATAAGAAGATAAGAAAAGTTATAATTGCCGTTTGCCTTGTCGCTTCGGTTATTATAAGCTTTATCCGATATATTGAGCGGAGAAATTACACCGAAACGGTAGGCACGTCATCAATTACCGATAACTATGTTGAGTTTATTGATGTAGGGCAGGGCGACTCGGCGCTTATCGCAAGTAAAGGTAAATACTGCTTAATTGATACGGGCGATAAGCAAGGGTTTAGCGCTATAAGGCGCACTTTAAGAGAAAAGAACATTAAAACGATAGATGTGCTTATTATATCGCATTATCACGCCGACCATACGGGCGGACTATACGATATAGTAAAAGAGTTTGATGTAGAAAATCTTATTTATCCCGCTACGGCAAAGGATACAAATATTTCAAACGATGTGCTTTATGCTAAAAAGGAATGTCTTGCAAATGACGGTGAATTTTATAACGCAAAAGCAGGGCAAACGATAAATTTAGGTGATTTCAAGCTGACCGTCCTTTATCAAAGCACAAATCTTTCGGAAGAAAATAACCGCTCCATATACCTTATGGCAAAAATAAACAATAAAAAGTTTTTGTTTACGGGCGACGGCGAGGTAAACGAGGAACGGCAACTTCTTAAACAAAATTTGGATATTTACTGCGATGTGTTAAAGGTTGCCCACCACGGCGGAAGCACATCGACAAGTAACGAATTCTTAAATGAATGTGACCCGAGATTTGCCGTTATTTCGTGCGGTGAAAATAATATGTACGGACATCCGCACGAAGAAACATTAGACCGCCTTAATTCTAAAAGGGTTAAGACCTACACTACAACCAAAAACGGTAATGTGATTTTTTCCGTTGACGGAAATAAAATATCGGTAAATACCGAAAAATGATAATTCTACCCGCAGTAGAGTCAAAAAATTTGGCTCTACTGCTCTTCTTTTATTTGTAGAACCGAAAATTCTTGCAGTAGGTTTATATTTCCCGATTTTTGTTTAGAATAATAGTATAAACGAAAAAAGGAGAATAAAATATGTCATCAGAATTTATTATTTCCTGCGAATCAACCGCCGATATAGAATACTCTTTCTTTGAAAAAAGGAAAATTCCCGTAATATTTTATCATTATATTATTGACGGTGAGGAATTTCCCGACAATATGGGAAGAAACAAAAGATATGTAGATGAATTTTATAATAAAATGTCTAAAAACATTCTTCCTACAACCTCGCAAATAAATGAATATAATTATTATGAATTTTTTAAGAGTATAATAAAAGAAAATAAAAAGATTTTGCATATTGCTTTCGGCTCGGGAATGACGCCGTCGGTTAATAATGCCGTATCTGCGGCTGAAAAAATAAATGAAGAGTTAAATGAAGATAAAATCACGGTGATTGATTCAAAATGTTCTTCGGGCGGATACGGACTGCTCGTAGCTTTGTCTTATGAGTTTATGGAAAAGGGAAACACTCTCGAAAATACGGTTAAGTATATAAATTCGGTTTCATATAAAATACATCATCAGTTTTTTGCTACCGAGATGAAATACTTAAAGCGCTCGGGCAGGGTTTCGGGCGCTACCGCTACCGTTGCCACGATTTTAGGTATTTGTCCTATTATGCACCTAAATAAAGAGGGTAAAATAATCGCATACGCAAGGGCGAGAGGAAAAAGAAAAGCAATAGAATTTACACTTGACGAAATGATAAACCACGCCGAAAACGGACTTAAATATGACGGCTTATGTTTTATAAATCATTCAAATTGTTTAGAAGACGCAAAGTTGCTCAAAAAAGAAATCGAAAGCAAATTCAAAAATCTTAAAAATAAGGTGCAGATAAGAGATATAGGCACGGTTGTCGCAACCCATTGCGGAGCGGGTACGGTAGCACTTTTCTTTGTGGGTGATGAAAGAGAATAAAAAACGGCTTGCAGGTAATCTGCAAGCCGTTTTTTATATGTTTGTTTATTCTTCTTTTTGTGTAACAGCTATTGCCAAATCGTCAAGCTGTTTTATATCAACATTAGACGGGGCTCCCGACATAAGCTCGCTTGAATTTGCAACCTTCGGGAATGCGATAACATCACGGATTGTATCGGCACCGCACATAAGCATACAAAGTCTGTCAAGACCGATACCCATACCGCCGTGCGGAGGAGCGCCGTACTTAAACGCACCGGTAAGGAATCCGAACTTTTCTTCCGCCTCTTTATCCGAAAGTCCTAATGCCCTGAACATATGTGCTTGAAGCTCGGGGTCGGTAATACGGATAGAACCGCTTGAAAGTTCAACGCCGTTAAGTACAAGGTCATAGGCATCTGCAAATACCTTTTCGGGATTTGAGTCAAGATATGGGATACATTCGTCAAGAGGAGAGGTGAACGGGTGGTGCATAGCATCGTAGTTTCCTGTTTCCTCGTTGTACTCAAAGAACGGGAATTCGGTAATCCAAAGGAAATTGTTTTGCTCTTTCGGTATAATGTCAAGCTTTTTGGCAACCGTTAAACGCAAAGCACCGAGAACCGACAAAGCGGTATTTTTCTTGTCGGCAACAATTAAAGCAACATCGCCCTTTTTCATATCAAGGCGCTCGTAAATTGCCTTCATTTCGTCTTCGGTCATAAATTTTGAGAATGAGCAGGTCGGCTCGTCCTCAACCCAACGGATAAATGCAAGTCCCTTTGCGCCGATACCTTTGGCGTCCTCCGTTAACTTGTCAATTTCTTTACGGGTGTAAACGCCAGAAGCATTTACGGCATTTATGGCACGGACGGTACCGCCGTTTTTAACCGTGTCGGCAAAAACACCGAAACCGCAGTTTTCTACAATATCCGAAAGGTCTTTGATTTTCATTTCAAAACGGGTGTCGGGCTTGTCCGAACCGTAATCGTTCATAGCGTCGGTATAAGTAAGACGGGGGAGCGGAGTCGGAACATCAATATCCAAAACTTCCTTATAGAGCCGTTTTATATAACCCTCGGCAATCTTAAACACATCTTCCTTTTCAACAAAGGACATTTCAAGGTCAACTTGGGTAAATTCGGGCTGTCTGTCGGCACGCAAATCTTCATCACGGTAGCAACGGGCAATTTGCATATATCTGTCAAAGCCCGAAAGCATAAGCAACTGTTTATACATTTGGGGCGACTGGGGAAGAGCAAAGAAACTGCCCTTATGTATACGGGAGGGAACAAGATAATCTCTTGCGCCCTCGGGCGTTGATTTTATAAGCGTAGGTGTTTCAATCTCGATAAATCCGTTTTCGTCAAAATAGTCCCGTGTAACCTTAACAATGCGGTGGCGCATTAAAATGTTATCTTTTAGCGGAGTACGGCGTAAATCCAAATAACGGTATTTGAGGCGTAATTCTTCGTTTGCGTTGCTGTCGGGCAAAATTTCAAACGGCGGAGTTAGCGACTCGCCCAAAACTTTAAGCTCGTTTACCTCGATTTCAATTTCACCCGTTGCAATTTCGGTGTTTATTGACGAGCGCATTCGAACTTTTCCCTTCGCCATAATGACATATTCGCTTCTTAAAACGAAAGCTTTGTCAAAGACCGACTTTTCGGTTTTATCGTCAAAGGCAAGCTGGATAATACCCGTTCTGTCCCTAAGGTCGATAAAAATAAGTCCGCCTAAATCTCTTTGGCGTGCTATCCAACCGCAAACTACAACCTCTTTGCCGATAGATTCTTTTGTAAGCGTTCCGCAGTAGTCGGTACGCTTCATTCCGTTCATTCTATCAAGTTTCAAAAGAAACACCTCTAAAAATTATTTATTGTTAAATACGGAGTCGGTTAAATCGTTTAGAGCCGATTTATTGATAAGGGATAAAAGCTCGTCCGAAATGTCATCAATAGCAATTTCGGTGGTTTCACCGTCAGTCATATTTTTAATAATTGCCTTATTGCTTGTCAGTTCATTATCGCCCAAAACGAGGGTGAATTTAGCGCCGATTTTATCGGCATATTTCATTTGCGCTTTAAGACCTCTTCCGCAAACATCGGTTTGCGCTTCAAATCCGTCAAAACGAAGCTTTGAACAAAGCTTTGTTGCTTCATATCCTGCCGATTCGCCCATTGGCGCTATATATAAATCGCAGGTTGTATCACTCGGAATTTCGGTGCCTTGGTTTTCGAGCAATAATAAAAGCCGTTCGATACCGAGCCCAAAGCCCAAAGCAGGCGTCGGATTTCCGCCCATCTGCTCTACAAGGCCGTCGTATCTTCCGCCGCCGCAAACGGTTGACTGAGCGCCTATATCACCCGAAACAAATTCAAAAACAGTTCTTGTGTAATAGTCAAGTCCTCTTACAATCTGCGGATTAACGGTGTATTTAAGCCCTGCGCTGTCAAGATGCTTTTTAACACCATCAAAATGTTCTTTACAGTCGTCGCAAAGAAAATCTATTACCTTTGGAGCATTTTCGGCGAGTTTTGAGCATACGGGAGATTTACAGTCAAGAATACGCATAGGATTTCTTGATAGTCGGTCCTTGCAGGTATCGCAAAGCTCGTCTATATTCTTTTCGAAATATTCTTTAAGCGCCTTTTGATAGTTCTTTCGGCAGGTAGGACAGCCGATAGAGTTAATTTGAAGCTCGGTCTTTTTAACACCCAAAGTGTTAAGCACCTGATTTGCAACGCCGATAACCTCGGCATCGGCGGCAGGGGAAGATGCCCCTATACATTCAATTCCAAACTGATGGAATTCACGAAGCCGTCCTGCCTGCGGTTTTTCGTAACGGTAACAACCGCCTATATAACAAACCTTTTCGGGCAGTGCATCATAAATAAGACCGTGTTCAATACTGCTTCTTATAACACCTGCCGTAAGTTCGGGACGAAGAGTAATCGAGCGTCCGCCCTTATCGTCAAAGGTATACATTTCTTTTTGAACAACATCGGTTGTATCGCCGACATTTCTCGAAAAAACCTCGGTATGCTCAAATACGGGGACACGGATTTCTCTGTAACCGAAAAGCCGTGCGGTATCGAGCATTATTTTTTCAACAAACTGAATTTTATAAGATTCTTTCGGAAGAATATCGTTTGTTCCCTTTATAGCGTGGTTTATTTCACCCATTTGTATTTTCCTTTCTCAGAAAAGGTTATTTTTCCCTGACTATTTCACGCCAGTCGAAGTCGCCTCTTTCAAGACCGTGAATTAAAACCTCGGCGGTGGCGATATTGGTTGCAACGGGGATATTATGAATATCGCAAAGACGCAAAAGCTCGTTGCTGTCTGTCTGAACCTTTGTGGTGTTGTTGGTATCTCTGAATAAAAGTATCAGGTCAATTTCGTCGCAACCGATACGGGAAGAGATTTGTTGAGTTCCGCCTTGCGAGCCACCCAAAAATCCGGTGATATTAAGTCCCGTTGCCTCGGAAATTACCTTGGCGGTAGAACCGGTGGCAACAAGATTGTAACGGTTAAGTATTCCGCAATACGCTATACAAAATTGAATCATCAATTCCTTTTTAGCATCCTCTGCGATAAGGGCAATAGTCATAATAAATTCTCCTTAAATATTTTTAGGACGGGGCAGGGCGATATCTTCACCCATTAAGCGTCCGGCTATACGGTTTAATGCCTTAATTGTTCTGCCCCGCTTTTTGATTTTGCCGTAAACGGGGAAGAATTTAAGGTCGGGCATATCGGGAATTATTCCGATAAGTCTTATGGTAGAGCAGTCAATCATACTGTCGATATTTTTATAAGTGCGGTTCATAACAAGCTCAACATCAAATTTGTTTATAATTAAAAATGTTTTTTTGTTTATAAGCTTTTGCTTTACAATCGAAGCGTCTTTAAGAGATAACGGGTCGGAATTTGTAACGCAAATATAGTTTATATCGTCTATGTCTTTTGTAAGCTCAAAATCAAGTCCTGCCGAATGGTCGAAAATAATAATATCGAATTTTGTTTTGCAAAAACCGACAAAATCCGCAAACTTTTCTTTGTCTATGCTTTTTTCCTGCGGCGGGGAGGGCACTATGCAAATCTTACCGCCGTACTGTTCGGGGTAATAAAAAGCATTTTCATAAATACCGCTTTCGATTGAATCGGACAGGTCGAAAATAACATCTTTTTCAACACCGAAATAGGTGTCAAGACATTTAAGACCTTTATCGAGGTCAACAAGCAAAACACTTTTGCGCATTCTCGAAAAAGCTATTGCCAATCCGCTTGAAACGGTAGATTTTCCGGTGCCGCCTTTACCGGAAACAACGGCAAGACATAAACTCATAATATATCTCCTAAACAAATCAAAATTTTACCATAAAATTTTATAATTGTCAAATAAATGTGGCACTTTTTTACCCTAAAACAGTATAAGGTATCGTTTCGGGCTTTGCATTATCAACCGAAGTAAAATAAGCATCAAGAAGTGTTCTTACAAGAGTACCCGACGAATAACCCGAATTTCCGTGTTCAAGAACAACCGAAACGGCTATTTTCGGGTCATCAAAAGGTGCAAAAACGATAAATGTACTGTGGTCGGCACCGTTGTTTACCTGTGATGTACCCGTTTTTCCGCCTATCTTAATCGGATAGTCGCCGAGCGCCGCTCTTCCGGTACCGTCAACCGTAACCGAAAGCATACCCTCTTTAATGGCGTTTTGGGTTGCGGGCTTTATTGAAACAGTGTTAAGCACTTCGGGTTTGCCGTCAAAATAAATCTTTGACATATCATAAGAAGAAATTTGTTTAATAAGCGATGCTTTATAGTGCGTTCCGCCGTTTGCAAAGGTAGCGCCGTAGTTTGCGAGCTGTAACGGTGTAAAGGCATTTAACTGACCTATTGAAATTTGAAGCGTATCACCGCCGAAGCCGTTGCTTTTAGGTTCCGTAAGTATACCTGCGCTGTCGTCAACCTCAACGCCCGTTTTAACACCTAATCCAAACTGCTTAAAATAATCGGTAAGTGTCATAGCGCCGACTCTTCTTCCAAGCTCAAAAAAGAAATAGTTACAGCTTTTTGAAAGAGCGGTTTTAAGATTTATTACACCGTGCCTATGCATACACGAGGGCTTATAATCTTCAAAATAACTGTATGTATGAACGCAGTTTATACATTCGCCTAAACTGTACTTGTTATTTTCTATTGCGGCAGTAGCAACAATCGGTTTAATCGTAGAACCTATCGGATACACACCGCAAAAAGCACGGTTTGTAAGCGGAGAATTAGCATTAGGCGAAACAAGACTTTCGTAGTTTTCGGCAAGCGTTGCGCTGTCATAGGTCGGGAAATTTGCCGCACATAATACCTTACCGGAGTTTACTTCAACCATAACGGCGGCGCCGCCCGTACAGGTCGGCAGGGAATATACGGTGTCCTTTAATGCGTCCTGTGCGGTGCGCTGAATTCGTTTATCGAGCGATAACATAACGGTTTTGCCCGAAATCGGTTTTTTTGTTACAACACTTTCGAGAACATTTCCGTTTGCATCAAGATAATATGTTATTTCCCCGTCTTTTCCACGGAGATATTTTTCGGCATAGTATTCAATTCCGCTTTTGCCGACTTTATCGTTAAAGGAGTACCCACGGTCTTTATATTTTTCGCCGTCGTCCCAATCGTCCTCAAAAATAGGCCCCACTGTACCTATAAGGTTTACGGCAAGCGAGGTGTCGGGGTATTCACGGAAAGGCACGATTTCAACACTTACCCCCGAAAGCATAAATCCCGATTCGGAGATTTTGCGCATTAGTTCGGTAGGTATATCCTCGGCAAAGGTGTAAGGGTAGGAAACCGAAAAATCGGATATTTGCATAGAATACCGTACACCCATAATGAGGCGCCTGTCAGCAGGAGAATATTTTGATAAATCGTATTCCTTTATCATTTGGTCAACGCAGTTTTGCGCCGTTGCATAGTGTGCAAGGTCAAATGTTTTAAGAAGCTTATCTGTGTTTTCGTCCTCGATAAACGAATATGGCTCACTTTGGCTTATGGGGAGCTTATCAACATAGGGAAGATTATTTTCTCTTAACAGTTTAACAAGAGAAAGAATAACGCCGTTAAGGTTGTCCTTAACATAAGCTTTGTTAAAAACTATATTGTAGCCGTCACGGTTTACGGCAATTTTTCTGCCGTTGCAGTCGATAATTTCACCCCGTGGCGCCTTAATAACGGCGGTAAGGGTTGAGGTGCTTCCGGCTACCGTAGAGTATTCGTCGGCTTTTTTAACCTGAACATAATAAAGCCGTGCAGTATAAATGAGTAAAAGAACGACAAGAAGAACAGAAAGTATTGTAAGCGGAGTTTGTCTTTTCTTATTAAAAGGCACCTATTTCACCTCGATGAGCTGTGTAATTTCTTTTCAAAAAAGTAAAGCACTGCCGAAAAAACGGCGGTAAGCACTGCTGACGGGACAGATGTTTTGAGTAAAAACTCAAAGAAACCGTCAAATCCTACGGCAACGTTAAAAACAAAGAATTTTATAATGTTAAAAAGTAAAGTCGAAAGCAGGGAAAGAACTAAACAGGAACGGATATTGTTGTTAAATAAGTAATGCGAAATAAGGGCTACAAAAAGGGCAATAATCGGGAATATAATGGAATTAAAGCCCAACCCCGTGCTTGAAACGGAATCAACGAAAATCCCTGTTATTACACCGATAATTACCGCCCCGAGCTCCGTAGAAAACATAGCTACGGTAACTAAAAATCCAAGCGGAAGAAAGGGCAAAACACCAAGGTACTTTGTTCCGAAAATACCGCAGTATTCGATACAAAATAAAACAACAGCAATAATAATATTTATAAGTACGGTTTTGTTTTTACTTTGCATATCAGTCCTCCGGCTTAATTGTTTCGCCCTGACCTTCAAACGAAGTAATAACCATTACATTTCGGATTTTCAAAAAATCGGCGAAAGGAACAATATCGGCGTAGATAGACGAATTATTATTGCCTGTCCCTACATTTTTTACATAACCGATAAGCAAACCGTCGGGGAATACACCCTCGCCCGATGTTACAACATAGTCGCCGAGTGCAACACCGCTTGTCTTGGATAAATTACTGAAACGGCATTCCTTATCCTTTGCAAGCTTTATGTTACCGCTTACAATTCCCGAATCACTTGTACGGCTGTCGAGAGCGCCGAGTGTTATATCGGGAGAAAGTATGGTTGAAACCTTTGCGGTTGTTGTTCCGACCTCGGTTATATAGCCTACAAGACCGTCTTCCGTAATAACGGGGTCATAGACCTTTATTTTGGAAAGCGAGCCCTTATTTATTGTAAAACCGCAGTATAGGTCGGCTTTATCCCTTGAAATTACGGTTGCAGGCGCAAAGGTAAAGTCGTTGTTTTGTTCTTTTATTCCGAGATAATTTTTATAAAAATCGTTGTCTGCTTTAATCTTTTGATAGTCGGCAACTTTTTTTCTGAGTGAGCTTAATTCTTCGTTTAATTCGGAATTTTTAAGCAAAAGCTCGTTCCCGTCCTTATAGGCGGTAACGAAATCCTTAATTTCGTTTGAAACGGCAGTATAAGCACTGCGGAAAGGCGCCGTTATTATTCCGGCAACATCGGAATAAGGTGCCATTCTTTTTGCGGTAAGTCCGAAAGCGAGAGAAATAACAAGCACTGCCGAAATAACCGTGGCAATTATTCTGAACTGCCTTGTGCGAAAGAAAAATCGCATTTTGATTCCTCCGTTTTATCTGAAACGTTTACCTCTGCGGAAAACATAATTATCAAATCCGCTTCCGCCTTCAAGCCGTTTTGCTGTTCCCAAAACTACGCAGTCAAGCGGATTAAGCGCTACCGAAACGGGAATTCCCGTTTCTTCGGCAACAAGTTCGGCAAATCCACGAAGCAACGCTCCGCCGCCCGTAATGGTTATGCCCTTATCTATAATATCAGCCGAAAGTTCAGGCGGAGTCTTTTCAAGTGTTGAGCGAATGGCGTCAATTATTTGGGAAATTGAGTCTGCCATAGCATCTCTTACCTCTTTTGAGGTGATGACAACATTTTTAGGAAGACCGTCAACAAGATTTCGGCCCTTTATTTCAATCTCGGTTTCGTTTTCGTAAGGTTTAGCCGAGCCGATTTCTATTTTAATTATTTCGGCGGTTCTTTCGCCGATTAAAAGATTATGCTTTTTTCGTATGTAGTTTATTATAGCTTCGTCAAGCGCATTTCCGGCAACCCTTATAGACTGTGCCGTAACAATATCGCCGAGCGAAATAACGGCAATTTCACTTGTACCGCCACCGACATCGACTATCATAGAGCCGGAGGCGTCCCAAATCGGAAGTCCGGCACCGACGGCGGCAGCCATTGATTCTTCAACAAGGTCAATATCGGTAGCACCTGCCTGCTTTGCGGCATCGTAAACAGCACGGCTTTCAACCTCGGTAATTCCCGTAGGAATACAAATCACCATTCTTACTCTTGAAAAGAAAGACCCTTTAAGTGCCTCGCTTACAAATCTTTTAAGCATTGCCGTTGTAACATCAAAGTCGGCAATAACACCGTCTTTAAGCGGTCTTACCGCAACAATGGAACCGGGGGTACGGCCTATCATTTCCTTTGCTTCGGTACCTACGGCACGGACGGCATCGTTTTTAACATCGTATGCAACAACCGAGGGTTCCCGCATTATTATTCCTTTTCCCTTTACGCAAACAAGTGTGTTTGATGTGCCGAGGTCAACACCTATATCTCTTGTGAACATATATAAAAACTCCTTATTTTTTAATCTTTATCGGGGACTATAAGTTCTATTGCCGAATGGACATTTTCGGCAACGGTTTCGTCCTGCCCCTCACAAAATTCGCCGTCAAGCGTCCAAGGGATAGATGTATCACCGTAAACCGTAATTTTTTTCGTATGGAAAAATTCTATTCCCTCTCGGTCTAAATCTTTTTTGAGAATTCCGTCAATATAACTTTGAAGCTGGGCGATATTTGCAGGTTTTTTAATAAGCAACACTTCAAAAATACCGTCGTCAAGCTTGACAAGGGTTTTTTGGAATTTAACAATTCCGCCTACCGACATTGAGTTTGAAATGGCACCGAATAAATAATCGCCCTCGTATTCCTTATCGTCGGTTTTGAATTTTAAGTGAAGCGGTTTTATGTTGGCAAGACTTTTAATTCCCTCAAAAAAGTATGCCGACTGACCTAAAACATTTTTAATATCCTGCGGTGCCGAATATGAAGCGTCGGTAAAAGCGCCGAATGAAGCGGTATATGAAAAATATTTATCACCGAATTTACCTATATCAAGTGTGATTTTCTTGCCGTTTAATATATCCGAGGCGGCAGTCGGTATTATTCTTGAAATACCGAGACCGCTCGACCATTCGTTAAGTGTACCCGACGGAATATAACCGAGAGTTATTTTCTTGTTTGCAAGCATAAGTCCCGTAATAACCTCGTTAAGTGTTCCGTCTCCGCCGCAGACAACAATCATACTGAATTCGTTATCTTTAATGCGTTTTACTCTTTCGGTGGCATCGCATCGGCATTTTGTTATATAAACCGTAACATCATATTTTCCCGAAAGAATTTCGGTAACCTCTAATAATTCACTGCGCATTTTTGCACGGCCTGATTTAGGATTTACAATAAGTAATAACTTTTCCATTGTTTTCTCCTTATCTGTAATCAATCGTTAATGTTGCCAAAGCGTTAAGCGATGTGTTTGCAATATTACCGCTTTTGTATTCGTAGAATGCCTGAACTCCGACCATTGCGGCGTTATCTCCGCAGTATTTAAGTTCGGGGTAAAAAAGCTCAAAATTTTGTTTTTCGCATTCTTCTTTAAGACGGGAACGAAGCTCGGAATTAGCCGAAACACCGCCTGCAATAACTATTATTTTGTATCCGTACTGCTTTGCCGCCTTTAAGGTGTTATCAATTAGTATGTCGCAAACCCGTTTTCTGACCGTTGCCGCCAAAACGGGAACATCAATTTCGGTGTTTTTCTGTTTTGCGTTATGTATGGTATTTACAACCGAGGTTTTAAGCCCCGAAAAACTGAAATCGAATTCGTTTCCGGAAATTTTGGGATAGGGAAGCGGATATTTATCAAAATCGGGAACGGTAGCAATTTTGTCAAGCATAACTCCGCCGGGGTACGGAAGACCTAATGCCCTTGCGGTTTTGTCAAAGCATTCTCCTGCGGCATCGTCCTTTGTGCCTCCGAGCGGCTCGAAAACCGTATAGTCCTTTACCTTTGTGAGAATTGTATTTCCGCCCGAAACGGTAAGGCAAAGATATTCGGGCTCCAAAGTGTCGTTTTCTATGTAATTTGCCGCAATATGCGAGCGAAGATGATGGACGGGGATAAGCGGAATGTTAAGCGAAAAGGCAAGACCTTTTGCAAAATTCACTCCGACAAGCAACGCACCGATAAGCCCCGGCGCAAATGTTACGGCAATGGCATCAAGGTCGTTATAAGTTATACCCGCCTCGCTTACCGCTTCGTCGCAAACACGGCTTATGGCTTCGGTATGCCGTCTTGAAGCAATTTCGGGAACAACACCGCCGTAAATTCTATGCTCGGCGATTTGCGTTGCCACTATATTTGAAAGAATGTGCCTGCCGTCCGTTACGGCGGCGGCGGTTTCGTCGCATGACGATTCTATTGCAAGTATCAGCATTGATTAGATAAACCTTCTTGTCATTATTATTGCGTCTTCTGTGGGGAAACGGTAAAAATTTCTGCGGAGTCCCTCGTTGTTAAAGTTTAATTTTTTGTATAAATCTATTGCGTTTTTGTTTGAAATCCTCACTTCAAGTGAGATAAATGCCAATTTTTTACAATTTGCAAAATCAAAGCATTTGTTGATAAGTGCCGTAGCAATACCGCAGTTTCGGTTTTCTTTTTTTACGGCTATGCTTGTTATATAACCCTCGTCAAGCACAAAATTAAGACCGACATAGCCCAAAACGGTATCTTCTCTTTCGGCAACAAAGAAAACGGTTGAATTATTAAGCGATTCCCGTATGGATTTTTCACTCCACGGTTCGCTGAAATTTTCCTTTTCGATTTCGGCAACCGATTTTATTTGATTTTCCTTTATTTCGGATATTGTAATCGGGATTTCGTTTTCCATTATCCTTTTGCCTCTAACCAATTTTGACCGCTGTGTGCGTCAACACTCATATTGACCTTTAATTTAACGGCATTTTGCATTTCTTCTTCGAGAACTTTGCAAATCTTTTCTTTGTCCTTTTTAGGACATTCGACGATAAGCTCATCGTGAACTTGAAGTATTAAATGCGAATCCTTGAAATCACGCTTTAAGCGGTTATAAACATTTATCATTGCGATTTTTATAATATCGGCGGCAGTGCCCTGAATGGGAGCATTTCTTGCAACCCTTTCGCCGAACGCTCTCAGCATACCGTTTGAAGAGGAAAGCTCGGGAAGGTATCTTCTTCTGCCGAAATAGGTTGTAACAAAACCGTCCTCTTTGGCTTTTTCGATAACCTCTTTCATATATCTGTCAACATCTTTGTAGGTGGCAAGATAATTTTTAATGTATCTGTCCGCCTCGGCACGGCTTACGCCTATATCCTTGCCGAGCGAAAAAGCGCCGATTCCGTAAACAATGCCGAAATTTACGGCTTTTGCACGGCTTCGCATAACGGGAAGCACCATATCAATCGGTATTCCGAAAACCTCGCTTGCCGTAACGGTATGAATATCGGTGCCCGAATTAAAGGCATCAATCATTGTCTTATCGTCGGCAATGCTTGCAAGAACACGAAGCTCAATTTGAGAATAGTCGGCGTCGCATAGGGTGTAGCCCTCTTTTGCAACAAAAAATTCACGAAGCCGTTTACCCTCGTCGGTTCTTACGGGAATATTTTGAAGATTAGGTTCAAGTGAACTTATGCGCCCCGTTCTTGCTTCGGTTTGATTAAAGGTCGTGTGAATTCGCCCGTCATCTGATACGGCGTTTAACAAACCGTCGCAGTAGGTCGATTTAAGCTTTGCAAGCTGACGGTATTTTAAGACTTTGTCAACAATCGGGTAATCGTATCTTAAATCTTCTAAAACATCGGCGGAGGTACTGTAACCGCTCTTTGTTTTCTTTTTTGCGGGCAACTTTAATTTTTCAAAAAGCACCTCGCCTAACTGCTTTGGAGAGTTGATGTTAAAGCTTACGCCTGCGATTTCATAGATTTCTTCGGTCATTTTTTCGGTACGGGCAGTAAGCTCGCCACCCATATTTTTAAGACCGTCGGCATCAACCAAAAATCCGATATTTTCCATATCGGAAAGCACAAGAGAAAGCGGAATTTCAATATCCGAAAGTATTTTTTCCTGCCCGCTTTTTTTAAGTGCTTTTGTTAAACTGTCGCATAAAAGCGAGAAAGAAACGGCATTTTTATAAACTTTGTTATCACATTCAAATTCGGCGTTATCTATGCCGTATTCGGCGATAAGGCGCTCAACCGAATAATCGTTTGAGGAGGGGTTGCAAAGATACCCTGCAAGCAAAGTATCAAAAACAACATTTTTAATATCCGAAAACGATTTGGAAAGTGCTTTAAGATTATGCACTCTTTTTTGAGCGTTTGAAGAAAGAATTTCTTTTGCCTTTTCTTCGGCAATCGGAAAAACAAATCCACTGCTTATGCCGACAATGTTCCCGCCCTCAAAATAAAGGTCGATTTTTTCTTCGCTTATTTTCATTTCTTCGCAAAAAGTAAATTTCCTGCTTTCTTTCGCTTTTGACTCAAAAGCAACCGGAACGGGGGAAATATCCATTTTCTCCATAAGCTTAAAAAATTCAAGACGGGTCATAAGCTTTGCAAGTTCGTTCTTGTTTTGCTCTTTGATTTTATAGTTTTCTATATCCGTATCAATAGGCGCTTCAAGCGATATGGTGCCGAGCCAACGGCTTAAATACGCTGAGTCCTTTCCGTTTACGAGCTTTTGCTTTACGCTGTCTTTAATGTCAAGCACTTCGAGATTTTCGTAGATATAATCAACCGAATGGAATTTTGTTATTAAATCGGTTGCGGTTTTTTCGCCTATACCTGCAACCCCCGGAATATTATCCGAAGAGTCGCCCATTAAAGCTTTAAGCTCTATCATTTCTTTGGGCGTTAAGCCGTATTTTTCAAAAAGGGCTTCTTTTGTGTAGTTTATAATTTCAGGCCTGCCCATTTTAGTCGAGGCAAGCAGGACCTTTGTGTTATCGGAAATAAGCTGTAAGGAATCACGGTCGCCCGTGGCAATCGAACAAAGATTACCGCTTATTCGGCAGTTATATGCAAGAGTACCCAAAATATCGTCCGCCTCAAAGCCCTCACACTCGATAACATTGTATCCTGCAAGCGTAAGCCACTCTTTAAGAATGGGAAACTGTGTAGCAAGTTCGGCAGGCATCGGCTTTCTGCCTGCTTTATATTCTTCGTATTTTTTATGGCGGAAGGTCGGCTTTTTAAGGTCAAACGCAACGGCAACGCCGTCGGGATTTTCCGTTTCGATAAGCTTGTTAAGTATGTTTATAAAACCGTAAACGGCATTAGTGTAAACACCGTCCTTGGTTGATAAAAGCTTAATGCCGTAAAAAGCACGGTTTATTATACTGTTTCCGTCAATAGCAAGTAATTTCAAACCGCCGTCTTCCTTTCCGCTACAAGTAAATATAACATAAGTATATATATAATAACACATTTCTATCAATTTGTCATTATAAAAATTAAATTTCATATAAAAAATAAGAAAAGCCGTTTTTTGTTGACAAAAATGGGCGTTAGGTGTATAATTTATACTGTTATTTTATGCAAACTGAGGATGTTTAACTATGAAATGGACTTCGTTAAATGAACTTCGTGAATCTTATTTGTCTTTCTTTGAGTCAAAGGGACATTTGCGCCTTAAAAGCTTTTCATTAGTCCCCGATAACGATAAGTCGCTGTTGCTTATAAATTCGGGTATGGCGCCTATGAAAAAGTACTTTACCGGCGAGGTTACTCCGCCTCGTAACAGGGTTACAACCTGCCAAAAATGTATAAGAACTCCCGACCTTGAAAGAGTGGGGCATACAGCCCGTCACGGTACATATTTTGAAATGCTCGGCAACTTTTCGTTCGGCGATTATTTTAAGAATGAGGCAATTCCGTGGGCTTGGGAATTCTTGACCGAAACCCTCGAAATTCCGAAAGATTTGCTTTGGCCGTCGGTTTACGAAGAGGACGAAGAATCGTATGCTTTATGGCGTGATGTTATAGGCGTACCCGAAGAACATATTGTCCGCCTCGGTAAAGAGGATAATTTTTGGGAACACGGGACGGGACCTTGCGGTCCGTGCAGCGAAATATACTTTGACCGTGGCGAAAAATACGGTTGCGGTTCGCCCGATTGCAAACCGGGTTGCGACTGCGACCGCTATATGGAAATCTGGAACAATGTATTTTCGCAGTTTAACAATATGGGCGACGGCACTTATACCGAGCTTGCACATAAAAATATAGATACAGGTATGGGACTTGAACGCCTTGCGTGTGTTATGCAGGGTGTTGACAATATGTTCGAGGTCGATACCGTAAGAAACATTCTTAATAAAGTTTGTGAAATTTCGGGAAAAGAATACGGGAAAGATAAAAATACCGATATTTCAATCCGTGCCATCACCGACCACGCAAGAGCATCGACATTTATGATAAGCGACGGTATTATTCCGTCTAATGAGGGCAGAGGATATGTTCTTCGCCGTCTTATCCGCCGTGCCGCAAGACACGGAAAGCTTATCGGCATAGACCGTACATTTTTAACCGAAATGTGCGATGCCGTAATAAAAGAAAACGGCGGTGCATACCCCGAATTACTTGAAAAGAAAGAGCTTATTAAAAAGGTTATTGCCAACGAGGAAGCAAGCTTTAATAAAACTATCGACCAAGGACTTAAACTGCTCCAAAACCTTATGGAAAAAGGCGATGTTTTATCGGGCAGTGATGCCTTTAAGCTTTATGATACATACGGCTTTCCGCTTGACCTTACCAAAGATATTTTGGCAGAAAACGGCAAAACGCTTGATGAGGACGGCTTTAACAGTTTGATGAAAGAACAAAAAGAACTTGCCCGTTCTTCAAGAAAAGCGTCTGACGGTGAGAGCTGGTCGAGTAACGGAATAGCATTTGATAATATCGGGAAAACCGAGTTTTTGGGTTATGATGAAACAAGCTGTAACGCAAAGGTTTTGGATATTGTTTGCGACGGCGAACATAAAACAAATGCAAATGAAGGCGAAAAAGCCATAATCGTCCTTGATAAAACCGTATTTTACGGTGAGGGCGGCGGTCAGGTAGGCGATACCGGCGTAATAGAAAACGGAAGCTTTAAGTTTGAGGTAATTGATACCAAAAAGACAACCGGCGGAGTTTACTATCATATCGGTACTGTTTTGTCGGACAGCATAACGGTAGGCGAAACGGTTACGGCAACCATTGATGTTTTACGCAGAAATGCAATAAAGCGAAACCATACGGCAGCCCATTTGTTGCAGGCAGCTTTGCGCAAAGTGCTCGGCAACCATGTCGAGCAGGCAGGACAGCTTGTAAGCGACAGCAGTGTCCGTTTTGACTTTACTCATTTTTTGGCACTTTCGGGTGAGGAAATCGCAAAGGTCGAGGATATTGTAAATAATGTAATACTAAACGCAACTCCCGTAACAAGCAGAGAGATGCCTATTGCAGAGGCTAAAAAACTCGGCGCTATGGCACTTTTCGGCGAAAAATACGGTGATATTGTAAGGGTTGTTACGGCAGGAGATTTGTCGGTTGAATTTTGCGGAGGTACCCATGTTGACAATGCAGGAAAGATAGGACTTTTCCGTATTGTATCCGAAAACGGTGTTGCATCGGGTGTCAGAAGAATAGAAGCTTTAACCGGCTTTAATACACTCAATTTATTAAATCATTATATGGATTTAACCTCAAAAACCGCCTCTGCAATCAAATGCGGTAATGTTGAAGAGCTTATCGAAAAGGTAACCGCCTTAAACGATAAATTAAAGGCAACCGAAAGAGAACTCGATAAATTAAAAGGTCAGCTTGCAAGCGGTAAGACCGATGATATTGTTAAAAATGCCGTTACGGTTAACGGCGTTAAGGTGGCTTATGCAAAACTTTCGGGTGTCAGTGCCGACGATATGAGAAAAATGCTTGATACAATAAGGGATAAAAATTCCGATATTGTTGTTGCTCTTGCCGGTGTTAACGGAGAAAAACTAACTCTTTGTGTCGGTTGCGGTAAGGACGCCGTAAGCAAGGGTGCAATGGCAGGAAATATCGTAAAGCAAATCGCTCAAATTTGCGGTGGTAACGGCGGAGGAAAGCCCGATTTTGCCATGGCAGGCGGTAAGGATATTTCAAAGGCAGAAGAAGCGCTTAAAAGTGTAGAAAATATCGTAAAGGAAATGGTAAAATAAAATGGACGACTGTTTGTTTTGCAAGATAATAAAGGGTGAAATCCCCTCAACAAAGGTTTATGAGGACGATTATGTTTATGCGTTTTTGGATATTGCTCCTAAGGCGCCGTTTCACGCTGTATTCGTTCCGAAAAAGCATATTGATTCCCCCGCAAAAATAGATAGCGATAACAGTATCTATGTTGCGAAGATATACGAGGCAATAGCCAAAACCGCAAAAAACGAAAACCTCGAAAAAGGTTTCAGAGTTGTTGCAAACTGCGGTGAGGACGGCGGTCAGACAGTAGGTCATCTTCATTTTCATCTTCTTGCCCGCCGTTATTTGCAGTGGCCTCCGGGATGATTTTAAGTAATAAGTAAGAGGTAATAAGTAAGAGGTGCCTTGTGGCACACAGTTCAATTAAAAAAGAGTTATAAAGGGTGAAATTTATGTCAGAATTTTATACTATGAAAATTGCAGGACTCGAAAGGAATTTAGAAAAATTCCCCGTAAGTGATACGCTTGATATCGGTGCTTTTATCATTTTCGGTGATGTTGAACTCACAATAAAGGGCTCGGAAGAGTTACTTAAAAAGGTTCCCGAATTTGATGTCATATTAACCCCCGAAGCTAAAAGTATTCCGATAGCTTACGAGATGTCACGCCAGAGCGGAAAACCTTATGTAATTGCCCGTAAAGGCGTTAAGGTTTATATGAGAAATCCGCTCGATGTTGCCGTAACCTCTATTACCACACAGCACGAACAGCACCTCTATTTAGGCGAATCCGAGGTCAATATGATTAAGGGTAAAAAAGTGCTTATTGTTGACGATGTTATAAGCACGGGAGAATCGTTAACGGCTGTAAGAAAGTTAGTCGAAAAGGCAGGCGCTTTTGAGGCGGCTTCGTGTGCATTTTTAGCCGAAGGCGATGCGGCAGACCGTAAAGATATTGTTTTCCTTGAAAAATTACCGCTCTTTTTTAAGTAATGGTTAAAGATTTTAACAAATTAAAATTTTCACTTGCGATGACGGTTTTCGGAACAATAGGTCTTTTTGTACGGCTTATTCCGTTTCCGTCGGCGGTCATCTCAATGTGCCGTGGCTTTTTCGGTGCGGTGTTTTTAGCATTGTTTATTGTTTTTGCAAAAAAACCGTTTTCGATTGAAAGCATAAAGGCAAACATTATAAACCTTTTGATTTCGGGCGCATTGCTCGGATTTAACTGGATTTTGCTTTTTGAAAGTTATAAATATACAACCGTTGCAAAGGCAACCCTTTGTTACTATATGGCTCCTGTTATGGTGATACTTATTTCTCCTTTTGTATTTAAGGAAAAAATCACCTTAAAAAAGGGAATATGCATAATAGTATCGCTAATCGGTATGCTTTTTGTATCGGGCGTCTTTGAAGAAAAGACGGGTAATAAAAACGAAACCGTCGGAATACTTTTAAGTTTACTGTCGGCGGTTATTTATACCGTTATTATCGTACTTAACAAAAAGCTTAAAAGCATAGGTGCCTTTGAAAGAACTGTAATGCAGCTTTTTGTCTGCGGTGCGGTAATGCTTATATATTCTTCTTTTACGGGGGATATATTAAAACCCGAATTTACGGCACTCGGCATAATTCTTATGGCGGTTGTCTGCATTGTCCATACGGGTATTGCGTATTTAATTTATTTCGGGACTATGGAAAAACTGAACGCCCAAAGTATAGCAATATTAAGCTATATTGACCCCGTAGTTGCCGTCGTTCTTTCGTCATTTATCGAAAAACCGATGACGGGTTACGGAGTAATAGGCGCTGTTTTAATAATCGTTGCTTCGGCAATTTCATAATAAGAGGGTCAGCAAATTGTTTTTTTATGAGATGCATCAACATACAAACAGATGCAGTCTTTGCGGCAGAGTAGAAGTAAAAGAGTTAATAAAAGCGTTAGCCGAGCAGGGCGTTGACGGTGTTGTTTTTACAAATCATTTCCGTTACGGCAATACGGCTATCGACAGAACTTTGCCGTTTGAAGATTTTTGCAAAGAGTATATTGAAGATTACCAAATCGGAAAAGAAGAGGCAAAAAAATACGGTATTGATGTTTTCTTCGGGCTTGAAGAGCATGTCGGTAACGCAAAAGAGGTTTTGATTTACGGGCTTACTCCCAAAGGGCTTTTAAGACACCCCGATTTTTATTCGGGAAATTTAGAGAAGATTTATAAGGCGGCGCATAAAGAAAACGCTTTGGTTATTCAGGCGCATCCGTTTAGAGAAAGAGATTATATCCCCGACCCCGACTTAAAGCTTCCGCCCGAATTTCTTGACGGGTATGAGGTCTTTAACAGGGGAAACACCGACGAAATGAACGATAAGGCATTAAAGTATGCCGAAAATTCAGGCAAAATTATCGTTGCGGGTTCCGATTCCCATGATACCGACAACGGATATTACCGTTTCGGAATAAAATGTGAAAAAAGAATTAAGGACGAAAAAGATTTAGCCGATATTTTAAGAAACGGCGAATATATTATTTCAAACACAAGAGAATAAAGAATGGAGTGATGACATACGGTTACAAGTATGACCGGATTCGGAAAAGCCAAAAAAAGTTTTGACGGGTTTGATATCACAGTTGAAATTAAATCGGTAAATCATAGATTTTTCGAGTTTTCGTCGAGAGTGCCGAGAGCATATATGTTCCTTGACGAACAACTCAAAAGCTGTATAAAAGAGCGTGTTTCAAGAGGTAAGGTAGAGGCATCCGTACTTGTTGAAGATACAAGCGGAAAAGCACTTACATTGCAGGTAAACCGTGATTACGCCAATGCGTATATTGATGCATTAAGGCAAATCGGTAAGGAATATCACCTTAAAGACGATTTGAAATTATCAAGTATCGTAGGCAATAGTGAAATTCTTATTCCAAAGCGCAACGAAATTGCTGATGAGGTTATAAGCGATGCCGTTATTATAACCGCAAATGAGGCACTTGATGCTTTTGTTAATATGCGTGCCGACGAGGGCGAAAGACTTGTAAATGATGTTACATTAAGGGCAAATAACATTTTAGATAAGGTTTCGTTTATTGAAAAGCGCTCTCCCGAAACCGTAAAGGAATACAGAGAAAAACTTGAAGAAAAGATTAAAGAACTAATAGGCGATGTCCATATCGACGAACAGCGTCTTTTAACCGAAACTGCCGTATTTGCCGACAAGATAGCCGTTGACGAAGAAACGGTACGGCTTAGAAGCCATATAAAAGAAATGAATACTCTTTTTGAAAACGGCGGAGCAATAGGCAGAAAACTCGATTTTATCGTTCAGGAAATGAACAGAGAATCAAACACAATCGGCTCAAAATGCTCGGATATGGAGATAACGAAAACTGTTGTTGATATAAAGGCGGAAATAGAGAAAATAAGAGAACAAATACAAAACATAGAATAAATTTGGAGATTTGTATGAAATTAGTTAATATCGGGTTCGGTAATATGATTTCGGCTAACCGTATGGTTGCGATTGTAAGCCCCGAATCAGCGCCTATTAAGAGAACAATTCAAGAGGCAAAGGATAAGGGAATGCTGATAGACGCTACCCACGGAAGAAGAACAAGAGCAGTTGTTATTACCGACAGCGACCATGTAATTTTAACCTATTTGCAGTCTGAAACGCTTGCCAACCGTATTTTGGATGACGGTGTTTATGAGGATGATGAGGAAAGCGATGAATAAAGGAACACTGTTTATTATTTCGGGGCCTTCGGGTTCGGGTAAGGATACCGTTTTGGAAAAGGTTTTCAAAAAATGCCCCGAGCTTAAATTTTCGATTTCGGTTATAACAAGACCGATGCGGGAAAACGAAACACCCGACGGAAAATACCGTTTTATATCGGTTGAGCAATTTAAGAAAATGATTGAAAATGATGAATTGCTTGAACATAATATTTTTGTAGGCAACTATTACGGAACACCGAAAAAATATGTTTTAGACCAATTAGAAAACGGTTTTGACTGTATGGTTGAGGTCGATGTGAACGGCGCTGAACAAATAATGGAAAAAATGCCCGATGCTGTTAGTATGTTTGTTTGTCCGCCGTCGCTTGAAGTGCTCAAATCCCGCTTGATAGGCCGTGGCAGTGATGCCCCCGAAATAGTCGAAAAACGGCTTAACGAGGCAATAAGGGAAATCAGGTTTGCAGAAAATTATGATTATCTTGTTGTAAACGACAATTTAGACGATGCCGTAGAAAATGCGGTTTCAATAATTAAATCCGCTCGTCTTAAAACAAAAAATAATACCCATATTATAGAAGGTATTGTTAATAAATAAATTATTTTTGAAGGGAAAAGTTTTATGTTAAACGAAAATCTTGGAAAGCTTATTGAAAATTATGACAACCGCTACCGCCTTGTAACCGATATTGCAAAGTGTGCAAGAAAAATATCGGAAAAGGCAGAAAATGACGGAGAAATTTTAATTGAAAAGCCGGTAAGCATTGCTATTGATAAGCTTGCAAACGATAAGAATATCGGTTAATTTTAATTAAATAATTTTAGGGAGGCATTGTCTTTGGACTGTACGGTTGTTAAGGTTATTTTAGACGGCGCTGTCGGCTCGTATGACAAGTGCTATTCCTATTTTGTGCCTGATTTTCTTTTGGAAAAGGCAAAGGTCGGGTGCAGGGTGAGTGTTCCTTTCGGAAACGGGAATATAAAAAAGCACGGGCTTATTATTGAAAAAACCCAAATTCCGTTTGATGAAAAAATCAAATATATAGCCGATGTGCAGGACGACGAGCCAATCTTAAATGACGAAATGTTAAAGCTTTGTGCCTATATGAAAGAAAGACTGTTTTGCACCTATTTTGATGCTGTTAATGTAATTCTTCCTGCCGGACTTAAACTTCGGTTGGAGGAATTTTATGCTATAAACGGTGATTTTACCGACACTCAAAAATTAAGCGAAGAAGAAAAATCGGTTTTTGAATTTATTAAAGAATATGAGCCGGTCTCGCTTAAAAAAATAAGCGACAGTTTTAATAATGCGGACGAAATTTTATCAAAGCTTTGTAAAAAAAATGCATTGATAAAATCAAAGCAAACGAAAAAAACGATAGGTGATAAAACCGCCCGTTATGTAAAAATAGAAAACGAAAATTTTGAAAGCGAAAAATTAAGCGATAGGCAAAAAGAGGTTGCCGAAATAATAAGAACCGCCGGCGTTATAAGCGTTAAAGAGGTTATGTATTTAAGCGGTTCAACGGTTTCTGTTATAAATACACTCGAAAAAAAAGGCATTGTAAAAACCTTTGAAAAGCAAGTTTTCAGAACTCCTTATAAACTTAATAAAAGCAATGAAGTAAAAGAAATCGTATTAAATAAAAAGCAACAGTCTGCCTATTTATCGCTTAAAAAGGACTATGACGAAAAACAGGGGAAAATAAGCTTATTATACGGTGTTACGGGAAGCGGAAAGACAAGTATTTATATGAAGCTTGTTGACGATGCGGTAAAGGACGGCTACGGTATAATCGTTATGGTCCCCGAAATTGCTTTAACTCCGCAAACGGTTGAGTTGTTTAGCCGTAGGTACGGCGAAAAAATAGCCGTTTTGCATAGCGATATGTCGGCAGGTCAAAGGGCGGACGAATATAAGCGCTTAAAAACGGGCAAAGCAACTATTGCAATAGGAACGAGAAGTGCCGTTTTTGCTCCCGTTAATAATTTGGGGCTTATCATAATGGACGAAGAGCAGGAACATACATACAAGTCCGAAAAAAGCCCCCGTTTTCACGCAAGGGATATTGCATATTTCAGGGCAAAATACCATAACTGTCTGCTTCTTTTGGCGTCGGCTACACCGAGTCTTAAAAGTTATACTTTGGCGCTTTCGGGAAAATACGGGTATAACGAGGTTGATGCTCGGTATAATGATGCCGTATTACCGACTGTTACGATAGTCGATATGCAAAACGAATTAAAAGAGGGTAATAAGTCAAGCATCAGCCGGCTTTTAGCATCTAAAATTGATGAACGCCTTAACAATAATAAGCAAATTATCATACTCTTAAACAGGAGAGGGCATAATACCCATATTTCGTGCAGTAACTGCGGATATGTTGCCGTTTGTGAAGATTGCAGTGTTTCTATGACCTACCATTCGGCAAATAACAGATTGATGTGCCACTACTGCGGTCATTCTGAGCCGTTGCCTCAAAAATGTCCCGAATGCGGATGCGAATTTCTTAAATTTTCGGGGGTCGGAACGCAAAAATTAGAAGAAGAATTAAAACTTTTGTTCCCGAGCGCAAAAATTCTTCGAATGGATGCCGACAGTACCGTTTCGAGAGATTCCTTTTCAGGAAAGCTTAAAGATTTTGCCGATAAAAAATACGATATTATGATAGGCACCCAAATGGTTGCAAAGGGGCTTGATTTTCCCGATGTTGATTTGGTGGGTGTAATCGGTGCCGACCGTGCTTTTTACAGTGACGATTTCAGGGGCTTTGAAAGAACATTCTCGCTTTTGACTCAGGTTATAGGACGAGCCGGCCGAAACGGCGGAGAGTCCGAGGCGGTTATCGAGACTAACAATCTTGAAGACGGAATTATAGAACTTGCCTCAAAGCAGGATTATAAAGAGTTTTACAATCAGGAAATTTTAACCCGTAAAGCAATGAAATACCCTCCGTTTTGCGATATTTGTATGGTTGTTACCTCGTCGTCTGACAGAGAAATATCCGAAAGTTCCGCAAGAGAAATAAGAGAAAATATCGTATCCGAGATAAATACGAACAATGATATTAAGGTAAGCATTTTAGGGCCTATTCCGGCATCGGTTATGAAGGTAAACGGCAAATACCGATACAGAATGCTTATTAAATGCAATAACACAAAAAAATTTCGTGATTTTTTACGCAAATGTATAGATATTAAGAAAAAAGGGGATTTGTCCGTTTTCGTGGATATTAACCCCGAAACGATTTTATAAAAGGTGATTTTATGGCAAAAAGGAACATCGTGAAAATAGGCGATGATATATTAAGAAAGGTTTGCAGAACGCAACTTACTTTTGACAGTAAACTCCATCAAATTCTTGACGATATGGCTGAAACTATGTATGATGCCGAGGGTGTCGGACTTGCCGCACCGCAGGTCGGAATTTTAAGAAGATACTGTATTGTTGATGTGGGCGACGGCCTTATTGAGCTTATAAACCCTGTCATAATTAAAAAAGAGGGTACCCAAACCGACGACGAGGGCTGTCTTTCAATACCTAACGAGTCGGCAAGTGTTACAAGACCTATGAAGGTTACCGTAAGGGCGCAGGACAGAAACGGAAAAAATATTTTAGTTTCGGGCGAAGGACTTAAAGCAAGGGCTTTTTGTCACGAAATCGACCATTTAGACGGAATTTTATATATCGACCGAAAGGATAAATGATATGCGGATAGTTTTTATGGGAACGCCCGATTATTCGGCTAAAACCCTTGAAATGCTTGTTTCTTCAAAGCATAATGTTGTCGGCGTTTTTGCGCAGCCCGATAAACCCGTAGGAAGAAAGCAGGTATTAACGGCGCCTCCTACAAAGGTTATTGCGCTTCAAAATAATATCCCCGTTTTTCAGCCGAAAACTCTGCGTGACGGAGAGGCGCTTAATATAATTAAAGAATTAAACCCCGACATTATAGTAGTTGTGGCATACGGAAAAATACTGCCGAAAGAGATTTTGGAATTCCCGAAATACGGATGTATTAACGGACATGCCTCGCTTTTGCCACGCCATAGAGGTGCATCGCCTATTCAGTGGTGTATTTGCTGCGGCGATAAAAAAACGGGTATAACCGTTATGCAAATGGACGAGGGTATGGACACGGGCGATATTATAGATACCGAGGTTACCGACATTGGTGAAAACGAAACGGCGGAGGAACTATTTGAAAGATTATCCGCTATTTCGGCAAATCTTATGTTAAAAGTACTTGACGATATAGAAAACGGTAAAGCAAAAAGAACAAAACAGCCCGAAAACGGTGTTACCTATGCGCCGATAATAAATAAAGAAATGGCACACCTTGATTTTAATGAGGACGCAAAAACTCTTTCAAATAAGGTAAGAGGTTTTTATTCGTGGCCCTGCGCATATACTGTTCTTGACGGAAAAAGAGTGAAAATTATTTCGGCAAGGGCGGTAGAATACGCCTGCAAAGAAAACGGAACTGTCGTAGAAAATAACGGCAGACTTATAATATCCTCTGCCGATAATACGGCATTAGAACTTATTACCGTTCAGCCCGAGGGCTCAAAGCAAATGAGCGTACAAAATATGCTTAACGGTTGGAAAATACCGCTTGGGACAAGGGCATTATAATGATTAAAGATAACGCAAGAAAATCGGCTGTTGATATTTTAACGGCAGTTTTAAGGGATAAAGCATATTCAAATATTACCGTAAATAAGTTTTTTAGCGAAAGTAATTTAAGTACGCAGGATAAAGCACTTGCGAGCGCTTTGGTTTACGGCGTTTTGGATAGAAAAATAACCATTGACTATATAATAAAACAGTATGTAAAATCGGGATTAAGCAAAATAAAACCCATAACGCTTAATGCTATCCGCATAGCGCTTTATCAAATAATTTATATGGATAAAATACCCGAAAGCGCCGCCGTAAACGAAAGTGTAAATATTGTAAAATTTTCAAAAGAAAAGTATAACGCCTCTTTTGTAAACGGAGTTTTAAGAGCATATTTAAGAGAGCCGTATAAAATTAAAGACGGCAAAAGCGTTAATGATTTAAGCATAAAATATTCCTGTGCAAAATGGATAGTCGAAAGTTTTATAAAAGATTACGGTGCCGATACCGCCGAAAAGCTTTTAGAGGAATCGCTTAAAAAACCGCCCGTTGTTTTGCGTGTGAATAATCTTAAAACCGATTCCGAAAAACTTATAGATATTTTAAGTAAAGAAAATGTTTTAGCACTTAAAACCGAATATAAAAACGCACTTATTTTATCTTCGGCTATTGATATATCAAACAGTCCTTCCTACAAAAACGGACTTTTTCATGTAGAGGATTTGGCTTCTCAAAGGGTTATAGAGAAACTTCCCTTAAAGGAAAACAGTCGGGTTTTGGATATTTGCTCGGCTCCCGGCGGAAAAGCATTTACAATGGCGGAAATTATGAATAATACGGGCGAGATAGTCGCAACTGATTTGTACGACCACAGAGTAAAGCTTATTGCTGACGGCGCAAAACGACTTTCAATTAAAAATATAAAAGCTTTCGTCGGCGATGCGTCAAAGTACAATGAAGATTTAGGAAAATTCGATGTAGTTCTTTGCGATGTTCCGTGTTCGGGACTCGGCGTAATAAGGCGAAAACCCGAAATTAAGTATAAAGATGTTTCAAAAAACGAGTTAAAAGAGTTAGAAGAAACGCAGGCAAAAATTCTCGAAACGGCATCGCTTTATGTCAAAGACGGCGGACTGCTTTGTTATTCGACCTGTACTTTAAGAGCAGATGAAAACAAAGGTCAAATATCCGCTTTTCTTGACAAACACGGTTGTTTTGATGTAAAATACAGTAATGAGTATATGCCGCATATTGACGGCACCGACGGTTTCTTTTGCACAGTCCTTACTAAAAGCAGGTGATTATATCCAAAAGATTGATATTTGTTCGATGTACGATGAAGAAATATCCGAGCTTTTATCGGAGTTCGGTGAGCCGAAATTCAGAACAAATCAAATAATCAAATGGGTACGAAGCGGAATAAATACCTTTGACGATATGAAAAATGTTCCGCTTGCATTAAGGCAAAAGCTAAACGAAAAATGCTATATTGCCTCGGTTTTCCCCGTTAAAAAGCTTGTTTCAAAAATTGACGGAACGGTTAAGTATTTATATAAGCTTAACGACGGCGAGTACATAGAGTCGGTGCTTATGAAATATGAGCATGGCTTTTGCGTTTGTGTTTCAACGCAGGTCGGCTGTAAAATGGGTTGCAAATTTTGTGCATCGGGGCTTAACGGACTTAAAAGAGATTTAACGGCGTCCGAAATTTTAGCGCAGGTCATTTTTGCAGGCAAGGACAACAATGTCCGAGTTTCAAATATTGTTATGATGGGTATGGGCGAACCGCTTGATAATTTTGAAAATTCAAAAAGATTTTTAAGACTTGTAAGCGACCAAAACGGACTTAATATCGGACTTAGGCATATATCGTTATCGACCTCGGGACTTGTAAGCGGTATATATAAGCTTGCCGAGCTTAATTTACCTATAACCCTTTCGGTTTCGCTTCACGCACCGACCGACGAAATAAGAAACAAAATGATGCCTGTTAATAAAAAGTGGAATATAGAAAGCTTGCTTAAAGCATGTAAAGATTATCAAGCCGTTACAACAAGGCGTATTTCCTTTGAATATGCCCTGATTGAAGGGGTAAATGACAGTAGGGAATGTGCTGAAACGCTTGCAAAAAAACTTAAAGGGATAATGTGCCATGTTAATTTAATTCCGGCAAATCCCGTTAAGGAAAACAGTTTTAAGAAACCCGATATAGAAAAAATACGAAAATTCAGAGATATGTTATCAGGACTCGGCGTTAATGCTACAATAAGAAGAACACTCGGCGCCGATATAAATGCCTCTTGCGGGCAATTAAGAAATGGGGAGGGAGTTTTGTGATGCAGATTTTTGCAAAAAGCGACCAAGGTAAAAAGCGCAACGAAAATCAAGATGCGTATTATACCGGTTTTTTGTCGGACAACTCGGCATTTGCGGTAGTTTGCGACGGTATGGGCGGTGCTAAATCAGGAAGTATTGCAAGTGAAATTGCAACAAAGTCGATAGTTGAATATATTGAAAAGTCATACAGCCGAAAACTCAACCGAAACTCTTTGCTTACTCTTATGAAAAATGCCGTTCTTTCGGCTAATATTGATGTTTACGAAACGGCAAAGAAAAACCCCGATTGCTTCGGAATGGGTACAACGGCGGTTGTTGTAATTGTCCGAAACAGTTTTGCACTTATTTGTCATGTTGGGGACAGCAGAGCTTATTTGCTTACAGATACGATAGAGCAAATAACAAGAGACCATTCGATTGTTCAAACACTTCTCGAAAACGGCAAGCTCACCCCCGAGGAAGCCAAAAACCACCCGAAGAAAAATGTCATTACACGGGCGCTCGGTGTTGAACAAAATGTAATTCCCGACTGTATGGAGCTTTCACTCGAAATAGGCGATACGGTGCTTATTTGCAGTGACGGACTTTCAAACTTTTTAGACGAAAAAGAAATATTCGAGATATTCAAAAACAATAAAAACGAAGATGTTACTGATATTTTAGTAAATAAGGCAAACGAGAACGGCGGCGGAGATAACATAACCGCAGTTACGATTACCCTTTAATCGAAAGGACAAATATTATGGATAAATATGTTGGTAAGCGCCTTGACGGACGGTATGAAATAGAAGAAATTATCGGAATGGGCGGAATGGCTGTTGTTTATAAAGCACACGATAATATTGAAGACCGTACCGTTGCAATCAAAATCTTAAAGGACGAATTTGTATCAAACGATGATTTTATTCGCAGATTTAAGAATGAATCAAAAGCAATAGCTATGCTTTCGCATCAAAACATAGTAAGGGTTTACGATGTAAGCTTCGGCGACCTTATACAGTATATCGTTATGGAGTACATTGACGGTATTACACTTAAAGAGTATATCGAGCATCAGGGCAGTCTTCGTTGGAAAGATGCCGTTCATTTTACCATTCAAATACTAAAAGCACTTCAACACGCACACGATAAGGGTATAGTACACCGTGATGTTAAACCGCAAAACATTATGGTTTTGCATGACGGCTCTATAAAGGTTACAGATTTCGGTATTGCCCGTTTTTCAAGAAGCGAGCAAAGAACTATAACCGATAAGGCAATCGGCTCGGTTCATTATATAAGCCCCGAGCAGGCAAAGGGCGAAAAGACCGACGAAAAAGCTGATGTTTATTCGGTTGGCGTAATGCTTTATGAAATGCTTACCGGCCGTTTGCCGTTTGAGGCAGACCGTGCCGTTTCGGTAGCAATTATGCAACTCCAAAGCAATCCTAAACTTCCTACCGAGATAAACCCGTCAATTCCGTTGGGACTTGAACAAATAACGATGCACGCTATGCAAAAGCTAACCGAAAGAAGATATCAGTCGGCGGCTGAAATGCTTTGCGACCTCGAAAGATTCAGAAAAGACCCCGATGCAACCTTTGAATATTCATATTTTGTTGATAATTCGCCGACAAGGTATGTTTCGTCAAACACAAATACCAATATGAATGACGACGATTTGATTTTGTCAAGAACAGCGCCCGAGCCGGAAGAAACCAAGACTAACTCTACCATTCCGATTCTTGCCGGTGTTGCGTCGGCTCTTATAGTTGTTTTGATAGTTTTGGCTATAATATTTATCCCGAAGCTTACAAAGAGCACGGGTAAAGAAATCGCCTGCCCTAATTTCCTCGGCAAAACGCAGGAGGAGGTACAAAACAGCGAGGATTATACGCTCTTTAATATAACCTTTGATACCAAAAGCAGTAACGATTTTGAAAAAGGTAAGATTTGCGAACAGTCGCAGAAAGCCGGCAAAAAGCTTAAAAAGAATTCAAAAATAACACTTTATGTAAGTAACGGCGACGAAACAAAGGTTATAACCGATGTTTACGGCTGGACAAAGGAAAAGGCGCAGACACAGCTTGAAAAGATTGACGGATTTAAGTGTCAGTATCAGGAAATTGCTGATGACGAGGTTCAAGCCGGATTTGTTGTAAAGACCTTGCCGAAACGAAATAAAACCGTTCCTGCCGGAAGCAGTGTTACCGTTTTTGTAAGTACCGGTAAAGAGGTAAAACTTGTTGAAGTTCCCGATGTTACAGGGCTTAAACTTGCCGATGCCGAAAAGCTTATTACAAGTGCCGGTTTAGTTTCAAAATATCAAACCCGTTCTTTAACTCAAAAAGATAAAGAGTTTATAAAAGAGGGATATGTTATAAATCAGGATACTCCGGCAAGCGATAAGGAAGATACACCTGAGGGCACCGAGGTTGTATTCTATGTAAGCGACGGTACGGTTACTTCCGATGTTTCGGTTTCATATACGGGTAACTTTATTTCGGGCGACTCATTTACCATGTCCTTATGGATTGACGGCAAAAAGGTTTCCGAAAGCTCGGAATACGATGCCGACTACCGTGGTGACATTGTGTTCAAAGGTGTTAAATTCACATCTGACAGTGCTTACGGTACTATTAAAATATCCGAGTCGAATTCTTCGTATATGAAAGATTATTGCGAGCTTAAAATTTTGCCGATGAAGAGTTCATCGACCGTGATTAAGCAATATAAACCGACCAAAGAATATTAAAAGTATGACGGGAATTATTATTAAAGCGATTTCTTCATTTTACTATGTTGACTCAAAAAATATAATTTATGAATGTAAAGCCAGGGGGAATTTCCGAAAAAACGGGATTTCCCCCGTTGTCGGTGATACGGTTAGTATTACGGTATCGGACGAAAATCACGGCGTTATTGAAGAAATACATGAGAGAAAAAACTATCTTTCAAGACCCGTTATCGCAAATCTTCAAAAACTCATAATAGTTTCTTCTTATAACTGTCCTGCGCCGAATACACTTTTAATCGACCGCTTGATTTCGGCGGCGGAATATAATAAAATCAAGCCGATTATCGTATTTAATAAATGCGATACGGGTGATTTTTCTTATTGGCTTAACATCTATAAAAATGCGGGATTTAAGACTTTTTTGGTTTCGGCTACCGAAAATATCGGCATTGAAGCTCTAAAAGAGGAAATAGACAGTAGTTTTTGCGCTTTTGCCGGTAATTCGGGAGTGGGGAAATCAAGTATTATAAATAAAATTTTCGGCGATTTGGCTCTTAAAACGGGTGAGGTCAGCGAAAAACTCGGCAGAGGAAGGCATACTACCCGACATACAGAGCTTTTTAAGACTGAAAACGGCGGATACATCGCCGATACACCGGGTTTTTCCTCGATTGAGTCTGAGGGCAACAGATACGATTATAAAATCCATCTTGCCGAAACATTCCCCGAATTTAACAAGTATTTGGGCGAATGTAAATTTAATTCCTGCACACATACCTGCGAAAAAGGGTGCGCCGTATTAGAGGCGCTTAATGAGGGGAAAATTGAAAAAACCCGTCATGAAAGCTATGTTTCATTGTTTAACGAATTAAAAGATGTAAAAGAATGGGATTAAAGGCGGTTTTTTACTTATGAAAAGACCTATGCTTATAACTGCCCCGCTGTTTATAATTTCAATAATTGCTTATGCTTTGTTTGGGATAAAGTTGTTTATTGCATCTGTGCTTTTTTGTATTGCAATAGCAGGTATTCTCGACAAAAGCTTATTAAACCTTTTGATTTATATTCTACTGCTTTCGGGACTTGTTTTAAGCATTTTTAATGTTAAGTATAAAACCGATACCGCCTATACATATTCGGGCGAGGAATATAAACTCGATTTTACCGTTTGTTCGGATACGGCAAGTAAAAATTCGGACTATGTTACGGTAAAGGTATATAACGATAAGGTCTTTAAGGACGGAACAAAATTTAATCTTTATTTCAGAAACGATGTTTTAGACTGCGGTGAAAAGATAACCGCCGATGTCAAAATGTTTAAGGTTGACAACGAGCCGCTATTTAATTTAAGCCGTTCAAAAGGAGTTTACGGCAATTTATGGCTTAACAAAGTTATTAAAAGAAACGGATATAATCTGTTTTATAAAACAACAGGCGATTTAAGAAAATTTATAAAAAATAAACTTAATGATAATTTATCCGTAAGAAGCGCAAACACGCTTACTGCAATTATGTTAGGCGATAAGTCGGAACTTTCCGACGAGTTTTCGCAAAATGTCAAGAATGCCGGAGTAAGTCATATTATGGCGGTTTCGGGACTTCATTTATCGGTCATAATGGCGATGCTGTTCTTTGTTATTGACAGAACGGTAAAAAATAAATATTTGCGGTTTGTTGCCGTCTTTTTTGCCGTTTTCTTTTTATGTGCGCTTTGCGGATTTACGCCGTCTATCATAAGAGCGGGAGTTATGTTTATTTTGTTCGCTGTTCCGCCCTTAATAAACAAAGATGCCGACGCCGTTTCGGTTCTTTGCTTTGCCGTAACAATGATTTTGGCTGTAAGTCCTATGCTTTTATTCAATGTTTCTTTTCAAATGTCGGTTAGCGCAATAGTTGCCGTTATGGTAGTATCGCCCTGTTATTTAAGACCGATAAAGGAAAAACTGCCCGACAGTTTAATATTAGTCGGCGTTACCGATATAATTGTAGTTTCGGTTTTGGCGCAGATATTTACAATGCCCTTTGCGGTTTATTATTTCGGGCAGATATCTTTAATTTCACCTGTTACAAATGTTTTAATTTCGTTGCCGACAACACTTGTGTTACAACTCGGATTTTTCGGTATAATCTTTTCATTTTTGCCGTTTGTTTCGGGGTATTTGTTCTTTTTATGCGAGTACGGTATAAGATATATAAATGCTGTTATCGAATATGGCGGCGGTCTTAAATATTCCGCTGTTTCAGTTGAAAAAGAGTTTTGTATTATACCTGTTTTGCTTATAGTTTTATTGTCCGCCGTGGCGTATTTTATTCAAAAAAGGAGTGTGGAAAATGGCTCAGCTTAATGAAGAATTACTTACAAAAGAATTGTCTTCAAAAACCCCAAAAGGAGTTTATTTCCTTTACGGAAACGATTCTTATCTTAAAGAATATTATGCCGAAAAAATAAGTTCGGCATCTTATTCGGGCGACCCGTTTTTTAACCTCCAAAAATTCCAAGGGGACTGCGATTTGCAGGATGTTTACGATGCTGTAAAACAGTTTCCGATGATGTCGGACAGTAAATGCGTCGTATTATACGATTACGATTTTATTAAATGCGATAAGCAGGATTTTGATAAGCTTTGTAAAATAATTGAAGAAACCGAGGACGGTTGCGTTCTTCTTTTGCGTTTTGATTTTTTGGAGTTCGATATTAAAAGAGACAGTCGGGCTAAAAAGCTCGACTCAGTTGTTGATTTGGCTGGCGGCAAAACCGTATGCTTAAATCACAGAACAAGAGAGAAGCTTGCCCGTATGCTTGTTACGGGTGCTAAAAAGCGTGATGTTACACTTTCCGAAAAGGACGCTTTCTATATTGTCGAAAAGGTCGGCGATGACCTTAATGTTTTGCGTAACGAACTTCAAAAATTATGCAGTTACTGTAAAGACGGTACCGTTACGAAAGAAATTATAGACAATGTTCTTATCGGCAGTGTAAGCGCCTCGGTTTATGATTATGTCGATGCGATAGTAAAAGGCGATGTTTCGCTCGCTTTATCGCTTCTTGATAAAATGCTTTATATGCGTATTGAACCGCTTAATATACTCTTTATGGTTTCTTCGGTTTATATCGATATGTACCGTGTCTACTGCGCTAAAAAAAGCGGAATTGCAAATAAAGAAATTGCAAAGGATTTTTCTTACGGGAACAGGACTTTTGTTTTAGACCGTGCCGAACGAAATCTCAAAAAGTTTACTCTTAATAAGCTTAACGAAAGTTTTAACTGTATTACCGAAACGGACAAAATGTTAAAAAGTTTTTCTTCTAACGAACGGTTGGCACTCGAAAAATTGACCGTCAAGCTAAACAGTATTATTTGGGGATGAAATTTTAAGTGATATCTATAAAACAGGCGGTTATAGTCGAGGGTAAGTACGATAAAATAAAGCTTTCCAATTTTCTTGATGCAACTATAATACCGACAAACGGCTTTTCGGTTTTTAAGGATAAGGAAAAAAGAAAACTTATTTCTTTGCTTGCCGAAAAGAACGGACTTGTTGTTATAACCGATTCCGATAATGCAGGTATGCAAATAAGGGCATACCTTAAAAAAATTTGTAAAAACGGCACCATAACAAATGTCTATGTACCGCAGATTTTGGGAAAAGAAAAACGGAAAACGGTATCCTCAAAGCAGGGGTATTTGGGTGTTGAAGGGCTAAATGACAGCGTAATTATTAAGGCACTTGAAAAAAGCGGAATTGTCGGCGAAACGGCAACGAAAACAAAGCCGATTACCAAAAACGATATGTTTACATTCGGTCTTTCGGGCAGTACAAACAGCGCACTTAAAAGAGATAGCTTTTCAAAATTTTCAAATCTTCCCGCAGGTATGTCGTCAAGTGCTTTTCTTGATGCAATAAATGCGGTTTATAACTTTGAAGAATTCAAAAAGGAGGTTAGTTTATGGCAAGCAGAAGAGGACAAAAATTAAAACTTCTTTATATTATTGAAATACTTAAAAAGCACACCGACGAGGAGCATCCGCTTTCGGCAAACGAGATATGCGATAAGCTTGCGGAATACGGAGTTACCGCCGAGCGCAAGGCGATATATGACGATATTGAACAGCTTAACGACTTCGGTTTTGATATTATAAATACCCGTATTCCGAAATCGGGATATTTTATGGGGTCAAGAGATTTTGAAACCTCCGAAATATATCTTTTGGCCGATGCTGTAAGAACGGCAAAGTTTATAACCGCCAAAAAGTCGAGAGAGCTTGTTTCAAAGCTTCAAGCGATGCTCAGTATCTACCAAACGGCAGGAATTGAGAGCGGTATTTATATCGACAGCAGTTCAAAATGCACTAACGAGGAAATTTTTTATAATATAGATACAATTTCGAGGGCGATTAAGGAAAAGAAAAAGGTAAAATTTAAGTACGGCGTCCGCACGCTTAACGAAAACCGTGAAATCGTTACAGCGTATAAAGAAAGGATAATAAGTCCTTATGCCCAAACTTGGCAGGACGACCACTATTATCTTATCGGAAACTACGATAAGTACGATAATTTGGTGCATTTCAGGATTGACCGTATGCGCTCGGTTGAGATGACCGATAAACCCTGTCGGCATTATTCCGAGGTCTCCGATTATAGGGAAACATTTGATGTCGCCGATTACACAAACAAACTTTTTAATATGTACGGCGGTGAAATCGAGAGTATTGATTTTAAGTGCGATAGGTCGCTTCTTGAACAAATCGCCGATAGATTCGGGGATAAGATTTTCATAAGAAATGTAACCGATACGCATTTCAGTTTTACCGCAAATGCGGTGCCGAGCGAAGCATTTATCACTTTTGTTATGAATTACGGCGATAAATTAGAGGTTATAAAACCCGAGTATTTAAGAAAAGAAATAAAAGAAAAGGCAAACAAAATTTATAATATTTATAAATAGTAAAAAACCGGTGCGCAAACAGCGTATCGGTTTTTTGTATTAAATCTGCTTTTCGGTAAAAGATAAAATCGGGAAGTGGTAATTTGAAGGTATTAAATATTATAGTAAAAACGGTTTTCGGAATTTTTGCGTTTTTGTCTGTTATAACATTTGTGCTTATAGTTATAGTGGGGCAGAATATTTCGGAAAATTATAAAATAAATAAGTCCGAAAAGCTTAAATTCAACACGATTGTACCTGTTACTGCGGAATATAGCGGAGCCGAAAAAAGTACAGTGAGCAGTAACCCTAATGTCTATAAGGTTGACCTAAAAATATTCGGGCTTATTCCGTTTTCGAGTACAACAGTTCAGGTTGTAGATAAAATGCAGGTTGCCGTGCTCGGCACACCTTTCGGAATGAAGATGTATACCGACGGTGTTTTGGTCGTTCAAACCGAGGAAATTTCGGCGGCAGGCGGTAAAATAAATGTTGCCGAAAAGGCAGGACTAAAAGTGGGCGACTATATAAGAACTGTAAACGGGAAACAAATAACTTGTAACGAGGACCTTTTGAAAATGGTTGCCGACGGCGGCGGTAAAACAATGAGCTTTACCGTTGTACGAAATGAAAAGTCTAAAAAAATCAAGATAACACCGCTTGCCGACAGCGAAAGCGGAGAGTACCATATCGGTATTTGGGTAAGAGATAGCTCGGCAGGTATCGGAACACTCACATTTTACAGCCCCTATAATAATGTAATTTGCGGTTTGGGACACGAAATCTGCGATGTTGATACAGGCGAAACGCTTTCTCTTGATTCGGGCGAAATGGTTAATGCGAATATTGTTGCCTACGATAAGGCGAGTAAGGGTGAAATCGGCGAATTAAAAGGGAGTTTTACCTACGAAACACTTTCAAAGGTTTTAATCAATAAAAACAACGGAATATACGGATTTTTGTCGGGTAATATCGCCGTTTCGAATTTAACCGAAATCGCTCATAAACAGGATGTTAAAAACGGAAAAGCGCAGGTTTTGACTACTATTCGGGGCAAAACGCCACAGCTTTATTCCTGCGAAATAACCCTCAAAGAAAACGCCTATAAAAAAAGCATACAAAATTTCTCCGTAAAAATAACCGACGACGAGCTTTTGGCACTCACCGGCGGAATAGTGCAGGGAATGTCGGGTAGTCCTGTCCTCCAAAATGGGCGGTTAATTGGGGCGATAACCCATGTCCTCGTAGACGACCCAACTACCGGCTATGCCATCTTTGCAGAGAATATGTTGGAAACCGCTCAAACCGTGGCAAATGAAATTAAACTTAAAGATGCATCATAAAATAAAAATTGATAGCCCAAACCAAAGGCCCCATGGCCTAAAGGGGGCTGTCGCCGTGAGGCGACTGGGGGATATTCTTTAACATTTGCTATAAAATAAGTAATTGCACAAAAAGCGCCCCTCGCCTAGAGGGGAGAGGGCCAACGAAGTTGGCGAGGGGATTTCAATATATTCTATGCTGTGAAATAATAGGTCAATTTGTTCGCAGTAAACCGAAAGAATATCCCTCCGTCACGAGCAAAGCTCGTGCCACCTCCCTTTAGGCAAGGGAGGCATTGGTTACTACTTTTCATTCAATGTTTGCTTAATTATATTATCAATATATTCACAAACACCACGAAAATTGTTATTTACATAATTGTTCGGTATTCTGATAACGGTTAAATTTCTCTCTTCAATTTTTTCGGTTCTTATTTTATCTTTAATAAGACCGTCTTCGCTATAATGTTGGCTACCGTCAAGCTCAATAACAAGTCGGGCAGTATGACAATAAAAATCTGCAATATAATTATCAATAACCTTTTGTCTTAAAAATCTTATCGGATAATTTCGCAAAAAGTCATACCACAAATGCCGTTCTTCTTTTGTCATATTTTTTCGCAAAATTTTTGCATTTGCCGTGAGTTCTTTATTGTGTTTTCTATCCATATTTTTCACCGTAATTATTATATCAGTGTTTATCACATTCTACAACCCGTAAAAAAATATTGTCAAATAGAAAAGCGTATGCTATAATGATAATGCCAAACTAACTGAATATCGTGTGAAATCGGGTGTATTTTTCTTTTTGCAGGGATAATTGCGCTGTTTTTTCGCAATCTATAATTGTTTGAATTTGATAAAAATGCAAATTCCGGCGATTGTAGGTTGTGTGCGTATGCACCCATTTCACATTCGGTTAGTTTGGCGACTATCGGAGTTTGCGTTTTTTGTGCGACTGCTTCGGTGGTCGCACTTTTTGTTTTAAGGAGGGCAGTTTTAATTACTAAAATATTATCCTGTTAATAAAAGGAAAAAAATTTGTAAAATTTATATACTAAAGGGGAAATCTTTAAATGAAAAAATTATTATCTTGTTTTTTTGCAATTTGGCTTATGGTAAGCCTTTCAGCATGTAAAAGTAATAATATATTAAATATAAAAAAACATCCAATTCTGCCATGCAATATTGAGTTTGGAATGAATCACGATGAAGTTGAAAAACAGTCTAATGGAGTTTATTCACCTAAATTGCCTTTTGAGCAAGAATACGATCCATGTCAAAAAAATTATACTCTTATGCTAGCATCAGAAAATTTTGATAATGAACTATATAAACAATTTGGAATTACGAGTAAAAAAAATTTAGGAATGGTGGCGGTGTACTTTAATGAAAACGATGAATTATATGAAATTTTTTGTAGCTTTTCAGAAGATGTGGATTTCGAAGCAAAAGACGGTGAAAGCGAAGGAAGCACAAAAGAAATGTTAGAAAAAGTTTCCAATTATTATAAAAAATCGTTCAAGAATTTTGAAATTAAAGATGATGGGAAATATTTTTGCCGTGAATTTTCCAACGAAGATATCAAAGGCATAGTATCTTGTACGGTTGGAAATATTAGTATAACAATTACATCTTCAAAATATCAACCGCATATTCATGAGATTGACGGCGATACGATTAATGATGCTTTTAACGATATGTATTACACAGTCGGCGGATATTTAAAAATGAATTTGAACGAATTATTAGATGAATGTGTAAGAGATAGAGAGGGCACATATTGTTCGTGTCGAGATAATAATGCGTTAACCGATGGGCTTATAAAAGTTACTGAATTAGAGGAACTTAAAAAAGGTGAATACAGCGAATATGCCTCTACATCTTATGTTGTAAAAATACACGGTGATATATGTCAAAGTCCTCGTACGCCATATCTTATTGAAGAAGATACAGATATTATAAGAGTTTTACTTGTTTTCGATGATAATGATAAACTTCAAACCTATAAAATATTAGAATCATGTTATCAATTATCAGTATTTGCAACACAGTATATGGCAAATGGTTATTGATTATTATATTTTTTATAAACATAGTGTTGTCCCTACTTGACAACACTCCTGAGTGGCAGTCCGATTTTGCAAAATGGGCGGTTAATTGGGGCGATAACCCATGTTCTCGTAGTCGACCCAACCACGGGTTACGCTATCTTCGCCGAAAATATGCTTGAAACGGCACAGGGTGTAGCAAGCGAAAATAAACTTAAAGATGTATCATAAAAAAACGGGCGGGTAATACCCGCCTCTACAATTATAAATATAATTTGCATTTGTAGGGAAGCTGCTTGCTGCTTCCGTTGATTTTTCAAATTAAAAAACGGCGGCGGTAAACAGCCGCCCTACGCATTATCAATACAAATTTCGTTTGTAGGGGAGGGTCTCTGTGCCCTCCCGTTTTTCATATAAACATAGACGAAATCCAAAGTAAAAGCACCTAAAATCCTTGTAATCAAAGGGAAAATATGCTATACTGATTTTGTACAACTATAAGTTATGGAAACCATGACCGTTTTACGAAAAAATACGAAAAAGAAACCGCAAGAATGACAAAACAGCACACATTCGTTTGTCAATCATTTTTGCGTTCGGTGTGGCGTAATTTCAATGCCCTACCCGTTAAATAATTTAACGCTCCGTCGGGGCAAATGAAAAATGGGAATAATTATTCTGAATACATAAAGCGAGGTAAAAGAGTATGAAAAAACGAATTGTAAGTATCCTTATGGCGGTCGTGATGATTGTCGGGATATTACCGCTATCGACAATCACTGCCTTTGCGGAAGATTTGGAAGGTGCAAAAGCAGATGCCATTAAAGCGATTCACGATACGGTAGACCACAGCGACGATGCGGTATTAAAACTGCTTGAAGAAAACGCAGAAAATGCCATTCAGAGTGCCGGAACCGTTGCGGAGGTTATCGTGGCAAGGGATTATTGGTTGACCGCAATCAATAAGCAGTTAGGTACCTCAACCCATACACATACCTTTGCGGATACTTACACATATAACGACACACACCACTGGCGTGTATGCACCTGCGAGAATGCTACCTGCGAGCATTTGGTGGTTTCCGATTTCGGCGAACACAGCTTCGATGATGGCGTAGTAAACGGTAACTATACGGTATTCACCTGCTCCGAGTGCGATTATCGGAAAGTGATTTATAATACATCGGAAGACACCGAGGGCGAAGTGATTGGCGGAACAACTTATACCGGCATATCTCTGACACTCGGCAGTGATATTTCCATAAACTTCTATATGGACCTTTCCGAGGATGCAAGACAGAACGGCAAAATGACCTTTAACATTGGCGGAAGAATCGTTACAGTAGACGGAAAAGATGCCAAATATAATGAAACAGAGAAAAAATATTACTTCCAGACCCCGCTTACTGCTCTTGAAATGGCAGAAATCGTTACGGCAACATTTACATTTAACGGAATTGATTATGTTCAGAAATATTCTGTTGTTGATTATATTGCCGAAATTGTCGATCCTGCAAATAACTATGATGAAGAAGCAGTAGCACTTGCCAAAAAAATCGCAAACTACGGATATTTCGCACAGATTTATCTTGCAAGCATCCACACCAATGTTAAAATCGTAGAGTCCGGCGAGGGTTACGACAGAATGATAGATTTGTGGGCTGATGATATCAGTGTTGCAACTGCAAAGGAAGCCCTCAAAAATTACACCGTTCAGATTGACGGCACATCAGATAACCTCTCATTCTACGGCAGTACGGTTTACTTTGATTCTGCTACGGCGCTTAACTATTATGTTAAAGTGGCAAACGGCGAAATGCCGAATGCAACTTGCAACGGCAAAACCGTGACAGTAACCGAACATAAAGGTTATAAACCTACCGCAAATGAAAAAGTGTACATTATCTCGGTTAAGGATATTACTGCTACCGAGCTTGCTGATAATATAGCGGTAAAAATAAATAACGAGCTTACCATTACCGGCTCTGTATTTGCTTACTGTAACTCCGTAGTAAAGGCACATAACTTTGAGGGTGCAACCGAGAACGACACCTTTGCCGTAAACGCTATGGCGGCATTCTATGAGTATTACGAATCGGCTATGGAATATATAAGTTTTGAACTGCATTTCGACCTACCGGAACACTATCAATTATTCACCGAGGACGGCGAAAAAATAACGGAAGAAACGACAATCAAATGCTATAAGCCGTTCCGCTTCCGTTTGGTGTCCGATGAAGATTACGAAATTACTACCGTATTTTCGGAGGACTATGTAGAGATGGATACAAACGGGCTCTATACCGTATCATTTGTTGGCGGTAAACACGATGTAGTGGTATATGCCGAAATCAAAACAGTCTGCCTTACGGTAACCGTGAACGGTGAAGACACCCCCACAATACCGAACACAAAGGTTTCGTTTGAATACGGTGCAGATACCGTTGAGGGACATGCTTTGACTAACGGAGTATATACCATTGATGTTCCGAAAGGAGTTAAGGGTACAATTATAGTTAAAAAAGACGGATATAAAGAATACCGTGAAGAATTTACTGCCGACGGCTCAACGGACAAAATTACGGTCGATTTGATACCGAATGATTAAAAGCAATTAACAGAGGTTATACGAATGGAAAAAATCAAAAATAAGCAATCGTTTTTTGAAAAACCCGAACTCCGAATTATTCATTTTACCGAAACGGACATCATCACCGCAAGCGGTGATCCTTTTAAGGACGAAGAAGGCGAATTTATTCCTGCAAAGGTAGATAATTTGTTTAGATAATTGAATAACCCCACAAGAATGCAGTGAAAGTTTTAAGTAGCAAGTGTTAAGTTTTAATCGACTGAATAATGTTGACGACGCAAATCTTAAATCTTAAAACTTAAATCTTTTCAAGGAGAAAAATGATGAAAAAACGAATGTTGAGCCTGTTTCTTGCACTCATTTTTACATTTCAGTATGGATTTACCGCATTTGCCGATACGGAAACACCGTATGTACCACTCTCTGATGTTGATATCTATGGAGTCAGCCTTGTATTAAGCGGTGAAATCGGTCTTACATTTCATGTGAAGGTGAAGAAACAGTATTGGGGCGGCATAATGGAACTTAAATTCGAGAACAAAGAAGATGTAGTCCCTATTATTTTGAATTTCAAAGATTGCCCGTCGGAGGGTCTCGGCCTCTATACGGCAACATACTATTTAAGTGCCATTGAACTTTCCGAGCCGGTGATGCTTACCGTTTTCGATGCCGACGGTGGAGTACTTGTCCAAAAATCCTGCTCGGCGGAAGAGTATGTAGGTCTTTTGAAGCAAGACGAAAAAGCTACCGAGGAAGAAAAGAATGTCGGCATAACCCTTATCAATTACGGTCACTACGCTCAACTTGCCTGCTCTAAGGCAAACGGTTGGGAAATCGGGGAAGATTATAAAGAAACAGGCGAGTATTACAAACCAACCGTTGGCACTTCCGCTTTTAACGGTTATAAAATCAAATGGCAGAAACACTCGGCAACACCTTGTCACTTTTCAATGTCTTTACGGCTTGACTATAAAACAGGTATTCATCTATATTTTCCTTTTGCCGAAAAGCCGACCGTAACGGTAAACGGCGAAGCTGTGGAGGTAGTGAAAAGCGAACGCCTTGAAAATAATTATGAAATCTTCATTGATGGTATCAATGCGCTGAATTTGGAGAATGAATACGAAATCACCGTAAACGATGTAACATTCAACCTTTCGGCATTTAGTTACTGCAATCTTGCAGTAAAGCGTAACACAAGTCAAAACACGATTGATGCTATGAGAGCATTATATGAGTTTTATCGGGCAACAGTCTATTATCAATCTTCTAAAGGAGTATAAGAATGATGAAAAAGAACATTTTGAAAATTTTTGCGGTATTGCTTGCTCTTGTGATGCTCTTTGCTCTTGCTTCCTGTGGTGGCAATGATAAAGAAAAATACAGTTCCGAAACTACCGGCACAACGGAAAATGCCGATAAAGAAAAATCCGAAGGCAAACTTACAACCGAACAGAACAATCAAGCACCAACGGTTACCGCAGGAGCAGTAACTAACGGCAAAGACGGTTCCGCAAAATCAGGCGGAAAAGATCCGGGTAAAGATCCGGGTAAATCAGACGACAACAAAAAATCAACCGGTAGCAATACTTCCGAGACTTACAAACCCAACAGCGGGAATGCATCGGGTAGCAATACATCCGTCGGACAACAGTCGGGTGGCAAGACGGAAGAAACGGCTTCCACGGTAGAACCCGAAGGAAAAGACAACGAGGGTGAGTTTGTTATTCCGTCCGCAGAAATACAGTTGCCCGTTGTTCCTCTAAAATAAAATCATTAAAAGAATTTAGTTAAGTGAGAAAAGTTTATGAAAAGGAAAGGGATAATCTTAATATCGGCAGTTATGATGATTTTTTTTATATTGCCTTTTTTGATGCTTACTGCCTTTGCGAATGTAAGCAATATGGAAACCGAAATCATTCCGTTTGGCGACGAGTCAACTGCTTTGATAGGTGACGGAAACGAAGACGGAATAACAGATGCAAAAGATTTGATTCTTCTAACAGGAGTATTGCTTGCCGATTCTGAGTATAGCAAGGTCTTTGATTGCAACAGTGACGGCGTTTTGGACATTCGTGATTTGGTGAAACTTAAAAGACATATTGCATCCGGCACACCGATTGGAAGGATTGAAAGCAATAGTTAACCGTAATGAGTCGGGCAGACGGCAGATGTCAAAGGGCAGACAAACGGAACGGTCAATGACCGTTCCCTACGAACAATATGTGTAAAAAATAACGGGCGTGCATTGCACGCCCGTACGATTATCAATATAATTTGCATTTGTAGGGGAGGGTTTCCACGCCCTCCCGTTTTTTCTTTTTATTCCTCAAAACTATCGGTGTTGATAACAAAACCGTCGGTAATATCTTCTTCCAAGAGCTCGGTATCGTCAAGGTCATATAGCCCGTTGTTTTTGTTTTTACCTTTTTTTGAGAGCAAAACCGAAAGCAAAACTACCGCTAAAAGCAAAACAAATACGGCGCAAAGCAAAACGAATGTAAGTGTAGGCGATAATTTGATTTTATCAAGCCAAGATGTCTTTTTTGCGGCTACGGGTTTTGGCTTTTCGAGTGAGAAAAGCGGAAATCTTTGAAGAGTTTCGAGTTCTGAATCATAAGAGTAAAATTCGTAATCTTCCCCATCGTAGCAATAAAGAATGTAAAAACCGTTCATTTTTTTATCGCTGTATGCAAAAGCAGGATATTTACTGTTGTTAAACGGTAATTCTTTTTTACAAAAGCCCTTTGGAATTTCCAAAGATTGAGGCGCAGTAGCGATTATATAAACCTTTTCACCACTTTTAATGTAGGGGAGCGGTTCAAACTCATTGTTGCTGTTTAGGATAAAATATGATGCGTTTTCGCCGTTCGGGTCGGATAGAAAATATACGGTGTATTTGTTGTTCTTATCGACCATAACGCCGACCTCTTGGTCATTGTATGTGGCGGTTGATGCGGTAAATCCGGGCAAAAGCGGTAAGCTTGAAATATCTTTAACAACCTTTTTTGTGGCACTGCCGACATTAACGGTAAGCAGTTCGTCAACCGTTTTTTCACCGGCCAAACGGCGCCTGATATTTACCGTGTATATCTTTTTGGCACCCGACAAAGCGATGACCGTAATGCCGAAACTGTTGTCGCCATCATTTAAGGACTTTTCGCCCATTCCCTCTACTATGGCGTCGGCGCTTGCAGGCATTGCCTTAATGGTTATGTTTTGAACATCATTAGGCACCGATGCGGAATAAACCGTGTTGTTAGGCGAAAAAGCCGGACTTAAAGTAATACCAGGTATAGAAAGCGAGGAAAGGTTGCAGTTTGACGACGGCGCCGGTTTAGAAACGGTTACAGTGGCCGAAGCACCGTTTACGCCTACCTCATCATTTCCTACATACTTTACGGCGCCGAGAGAAATATTTGACTGCCCTTCGGCGATGGTTTTGAAATTAAGTGTATAAGATTGGCTTGAAGCACCGCCCGGTGTACCGACAATTTTTATATTGCCGTTTCCGCCGTTTGCCATTGTACCCGAAAGAAATTGCAAAACGCCGGCGTTATATGAAACATTAGCTTCGGTGGCATACATTGCTTCACCGCCGTTTATTGTTACGGTTACGGTAACATTATTTCCTATAATAACCGTTTTAGAGCTTACCGAAACGCTTGAAGAAGCCGCTAATGTCGGTATGCATAAGAAAGCGCTTAAAATAATTGAAATTAAGAGTAAAACAGTAGTTGATTTTATAATTTTTTTCATATTTTACCTCGATAATGAATTATTTGGTTATGTTGTCCGGATTAGGTGAGATTTCGCTTGGCATGGAAGTGAATACCGGAATTAAGAATGTCATAGATGCGTCTTGCGGAAATCCTTGTGAAAAACGGTATCCGTTATTATATGCGTCTTTTACATTGGTCGCATACTGATGCGAATAATATGGAGCGTTGACAAAGTTCCAGTCCTTATAATAGTAAGTGCACTGACCTACCGAAACATACTTTTCGGCATAGAATTTTGCACCGCCGGTTATTGCTTTTGAGCGGGAATTCCAACCCTCTGTTATTGCCTTTTCAAGTCCTAATTTTACTTTCGGGTCGCCGGTTACACCAACATTAAAGAAATTATAGTATCCAACATACTTTGTATCCGTAGATTTAACATAATTAAGCGATATCAGCCCCAATAAATGCTTTTGAACATTAGCAAGGTCGATAATATCAAGATCTCTGCTTTTATCCAAGTTATGAGTTTTGGCTCTTGTGAAATTATCACCCGTGAGTGTTATCAGGTGTAATAAGTGCTTTTGAATATTCGCTAAATCAATAAGCGTAATTTTATGATTTCCGTCGGTATCGCCGAGCGTATCTTCAACATTTGTTGACCCGTCCGAATATGTACCCGAAATAAGGTCGCTTGCGCCGGCTACTCCCTGCTCGGCAATTATCGTTGCGGCGATAACATAGGGGCTTAACCCCGTGCTTTCCGCAGCCGACATTATATCGTTAATATATGCGTTTTTGTCGTCGTTATAACCGTTTTCAAGAAAAGAGCCTTTAATTATCGTTTTAAGACCCTCTACGGTTTGCGTGTTTTTATCGTAGCTTTGTTGCGCAAACATAAAAATGCCGTCGGCAGTTAAGAAATTTCTCGGGTCAGCATAGTAAGCAATAGCTTCCTTTGAAGCATAGTACCAACCGGTTTCAACCAATTTCCAACTGCCATCGCTATAAGACCCCGGCTGTAAAGAGCGCCAATTAGTGTTCCAATATTCGGGAACGGCTTTTTCGCTTAAATTGTTTCTCCCCGAATATTCGGCAGTTACCGCCTCGTCAAAGGACATTGAAAGCTTGTTCGCAACAAAAATCCAATTCGGGTGGGAATTATGTAGATTCCGCAAGGCTTGACGGTAGTCTTCGGGGAAATTTTCAAGATTTTTTTCAAAATCTTCGTCGTATGTGTTATTATCCAACGAAACTTTTGCCGAGTATAAATACCCCTCGGTACCGTCCGAAAGCTTAACCTTATACCATAAGTCTCCGTCGCCGTCGTTCTTTTGCTCTAATACCTCAAAGGTCGTACCGGCACTTACGGATTTTATGGCAGTTGACGGTCCACCGTCTACGGTATGAGTATTGTCTGTTCCGGCATCGGTATAAATCGAGGTAGCCGATATTACAGCGCCTGTTTGATTTGCCGCACTTGACGGCAACGAAAATACCGAAACTACAAAAACAGAAATAAGCAATATAACCGAAATGACTTTTTTCATTAAATGCCACCTTAAAATTATATTTTTACTAAATAATTATACTTTTTAACTGCGGTTTTGTCAACCAAAAACACCCGGCCAAATAGTTACAAGCTGTTATCTTAATCCCAAAAATGAGAACGAATGGAATAGTAAGCCAAATTTTCCCGACAAAAACCGTTCTTTTCGCCTCTCCCCTTAACGAAAGAAAATAAGACAGCACCGAAAACGGCACTGTCTTATTTTTGGGCATTCATAACCATTGACAAACTTACGGTCGGGTACAAAAACTTTATGTTTGCACTGACTGTATTCTCGAATTGGGTGTCGAGCCCCCTCGGCTGGTGGAGGCGGGGAGAGTCGCCCGACGCCTATCGGCGACGGCACGCACCCGAACTTTGCAACCGTTCCCCGAAAGGTTGCAATTTTCCCTAACGGGAAAACCGTTCTTTTCGCCTCTCCCCTTAACGAAAGAAAATAAGACAGCACCGAAAACGGCACTGTCTTATTTTTGGTGGAGGCGGGGAGAATCGAACTCCCGTCCAAAAATCTATTCCCTATGGCATCTCCGAGCGCAGACTGTCATTTACATTCCCTCACCGTACAGCCGATAGTCAGGCGATACGGTTTAGTAGACTCCGATTCATGACGGCAGGAGAGTCAGCCCACCGTTCACATTCACCGCTAAATGACGCCCTTCAAAAGCCGCGGTAATCTTTTGTCGGACGGCTGCCTAATCAGGCAGCAAAAGCAACTGTATTTTTGTCAGTTAATTTTAATTTGCGGATTTTAAGCGGTTCCGCACCTCTGCTCGCTTCCATAGGTTCAAAATCCCTGTCGAAACCTTTACGCCCCCGAATTTTAGGTAAGAAGTAATAGTGAATAGTGAAGAGGGTACATATTTTACCTATTTTGTTCTTTTATTGCTCTGTCAATGGCACGGTCAGCGTCTTTTTTGGCGGCAACGGCACGCTTATCGTGAAGTTGTTTACCCTTGCAAAGACCGACCTCAACCTTAACCTTTGAGCCCTTAAAATAAAGCGACAACGGAATAAGCGTAAGCCCTTGTTGTTTAACCTGACCGAAAAGGCGCAAAATTTCACGCTTATGCATTAAAAGTTTTCGGTCTCTTTTTGAATCACGGTTAAAGATGTTCCCGAATTCATAAGGGCTTATATGCATTTGTTTAATAAGCATTTGACCGTCTTCAATGTTAATCCAAGCATCTTTAAGATTTACTCCGCCCTGCCTTATCGACTTGACCTCCGTACCGCAAAGAGAAATACCTGCTTCAAAGGTTTCAAGAACAAAGTATTCGTGATATGCCTGACGGTTTTTTGCAATTTGTTTTGTTCCCTCCAAAACAGGGTACACTTCCTTTCAAAAGTACAGTACATTGAGTATAACACGAAAATTCCTCTCGGTCAAGCGAAATAAGGGGAATTTTGCCGTGTAAAACCGTTGTTTTCGGTAAAGATATAAAGTGAGCTTATAAAAAGGACACGGTGAACAAAATGGAAATAATAAAAATCGTTATAACATCTTTATCGTCTTTGATTGTACTGTTTATACTGACAAAGCTTATGGGCAACCGTCAGGTCTCCGAGCTTACTATGTTTGACTATGTAATAGGAATAAGCATAGGCTCTATCGCCGCCGAAATGGCAACCGACCTTGAAAAACCGCTGTACGGTGTTGCGGCAATGGCGGTTTATGCGCTTGCGGCGATTTTGATTTCGTTTTTAACATCTAAATTTTACTGCGTCAGAAAACTGTTCTTCGGCAAAAGCATTACTCTTATGAAAAACGGAAAAATCATTAAATCGGGACTTAAAAAAGCGCACCTTGATTTAAGCGAATTTCTAATGCAGTCAAGAACGGCGGGGTATTTTGATATTTCTTCCGTAAAAACGGCATTTTTCGAGCCGAACGGTAAAATAAGCTTTTTGCCCTACCCCGATATGCGTCCGATAACCGCAAGCGATATTGAACTTGAACTTTCGGGCGAAGAGCTTTTTACAAATGTTATTTCCGACGGAGTTATTATCGAAAAAAATTTAATATCTATGGGTTTTGATAAAATATGGCTTAAAAAAGAAATGGAAAAGCAAAATGTTAAAAACGAAAAAGATGTCTTTTTGGCAACATTAAATAAGGACGGAAAACTTAATATATTCAGGTATCGGTAAGGTTACAGTGTCTTGACAAACTGAAAAAAACAAGTTAAAATAATTTAAGCAAAATGGCAGAAAATTACGGGCAATAGTCAGTCCGCTTACGGTTGTACCGAAAATGGTGTATGACGGTCGGCGGACTTTTATTCATTTTCTTAAAAAGGTGATATTTTGAAGGATATTAAAAAAGCAAGAAAAAACATTGATAAAATTGATAAGAAAATGGCAAAGCTCTTTGAAAAAAGAATGAAAGAGGTTTTATCGGTTGCCGATTATAAAGCCGAAAACGGTTTGGAAACGGAAGACAGTATAAGAGAAAAAGAAATGATTAAAAACAATTCTTTATACATAAAAAACCGAAAAATACTGCCTTATTATACCGAATTTCTAAAACAAAACATAATAATATCCAAAAAATATCAAAGTGATATTTCGGACAAAGAAAGGAAAAAACAATGAAAAACACTTTCGGTAATAATGTTTCTGTAACCCTTTTCGGGGAAAGTCACGGAGAAGCGGTCGGAGTAGTGCTTGACGGTATCCCGTCGGGTATTAAAATTGACAGAGATTTTATAAAAGCGCAGTTACTAAAAAGGAAACCAAACGGTAAGATTTCGACTGCCCGTGCCGAAAAGGACGAATTTAAGATAATAAGCGGTGTAAACGGTGAATACACCTTAGGAACACCTATTTGCATAATTATCGAAAATACCGATGTAAACACTTCCGATTATGAAAATTTTAGGAACATTTTAAGACCGTCGCACGCTGATTACAGTGCTTTTTCAAAATACGGTGAAATAGGTTTACTTTCGGGCGGAGGACATTTTAGCGGACGCCTAACTGCACCCATTGTTGCAGCAGGTGCGATAGCCGTTTCGGTTTTAAGAGAAAAGGGCATTCTAATAGGCACGCACATTAAAAGCATACATAATGTTTGCGACCGTGATTTTTTAGATTTTGACAGTGATATAAACAAGCTGAACCGTTTGGATTTTGCAGTTTTAGACGACCAAAAAGCCGAACTTATGAAAAAAGAAATACTTTTGGCTTCCGAAAATAAAGACAGTGTCGGTGGTGTGCTTGAAACGGCGGTAACAGGTCTTAAAGCAGGTGTCGGAGAGCCGTGGTTTGATACGCTTGAAGGTATGCTTTCGCACGGACTTTTTTCAATTCCTGCCGTAAAGGGAATAGAATTCGGCAAAGGGTTTGATATTACAAAAGAATTCGGCTCAAACGCAAATGACGAATTTTACATAAAAAATAATGAAATACATACAAAAACCAACAATTCGGGCGGTATAAACGGCGGAATATCAAACGGCGAGCCGATAATTTTCCGCCTTGCGATAAAGCCGACACCGACAATAGAGAAAGAGCAAAAATCGGTAAACATAAAAACAAAAGAAGAAACGGCGGTATCTTTTGTTGGCAGGCACGACCCGTGTATCGTTCACAGAGCGAGGGTTGTTGCCGACAGTATTACGGCGCTTGTAATTCTTGATATGCTTTCGCAAAATTTAGGGACAGAAGGACTAAAAAACCAATGAAATGCGGACTTATAGGAAAAACACTCGTTCATAGCTTTTCGTCCGAAATTCACCCGAAACTTTATGATTGCACCTATGAAAACTTTGAAATAAGCGCAGAAAATCTGGGTGAATTTTTAATAAAAAGAGATTTTGACGGCATAAATGTTACTATTCCTTATAAAACTGCCGTAATGCCTTTTCTTGATTTTATTGACGAAAAAGCAAAAAAAATCGGTGCCGTAAACACCGTGGTTAATAAGAAAGGTAAACTTTACGGCTACAATACCGATTATGACGGCGTTATCTACTTACTTCAAAAAAATAATATCGACTTAAAAAATAAAAATGTTTTGATTTTAGGTAGCGGAGCAACCTCTAAAACCGTTTTTGCGGTTGCAAAAAGTATGGGTGCTGACAGTATAATTGCGCTTTCAAGAACTGAAAAATCGGGGTTTGACACCTATGAAAACATAAGGAATTATTATGATAAAACCGATGTGATTATCAATACCACGCCCTGCGGAATGTATCCCGATATTCACAAAAGCGCAATAAATTTAAGCGGTTTTTTAAGACTTGAAGCAGTGCTTGATACCGTTTATAACCCTATAAGAACAAAACTTATATGCGATGCAAAAAAACTCGGAATAACTGCCGACGGCGGTCTTGGTATGCTTGTTTTTCAGGCGCTTTGCTCGGCAAAACTCATAAGCGGAAAAGACATAGAAATTAAAACCGCCGAAAAAATACTTAACGATATAATTTTTGAAAAAGAAAATATTGTTTTAATCGGTATGCCCGAGAGCGGTAAAACAACAATAGGAAAAATGCTTGCCGAAAAAACGGGGGAAGAGTTTGTTGATACCGACAGCGAAATAATAAAAGCAACGGGCAAAACCCCAAGAGAAATTATCGAAAATTGCGGCGAAGAAAAATTCAGAGATACCGAAACCGAAATCATAAAAGAAATTTCAAAAAGACAGTCTCTTATCATTGCAACGGGCGGCGGCGCCGTAACAAAAGAAATAAATATGGAATATCTAAAAGAAAACGGCAAAATTATTTTGCTTAAAAGGGATATAGAAAAAATAAAACCCGATAATTCAAGACCGCTTTTGCAAAACAAAGAAAATATCAAAGAAATCTATAAAAACCGTGCTGATTTATATGAAAAATACGGTGAAATTACGGTAAATGCAAACGGTTGTCCCGACGAAACCCTAAAAGAAATCTTAAATAAATTAAGATAAAAGAAACGGTGTAAAAAAATGAAAATTCTTGTAATAAACGGACCAAATCTCAATTTGTTAGGCATAAGAGAAAAAGAAATTTACGGAAACGAAACTTACAAAGACCTTTGCGAAAAGGTTTACGATAAGTGCAAAATCGCAAATGTTGATGTCGAGATTTTTCAGTCTAATCACGAGGGTGATATAGTCGATAAAATCGGCGAAGCATACGGTAAAATTGACGGTATTGTTATAAACCCTGCCGCCTATACGCATACGAGTATTGCCATTGCCGATGCCTTAAAAGCCGTGTCAATTCCTTATGTTGAGGTACATATTTCCGATATTTCAAAAAGGGAACCGTTCAGAAAGATAAGTTACATAAAAGACGGCGCCAAAGCGACGATAACGGGCAAAGGCATAAACGGATATTCAGAGGCGATAGACTGCCTGTTGTCGGGTAAATAGTGTATGGATGTTATATTTGAAAAATCGGTTGCAAACGGTAAAATGACTGCGCCCGCTTCAAAAAGTTTTTTACACAGAGCGCTTATTTTAGGCGCTTTTTCGGATAAAAGCAGAATAGAAAATGTTACATATTCGGAAGATGTTTTGGCTACTGCCGACTGCTTAAAAAAACTCGGCGCCGATGTTTTGACGGGTGAAGATTTTATCGAAATCGGCGGACTGAATGTTCAAAAAACAGCCGAAAACACCGAACTTTTTTGTAATGAGAGCGCAAGTACATTAAGGTTTTTAATTCCCGTTTGCCTTTTATTCGGTAAAAAAATTAAGCTTTTCGGCACTGAAAAACTTTTTTCGAGACCGCTTGATGAATACGAAAAAATATTTGAAAATCAAAACTTTTTGTTTGAAAAAACAAAAAACAGTATAACCGTTTGCGGTTTGATAAAAAGCGGTGAATTTACCGTGTGCGCCGAAATTTCAAGTCAGTTTGTTACGGGGCTTTTGCTTGCTCTTTCGCTTGTAGACGGCAAAAGTGTTATTAAAATAAGCGGTGAAACCGAAAGTGCGCCCTATATAGATATTACACTTAACACCTTAAATCAGTTTGGCATAAAAACTGAAAAAAACGGAAATATAATTACGGTTTTCGGCAGTAAAAAAATAAAAGACACCGTTTTTGTATGCGAAAAAGATGCTACAAATTCGGCGTATTTAGAGGCGTTTTCGTTTTTGGACGGTAATTTATCCGTAAAGGGTGCCGACATAAATACGGTGCAGGGCGATACTATATATAAAAAGATGTTTTCTGACTTAAAAAACGGCAAAAAGGCATTTGATTTAAGAAACTGCCCCGATTTAGCCCCCTTAATGTTTTGTGTTTCGTGTTTTACGGGCACAGCCGAATTTAAGGGTATAAACCGTCTTAAATTTAAGGAAAGCGACCGCATTTTAAGTATGAAAGAGGAACTTAAAAAATTCGGCGTATCGGTAATTGAGGAAAACGGTAAGGTGATTATAAACCCTGAAAATATTAAAGCCCCGAATAAAGACCTTTCGGGACATAATGACCACCGTGTCGTCATGGCGCTGTCGCTTTTGAGCGCAAAATACGGCGGAAAAATAAAGGGCGCCGAGGCGGTAAATAAAAGCTTCCCCGATTTCTTTAAGAACTTAGAAAAATCGGGAATTAAATTTACTTATAAAACATAAAAAGGAAAGATAAAATGGGTGCAACATTTATAAGAAAATTACCTATCCCAAGGGATATAAAAGCCGAGTATCCTTTGACAAAAGATTTGGCTTTAATAAAAGAAAAAAGGCAAAAAGAAACAGAAAATATTTTTTTGAAAGAAACTGACAAGCTTTTGCTTATTGTGGGGCCTTGTTCTGCTGACAACAAAGATGCGGTTATGGACTACATAGAACGGCTTAAAACCGTTTCCGATAAGGTAAAGGATAAAATACTTATCATTCCGAGAATTTATACTAATAAGCCGAGAACTGCGGGCGACGGATATATGGGTATGCTTCATCAGCCGAACCCGAACGGCAAAGAAGATATTCTAAACGGAATAATTGCCATAAGAGAACTGCACATAAGCATATTAAAAGATTACGGTTTCACCTGCGCCGATGAGCTTCTTTATCCCGATAATTACCGCTATTTATCCGATGTTTTGGGATATGTTACGGTGGGCGCCCGTTCGGTTGAAAATCAACAGCATCGGCTTACCGCAAGCGGAATAGATATCCCTGTCGGAATGAAAAACCCGACAGGCGGTGATATGAAGATTATGATGAATGCCATTCTTTCGGCAAATCACCCCCACACCTTTATTTACAGAGGCTGGGAGGTAGAAAGCACGGGCAATCCGCTTGCTCATGCAGTTCTTCGTGGTTATACCGATTTGTCGGGGAATTATATTTCAAATTACCGCTATGATGACCTTATGAAATTAAATGAACTGTATAATGAAAATGCCGAACTTAACCCTGCTGTTATTATTGATACAAACCACGCAAATTCGGCAAAAAACCCGTTTGAGCAGTCAAAAATAGTTATGGATGTAATGAAAAGCCGAAACGAAACTTCCGATATTAAAAAGCTTGTTAAGGGCTTTATGATAGAAAGTTACATTGAGGACGGCGCACAGTCGCAAAACGGTAAAGTTTACGGCAAATCAATAACCGACGCTTGTTTGGGCTTTGAAAAAACAAAAGACTTGATTTTTAATATTGCGGATAAACTGTAAAAGGGGTGATTTTTCACTCCTTTTATTGTTGACAAGAGCCGAGTTCTAATGTAGAATATAATAAATAAATATTAACTATTGGGGTTGTTAAAAATGGGTTCCGTTTATAAAAGAATTTTACTTAAACTTTCGGGCGAGGTTTTAGCCGGAGAAAAAGGTACGGGCATTGATTTTGATAAGGTTTACGATGTTTGTAAGCGTGTAAAGGAAGCCACCGATTTAGGTGCTGAAATTGCCATTGTCGTAGGTGGCGGAAATTTCTGGCGTGGCAGGTCAAGCGGAAATATGGATAGGACGAGAGCCGACCATATGGGTATGCTTGCAACAACGATAAATTCACTTGCGTTAGCCGATACATTAGAGCAGTTGGGCGTTACCGCAAGGGTGCAAACCGCTATTGATATGCGTCAGGTTGCCGAGCCGTATATAAGAAACAAAGCAATAAGACATCTTGAAAAGGGAAGGGTTGTCATTTTCGGTTGCGGAACGGGAAATCCTTTCTTCTCAACCGATACTGCCGCCGCTTTGCGTGCCGCCGAAATCGGTGCCGATGTTATCTTTAAGGCAACTAATGTTGACGGTGTTTTTGACAGCGACCCGAAGAAGAACCCGAATGCTGTTAAGTTTGATAAGTTATCGCATCACGATGTTTTGCAAAAGGAACTTCATGTTATGGATGCTACTGCTGCATCGCTTTGTATGGATAATAAAATCAAAATTTTGGTATTTAATCTTGATAACCCCGATAATATTGTTAAAGCCGTTAAGGGTGAAACCATCGGCACACTTGTAGAATAATTTTTTGGAGGACATTATGAACGAATTACTTAAAAATACCGAAGAAAAAATGACTAAAACCGTAGCCGCACTTGAAAGAGAGTATAAGGCAGTAAGAGCAGGAAGAGCAAATGTTGCTGTTCTTGACAGGATAACGGTTGACTATTACGGTGTTCCGACGCCTATTCAGCAAATGGCTGCCGTTTCGGTCCCCGAAGCAAGAACACTTGTTATTCAGCCGTGGGACGCTTCAACGCTTAAAGAAATCGAAAAGGCAATTCTGACATCTGAAATCGCTATCAATCCGCAAAATGACGGAAAGATTATCCGTCTTAATTTCCCTCCGCTTACAGAGGAGAGAAGAAAAGAAATCGTTAAAGATGTTAAAAAGACCGCCGAAGATTCAAAGGTTTCGGTAAGAAATATCAGAAGAGATGCGCTTGATAAGTTAAAAGAACTTAAAAAGGCAAACAAAATAACCGAGGACGACGAATCAAACGGCGAAAAGAAAATACAAAACTTAACCGATAAATATTGCAAAGAGATAGAAACACTCGAATCGGTTAAAGAAAAAGAAATAATGGAAATATAAAACATATAGCGCACAAAAAGTGCGCTTATGTTTTAGGTGAATATATGGGTATATTAAAAAAAGAAAAGCATTTTGATAAAATGCCCCGACATATTGCCATAATTATGGACGGCAACGGAAGATGGGCAAAAAAACGTTCTCTTCCGAGAACGGCAGGCCACGCCGCAGGCTCAAAAACCTTTAAGGAAATTGCAAGATACGGCAATAAAATCGGGCTTCAATATATGACGGTGTATGCTTTTTCAACAGAAAATTGGAAAAGACCGAAAGAAGAAGTCGATAACATAATGGGCATTTTAAGAGATTATCTTAAAGATGCCAAAAACTTTAAGGACGAAAATATTAAGGTTAAATTTATCGGTGATATTTCGGTGCTTGATAAGGATATAAGAGAACTTATAGACGATGCCGAAAGAGAAAGCGAAAATGCAACGGGTATGAAACTTAATATTGCGCTTAACTACGGCGGAAGAGATGAAATTGTAAATGCCGTTAAAAAAATCGTTAAAAGCGGAATTTCGGCTGACGAGATTGACGAAAAGACGATAAGCGACAACCTTTATACCGCAAATATGCCCGACCCCGATTTTATTATAAGACCGAGCGGTGAATACCGTCTTTCAAACTATCTTATTTGGCAGTCGGCTTATGCAGAATATTGGTTTTCGGATATTTTATGGCCTGATTTTAAGCCGAAACATCTTGATATGGCGATAGAGGACTACGCAAAACGAAACCGCAGATACGGCGGAGTTTAAGCTATTAAGGGAGGATAATTATGAAAACAAGAATTATATCGGCGGCGGTAATTATTGCCGTTGTTTTGGCGGCTATTACGGTAGGTAAACTTTGGTGTCCTTTGGTTATTACGGCTTTTTTAGCCGTTCTTTGCGCCTTTGCTGTTTATGAGCTTATAAAAAATGTGGCAAAACTTCAAAATACCGCTCTTACGGTTGTCGCTTCTGTTTACGGCGCCGTTATGGTTTTTCTTCTTGATAAAAAGAATATTGCTTTGCCAAACGGTTTTGAAAAAGCACCGCTTTATTTTTCAATAATTTATTTTTTGATTGCGGTTTTTATAGTGCTTTATAATCATAAAGATTTTTCACTCGATAAAATTTTAGGTTATACCGCCTATCCGCTTGTGCTTTCCTACGGTTTTTCGTTTCTCGGCGGTATTATTTCCTTTAACAGCGGAATATACTATTTATTGCTCCTTGTTAATTTTGCCTCGATTTGCGATACGGGTGCTTATTTTGTCGGAAGTTTTTTAGGAAAAAACAAGTTATGCCCCGAAATAAGCCCTAAAAAGACGGTTGAGGGTGCAATAGGCGGTATTGCATCAAGTGTTATTGTTTCATTGATACTTGTTTTGTGCTTTAAGTCAGAACACCTTTTGGCTACACTTTTGCTTACCGTACCGTTTTGCATTGTCGGTATGATGGGCGACCTTTTCGCCTCGGCAATTAAAAGGAGTGTCGGTCTTAAAGATTACAGCAATTTAATACCGGGACACGGCGGAATACTTGACCGCTTTGACAGTATGCTTTTAATTGCACCGATTTTGTATATGTTTATGGAAATCGGGGTAATTTAATGAAAGAGTTTATTGTTTTAGGTTCAACGGGTTCAATAGGAACCCAAAGTTTAGAGGTGGCAAGAAAACTCGGCATAAGGGTTACGGGACTTGCGGCAGGAAAAAATGTAAAACTTCTCGAAAAGCAGGCAAGGGAATTTAAGCCTATTTCTGTTGCTATGTCGGACGAAAACGCCGCCGCCGAACTTAAAATAAAACTTGCCGATACCGATATTTCGGTTTTGTCGGGCAAAGAGGGCGTAAATGCCGTAGCGCAGGGAAAAGGCGATATGGTGCTTTGCTCTATTGTCGGTATTGCGGGACTTTGTAGCACACTTAGTGCAATAAATGCAAAAAAGGATATTGCTCTTGCCAACAAAGAAACGCTTGTAACGGGCGGAGATATTGTCAAAAGGGAAATTGCAAAGAATAAAGTTAAGCTTTTACCCGTTGACAGCGAACATTCGGCTATTTTTCAGTCACTCGTGGGCGCTCCCGAAAATGCCCTTAAAAAGATAATTTTAACGGCATCGGGAGGACCGTTTTTCGGCAAAACACGAGCCGAACTTAAAGATGTTACCGTAAAAGAAGCACTTAATCATCCTAATTGGTCGATGGGCGCTAAAATTACCATAGATTCGGCTACACTTATGAATAAGGGACTTGAAGTTATTGAGGCGGTGCATTTATTTGATGTTACCCCTGAACAAATCGAAATTCTCGTTCATAGGCAGAGTATTCTTCATTCAGCGGTTGAATTTTCCGACGGTGCGGTTATTGCAGAACTCGGAACACCCGATATGAAAGTGCCTATTCAATATGCCTTTACTTATCCCGAAAGAGGGGTAAAATTTGAAAATCTTTCCCTTTCGGATATAGGAAAACTCACCTTCGAGAAGCCCGACACAAAAACCTTTAAGTGTCTGCCGTTATGTATAGAAGCCATAAAAAAAGGCGGACTTTATCCAACGGCGGCGAACGGCGCCAATGAAGAGGCGGTTAAACTGTTTTTAGAGGGTAAAATCAAATTTTTGGAAATTGCCGAGCTTGTAGAAAAGGGAATGGAAGTCGGGAATGCAAAAAAAGATTTTACACTCGAAGATATTTACGAAACCGATAAACTCGCAAGACAAAGAGTAAGAGATACTGTTAAAAGGTAGTGATAACAATAAGCATTTGGGGAAATATTTGGCCGTATTTAGTTGCGGTTTTCTTGTTTTTGCTTTTAATAATAATTCACGAATTCGGACATTTTATCGCCGCTAAATCGGTTGGTGTTAAGGTGAACGAATTTGCAGTAGGTTTCGGTCCTAAACTTTTTTCAAAGCAGGTGGGCGAAACGCTTTACAGGGTTAATCTTATTCCTCTCGGCGGTTACTGCGCTATGGAGGGCGAAGATGAAAACAGCACCGACTCCCGTGCTTTTTGCAATAAATCGGCGATAAGACGGTTTATCGTGGTAGTAATGGGTGCAACCTTTAATCTGCTTTTAGGTCTTATTCTTGTCGGTGTTACTCTTGCTCCGCAAAAAATGTTTACAACCACAACCGTTTCGGGCTTTTACGAAAACTCCGTAAGCGAAAGCACGGGGCTTAAAGCAGGGGATAAAATCTTAAAGGTAGACGGAAGAAAAATATTCTCGACAACCGATTTAAGTTATGCTTTTACAAATGTTGATAACGGAAAAATTGATGTAACGGTCAAAAGAAACGGCAAAACAAAAGAACTTAAAAATGTTAAATTCGATACCGAAGAAGATAACGGAATATCCTACTTGAAGGTAGATTTTTATGTTGTTCCGCAAAAAAAGACAGTAGGTAGCTTTATCGGTCAAACGGTAAAAACCTCGGTTTCATACTGTGCTGTTGTTTGGCGTTCGCTCATTGATTTGATTTCGGGGAAATACGGAATAAGCGCAATGTCGGGGCCTGTCGGTCTTACCGCAACAATCGGTAATATCGCAAAACAGCGCCTTTTTGATGTTATACCGATTATGGCGCTTATCACCATAAATTTAGGACTTTTCAATCTCCTGCCGTTGCCTGCGCTTGACGGGGGAAGATTGCTTTTCATTATTGCCGAAATGATTACCCGTAAAAGAGTACCGCAAAAGTATGAGGCACTTATACACGGGATAGGTTTTGCGCTTTTGCTTACACTTATGCTGTTTGTTACGGCAAAGGATATTTGGGGACTGATAAAATAATGATTACAAATAAGGATACAAAGAAAATATCGGTAGGCAGTTTTTTTATCGGCGGGGGAAGTAAAATAACCGTTCAGTCGATGCTCAATGTTTTCGCCCACGATATAGAGGGGAATGTAAATCAAGCGGTTGAACTTCAAAATGCGGGGTGCGAGATTATCCGCATTTCCGTTCCCGATAATGAGTCGCTGAAAACTCTTGAAGCGGTTAAGAAAGCGATAGATATTCCGCTTGTTGCCGATATTCATTTTGATTATAAGCTTGCTGTCGAGAGTGTGTATGCAGGCGCCGATAAAATAAGAATAAACCCCGGTAATATAGGTGACGACAGTAAGGTAAAAGAGGTTGCAAGCGTTTGTAAACAACATAACATTCCGATAAGAATAGGCGTAAATTCGGGCTCGCTCGAAAAGGATATTCTTGCAAAATACGGCAGTCCGACTGCACAGGCCATGGTCGAAAGCGGATTTTATCATATAAAGCTTTTGGAAAAATATGATTTTGATAATATAGTTTTATCACTTAAATCTTCAAATACAATCCGTATGTATGAGGCATATTCGCTTGCCGCCGAAACCTGCCCATATCCGCTTCATTTAGGCGTTACGGAGGCAGGCACAAAGGAAATGGGAATAATAAAATCCTCTGCCGGAATAGGCGGACTTTTGTTAAAGGGTATAGGCGATACAATTCGTATTTCGCTAACCGATAACCCGATAGAAGAGGTTTATGCCGCTAAAAAACTGCTTAAAGGTTTGGGGATTAGAAACGAGGGCATAAAGTTCGTTTCGTGCCCTACCTGCGGGCGAACATCAATTGACCTTATTTCGCTTGCAAAGGAAGCGGAAATTCGGCTTCAAAATGTCGATAAAAATATTACGGTTGCCGTTATGGGCTGTGTTGTACACGGCCCCGGCGAATCGAAAAACGCCGATATCGGTATCGCAGGCGGAAAGGGAAGCGGTGTTTTGTTCAAAAAGGGCGAAATACTTTATAAAAATATTCCCGAAGAAAAACTGCTTGATGTTTTAATAGACGAAATTAACAAAATGTAAAGACGGAGAATTATATGCGCACGGTTAAAGAATTGTTTATAAACTACTGTAAGAGCCTGCCCGAAGATTTGGCAAATGCGGGTGTCGGCTCTTGTAAGCTTGATAAAGACAATAGAATATTATACATAGAAATTTTATCGGACAAGTATGTAAATCATAGTACTTTAAGCGGTTTTAAGAATACCGTTACAGAGGCTTTGAAGCTTAAAGATGCCGATATAAATATAAAGTTCCGGCCGACTGCTTTCAGTATTGATGCCGCAAAGGATGTTGTTTCAAATCTAATGGCAAAAAATGCCGTTTATAACGGCTATCTTAACAATGCCGAATTTGAAATTTCCGATAACACCGTCAGTGTGTCGCTTAAATACGGCGGTATAGATATTATAAACAATTCCGATTTTTCAAAACAGTTTGCATCCCATATCAGAACACTTTTCGGTATAGATGTTACGGTAAATATTTCGGGCGACAGCGTCGGCGAAAAAATCGAAATAGCCGAGCCGATAAAACCGCAAACTACTATAAAACCGCAGGAAAAAGTGCAGGTAAGTGAACAACCGAAGCCCGAAAAAAAGGTCTTTACGGGAAAGCCGAAGGACGGACTCCCGATTTATATCGAGAGTGCCGAGCTTTTTTACGGCAGAAAAATAAATACCGATATAATACCGCTTAAAAACATCACTCCGCCTACCGACCGAGATGAAGGCAAACTGATTGCGGCGTGGGGCGAGGTGTTCGGCACCGATATTCAGGTAAGAGATACCCGTACGGGCAAGCGAATGATTAAGGCGAAGTTTTGTTTCAGCGACGGGACAAACTCTTTTAATGCAAGCATTACAAAGTTTATAAACCCCAAGTTTTCAAAGGATGTTGAGGGCGAAACAAACGCAATAAAAAAATCGTTAAAAGCGCTTTATGACGGCGCAAATGTAATCGTAAACGGCGAGTATAAATTCGATAATTGGACTAACGACTTTTTGGTTGAGGTTACGGCTCTTGCAACTGTCCAAAAATACGAAGAAATAGACGAATATGACGGCGAAAAGAGAGTTGAGCTTCATTGCCATACAAATATGTCGGCAAAGGACGCCGTTTCAAAAGCAGGCGACATAATAAATAAAGCATATAAATGGGGACATAAAGCCATAGCCATAACCGACCACGGCGTAGTTCAAAGCTATCCTGCCGCCGCAAGCGCTGTTGCAGGTATCCGTAAAAAAGGCGGAGAATTTAAGGTTATCTACGGTGTTGAAAGTTACTTTATCGACGATACAAGATACGATATAAGCGGACTTAACTCAAAGCAAATAGGAAAACTCCGTAACCACCAAATTATTCTCGTAAAGGACAGCGTAGGGCTTAAAAATCTTTATGAACTTGTATCAAATGCCCACTTAAAATGCTTCCACGGTCGCCCGATTACTTTAAGGTCTGACCTTGATGCTCACAGAGAGGGGCTTATCGTCGGCTCGGCTTGTGAATTAGGCGAGCTTTATAAGGCGATAGTTGACGGGAAACCCCGTGAAGAGCTTTTGGAAATTGCAAGATATTATGATTATCTTGAAATTCAACCGCTCGGCAATAATGCCTTTATGGTAAGAGAATCGCAAAATCCCGACAAAACCGATAAGAAAACGGGAGAAATCATTAAAAACAGATTTAAGAATGTTACAAATCTTGATGTAATTAAAGAATTTAATAAAACGGTTGTGTCGCTTGCGGACGAGTTGGGGCTTCCCGTTGTTGCAACGGGCGATGTCCACTTTTTAACAAAAGAGGACGGCATTATCCGTCAAATAGTTATGGCAGGGCAAGGGTTTGACGATATCGAAAACCAAGCACCGCTTTACCTTAAAACAACCGAAGAAATGCTCGAAGATTTTTCGTATTTCGGCGAGCGTGCAAAGGAATTCGTAATAGATAATCCAAATAAAATTGCTGATATGATTAGCGGTGATATCGTACCCGTTCCGACAAAAAGCTATCCGCCCGTTATTGAGGGCTCTGACGATATGCTTAAAGATATTTGTTGGGAAAATGCACATAGAATTTACGGCGAAAATCTGCCCGAAATAGTTGAAAAACGGCTTTCAAAAGAACTTAATTCGATAATAAGCAACGGATTTTCTATAATGTATATCTCGGCTCAAAAGCTTGTTGCATACAGCGAAAAAGAGGGGTATTTGGTCGGCTCCCGTGGTTCGGTCGGCTCTTCCTTTGTTGCAACTATGGCAGGAATATCCGAGGTTAATCCCTTAGCACCCCACTATGTTTGCCCAAAGTGTCAACACAGCGAATTTTTTACCGACGGCACATACGGTTCGGGTTTTGATTTACCGCCAAAGGACTGCCCCGAATGCGGAACACCGCTTAACCGAAACGGACACGATATACCGTTTGAGACCTTTTTGGGCTTTAAGGGCGATAAGGTGCCTGATATAGACCTTAATTTCTCCGATGAAGTTCAAACAAGGGTTCAGGAATATACAAAAACTTTGTTCGGTGAGGGAAATGTTTATAAGGCAGGTACGATTTCTACCATTGCCGAAAAAACTGCATTCGGTTTTGCAAAGGCGTATGCCGAAAAAATGAATATTACTTTAAGCAACGCCGAGCTTAACCGACTTGCAAAGAGTGTTGAAAATGCAGGGGTAAAGACAACAACCGGTCAGCACCCTGCCGGAATGATTATCGTTCCCGACGGTATGTCAATTTGTGATTTTTGCCCCGTGCAACACCCTGCCGACGATACCGAAAGCGATATAATTACTACTCATTTCGATTTCCATTCAATTCACGATACGATACTTAAACTTGACGAACTCGGTCATGTCGTTCCGACTATATACAGATATTTGGAAGAATATTCGGGTATTCCCGTTAACGATGTAACAATGTCCGACCCGAAGATTTACAGTCTTTTTACCTCTACCGAAGCGCTCGGCGTAACTCCCGAGGATATTGACGCCAGCGCCGGTACACTCGGACTTCCCGAATTCGGAACAAAGCTTACCATTGATATGCTTGTTGACTGTAAGCCGAAGAACTTTGCCGATTTGTTGCAGATTTCGGGACTTTCCCACGGCACCAATGTTTACCACGGCAACGCAAAAGACCTTATTGATAACGGCACCTGCACCATTTCCGAAGTTATCGGTACCCGTGATAACATAATGGTATATCTTATACATAAGGGTATGGACGAGGGCTTGGCATTTAAGATTACCGAAACTGTCCGTAAAGGTCTTGTCGCAAAGGGTAAAGTAAGCGAAGAAGATTGGAACAAGTATGCCGACGAAATGCGTAAGGTAAATGTTCCCGAATGGTATATCGGGAGTTGTAAAAAGATTGAATATATGTTCCCGAAAGCGCACGCCGCCGCTTATGTTATCTCGGCTTTGAGGATAGCGTGGTATAAGGTGTATAAACCGCTCGAATATTACTGCGCTTATTTCACCGCCCGTCCCGAAGATGTTGATGTGCCTACGATTACGGCAGGTATAGGAAGAGTAAAAGAGGTTATGTCGGCAATAAAAGCAAAGGGTAAAGACGCCGAGAAAAAAGAACTTGATAACTATAAAAACCTGCTTATTTTCAACGAAATGATGTCAAGAGGTATTGAGGTTTTGCCTATTGATATAGAAAAATCGCACGCCGTAAAATATATCCCCGAAGACGGTAAAATGCGTTTGCCGTTCTGTGCTATGTCGGGTTGCGGAAGAAAAGCGGCATTTTCAATTTATGAAGCCGCACAAAAGGGAAATTATATTTCAAAGGAAGATTTTGCTATTGAATCGGGTGTTTCAAAAACGATAATTCAAAATCTTTCCGATTTGGGTGCGTTCAGCGACCTGCCCGAAACAAATCAGATTTCAATGTTTTAGTTTTTGGAGAGAGCTATGAATAATATAGTTTTAATAGGTATGCCGGGGTGCGGAAAAAGCACCTGCGGTGTACTGCTTGCCAAGGCGCTTTGTATGAATTTTGAGGATACCGACTTGATTATCCAAAATGTTGAGGGCGAGCCGTTGCAGGACATAATAAATAATAAAGGCAACGGGTATTTTACCAAAACAGAGGAAAAAACCGTTTGCAGTACCGAGTTTAACAATACCGTTGTTGCTACGGGCGGAAGTGTTGTCTATTCAAAAAAAGCCATGGAGCATTTAGGCAAAAACTCAACAATAGTTTATCTAAAAATTTCGTATGATACTATGGTAGAGCGGATAAGCAACATAAAAACCCGTGGAATTGTTCTTAAAAACGGCGAAACGCTTGATGAGATGTATAATGAGCGAAAAGATTTGTACGAAAAGTACGCCGATATTATTATAGACTGCGACTTTTCGGATATAGAAAAAACAGTTCTTGAAATCAAAGAAAAAACAGAGCAAATGAATAAGTCAAAACCTCCGGTTTAGCATATTCAGTCTGAGGTTTTTGCAAAGAAAACTGTGGGATTTACGATAATTTTTTAGCTATGTAATAGTGCGAATGATGTTGATTTTAAGTGAAGAAGTTAATTGCTTATGAGGTTTGAATATAGCTTTTGATAAAATACGATGTTGGAACTATGCATTGACGATATGTAAAAATTATGATGCAGATATTAAGTTTGATTATCCTAAACGGTTATAAATCAATGTAACATGCTTTAATAATGAATAACGCTTATAATCAAACTAAAAGTGACAAAAAAAGAAGAGCCCCGATTACGCATATTGCGTGTCGGGGTTCTTGACTGGTCGAAGTGTTCATAACGCACTTGGTGAAAATAAAGTAAAATCAATGGTTTATGGCACCGGACATACATATTCAAAAGGCAAACGCACTTTTATAAATTCCACTTTTGCGATACAATGATTGAGGATGTATGCGAACAGCGGCAGGGATTTCTCCTTGCCGCTGTTTTGCGTTATTTAACTTTTATTTCATCCGTGCGATAAATGAATTTGACCTGTCCGTCCATATCATCGCTGATACCGGCGAAATTGCGGTAATTCTTCGATACGTCGATCGTTGCCTTCAAGCGAGCAACAATGCCGTTCAGATCGCCATCCACAAGATCGATAATCTTTTGAATACCTTCTTCGTTGAATTTTTTCAGTCCGTCGTTTAACTGCATCGCACCGTCTTTGAGCTGCGTGACGCCGTCCACAAGTGCCGGCGTACCGTTCTTCAACTGGAGAATACCGTCATAAAGAGCGGAAGCCCCGTCTTTCAGCTGTGCGGTTCCGTCCTTCAAATCGGATGCGCCGGATGCGAGTTTATCGGCACCGTCTGCGGCGGAGGCAACACCGCCGGTGTAGGTGAGCAGTCCGAGATAGAATGTGTTATAGCTATCAAGTGAGGTTTTCAGCGAAATGATTGACTTTGCACCTTCGGAAGCGGCGGCAAGTTTTGCTTTCACTTCATCCGATGCCATATTATCGGAGATCGCCTGCTTGATTTGAAGCTCGACCGTTTCCGAAATCTTTGCCTGCACGGCAACGGTTTTCATCTGTTCTTCTATTGCTCCCGTTATGGCATCCTGTGTTGCTTTTGGAATCCTATCGGCGGCAACGGCGGCTTCATAGTCCGATTT
>JAZUFQ010000050.1:0-23702 GCA_045640745.1 Acutalibacteraceae bacterium
TTTTTTCAAAAAAACACCCCAAAGTGTGCGTTTTGTGTGCGTTTTGGGGTGTTATAATGTCTTGTGTATGTCTAAAAATATATAATTTTTATTTTGAGAAAGGATTTTGGCTATGAAAAAAAGAATTTTAAGCATCATACTAACAGTTACAATGATTGTTTGTATGATACCGTTAGGTATGGTTACGGTGTATGCAGGATTATATGTTTCAAATACTGCTGACCTTCAATCTTACGGAAAAAGCGGTGGCGATGTCTATATCGCAAGCAGTAGTACCTTTACACTTACAGGTGCGGTTACCGTTGAAACGGGCAAAAAACTTTATGTTGACCTGCACGGCGGGTATCTTGCTCCGAACGGTAATTTTACATCTTTCATTGTTGACGGTACCCTTATACTTAAAAACAGCAGTACGGACGGCGGTTGCATTGACGGAGTAAAAAAGCCGTCCGGCTCCAACACCCCCTTAATAGAAGTTAGAAGTGGCGGTACAGTATATCTTGATGACAACTCAAGCAAAGGCAATGTTGACCTTAAAAACTGCTATTACGATTGGGGCGGTGCAGTAATCGTAAGAAAAGGCGGTAATCTCGTAATGGGGTCCAAAGCCCAAATTTATAATTGTACGGCAAAATGCGGCGGCGGTGTTTTGCTTGAAAGCGGAACATTTACTATGGCCGGCGGTAAAATTGCAAATTGTTCCGCTTCTGATACTGGCGGCGGCGTCTATGCCAATGCTAAATACACGACACCCGGCACTTTTACTATGAATGGCGGTACAATCGAAAGTTGTTCTGCCAAAAATGGCGGACCGTTAATTTATATGAACGGCGGTGTCGCAAAATTTAAGGTTAATTATAATTTTAATAGCGGTACTGGCGGTACAACTACTGCGGCAGCTACTTATGGCTCTGCAATGCCCGCAATCACTTTCCCAACCCGCAACGGATATACATTTACCGGTTATTATGACGGTAGCGGTACAAAATATTACAATGCCGACGGTACAAGTGCAAAAAAATGGGATAAAGTTGCGGCACCTGTTAACCTTTGGGCAGGGTGGTCGCAAGATAGAACGCTTACCTATAATGCCAACGGTCACGGCGCTGCGCCGTCAAATGTTACAATGAAATATACGGCGGCTATCAATGCTGCTGCGGAACTTTCGGCTGATAACTGTGTATTCCTCGGTTGGAACACAAAAGCAGACGGCACGGGAACTGCTTATGCTGCCGGTGCGCAAATCAAAGCGGAAAATGTTGATCCCGTAGCCACCACCCTTTACGCACAGTGGCATGAGCATAGTTACATAGATGGCAAATGTTCCTGCGGTCTTGTTTGTACGCACCAATTTGGCGAATGGCAGGACGGCGAGAATGTATCGTACAGAGAATGCTCAATTTGCGGATATGCCGAAACCGTAAACAAAGACACAACGGCAGAAGTAAACTTCGATTACGATATAAAGGCATTCGAGAATGTAGAAAATGCCGACGATGTTGAATTCAGAGTTCAAAAGAAAAATTCCGCATCAACCGAAGCAAAAACCTTAAAACAGTATGTTACAAAGAAAGCCAATCAAACCGCAACTGTATTTGACATAAGCGCTTATGTAAATGAGGTTAAAACCCAAATCAATAGTGGTTACAGCGTAAAAGTTAAGGTAAAAATCCCCGACGGTTATAAAAATATAAAGGTTTTTTATATCCCCGATGTTGTAACAAAAGAATCGGATATTGAGGAAATCCAAGATGTTGAAATCAAAGACGGTTACGCTTTCTTTGATGTAACCCATTTCAGCGATTACGCAATCACCGGCGACCTTGACGGCAATATCTCTTATGAATACTATCTTGTAAGCGCACCGACTATTGTTGAGGGCAACGGCAATATTAAAAACGGACTTTGCAATCAGCGTTCTTACTACATAAACAGCAGTAACGAAAAAGTAATCGTAGAAGAAAACCTACTCGGTGAAGACTATGAAATTGACTTTGCCGGATGGTATTTAAGAACATTTGCACAGTGCAAAACAGTAGACAGGAAAAAAGATGTCCGCTTAATTTCAATGCTTAACGGCGATTGCTATAACGGTGAAAAACTTTTAGATTACGATTACGCAGGATTTGAAATTAAAATTAACGGCAAAGAGATATCCCCTGCCAAAACAAACATAGCCAACACCTCGTTCCTTGCAAACGGAAAGGAAATTTCCATTGCAGATTACAGCAGAGATACCGATTTCTTCTTCCTTGCAAATACCTTGTTTGCAAAAGAGCTTGTAGAGGCAAATGCAGAAATAACAGCTACACCGTTTGTAACGCTTATTGACGGCACAACCATAAAAGGTAAGACCGTTTCATTTAAGCTCGGCGACTTAAAATAAAGGAGGTTAAAAAATATGAAAAAGAAATTTGAAACACCCGAAATTAAATTTATATATTTCGGCGCAAAAGATATAATAACAACCTCCACGGCTATGGAAAATCAAGGAAAAGATAACAAAGAGGGTTACGGCGGCGTCACCGATTTAGGTGGCGGCGGCATAGGTCAACCCCCGCAATAAAACCGAATAAACACGGGGATTGCCAAAAGGCAGTCCCCGTGTTATGATAATTTAAATTTTAAGACTTGTGTTTTAATTATAAATTAAATATAAATCTTTGAACTTAAAATAAAGCACTTGAAAGGAATGGTTTAAGATATGAAAAAAATATTGAGCTTAATTATTTGCTTAATATTGATGTTTTCTATAAATATTCCTTCATCAGCCGATGTAACCACAAACAGTTTTGTGCAATTAGTTCACATAGAAAAAGATGATACCCTCAGTGCACAAAGTGTATCTTTTTTTCTGACCTTGAAAGAAGCCGTGGAAAAGGCACAAAACGGTGATGTAATAGAGATTTTTGACAATATTACGGTATCATCGCCAATTTTAGTTCAAAACGGCGCCACGCTTAATATAGTAAGCGGAACCAAAAGAGAACATTCCGCTATTTACGGCGAAAGTGCTTTTGAAAAAACCGACCAAAATGCAACAAAACGAACGGTAAAAAAAGACTTTTCGGGTACTCTTTTTACACTTGGCAAAAACAGCAAAGTTACATTTGAAAACATAATTCTTGACGGCAACGGTAAGGGCGGAACAAAAGGCGGTCTTATTTTTGCCCAAAGCGGTGCGGAATTAACCGTAAAGCGTGGGGTTGTTTTCAAAAACGCAACACTTACGGAAAACTCTTTCGGCGGTGCAATTTTTGCTGAAAACGGTGCGAAAGCTACGGTTGAAAACACCGTGTTTTCGGGAAATTCTGCCTCTTGCGGAAAAGATATTTATTTGAAACACAAAACAGATGTTGTCCTTGCAAAAAATGTTACCGCAAACATAAGTCTTTGCGGAGATATGAATGGCGATTTTAATGTTAATTTGCTTGATTTGGTGCAGATTAAAAAGGTTTTTTCAAATGTTCCTTATGCAACAAAAGAAAACTGCTCGCCCGACATTAACTGCGACGGAAAAAAAGACAGTAGTGATATAGCAGAGCTTATACTGATTATTTTGACTTTTTAATTGATAGGAGACTTGTTTATGAAAAAATTTTTAACGGTTTTGCTGAGCGTAGTTTTGCTTGTCTCTGCTTTTGCAGGTTGCAAAAGCACCGACAAATCATACAAAAAAACAACATCTGATATTTCTGCCGAATCTAAAACGCAACAGCAGACCGAGGAAACCGAAACGGTTAAATCTTCCGATGAGCAAAAAACCGTAAGCGGTAACACAAAGACAGACAGTACAAATAAATCTTCCGTTACCGAAAAGCCCGCAAACGAAAGCAAACCGACCGATACAAACGATAACAAACCGTCGGGCGAAAGCAAGACCGAAGAAAAAATATCGGGCGAAACGGAAAACGGCAATGCCGGTACTAATCCGTCAAGCAAAACAGAGGAAGAAAAACCAAACAAAAATTCCAATCCCGATACAACCGAGGGTTACGGTGGTTTATATATCCCCGACCCGCTATTTTGAATTCGTACGAAAGGTAAAATACAATGGATAACGAAACGCAAAATCTGCAAAAATCAAGGTATTATGTGCCTAAAATAAAGAAAATGCGATTTTTCCTTATGATTTTTGCAATACTTTATACCTACGGTCTGCATTCCCGTTTGCAGGACTTCAATGTTTTGATATTCGGTTTTGCTTTTCCGGCTTTATATGTCATTTCCGGATATGTTGTGCTGTGGGAAAGCGAAGATATTGAAAAAAGAATACTGCGGACAATCGGACGGACGGCAATTTGCTTTGCTGTTATGTTTGTTTCTTATTTTGCACTTTCTTTGCTTGCGGATAAGAGCGGAACTTTGGCACTTCTTGCCTCAAAATCTTTTTGGTTTGATTTTTTGGCATTAAATATTTGTGCCTTGCCTATCGGTTCAACTATATGGTTTGTTCAAGGGCTTTTATATGCCTATATTATTATCTATTTCATATATAAACTTAAATTGCTGAAACTCGATATTTATATTGCGGTTTTGTGCCTTGCTGTTACACTCTTTACGGGCGAACTTTCATCGTTTGTCGGTTTTCGTTTATTTTGGCATACCTATATAAGCGGAAACTTTTTGACAAGAGCTTTGCCGTACATCTTAATCGGCTGTTTTATTCACCGAAAGGAAGAGATTTTAAGTAATATCTTTGACTCGTTAAAGATTGTTACTGTCATCGGTGTAGGCGGAATGCTCACTATTTTAGAGTATTTAGCTCTCTCTTTGTCAAACAACAAAGTTTATGTCAGTCATTTGCTCGGTATGGGAATAATGGCGGTTGGAATTTCTTTCTTTTGCTTTTTCGGTGATAAAAAGGAAAAGCAATTAGAATTGTTAAACAACATTTCCCGACACGAAATGATGATTCCGTTTTTTGTTTGTTCTCCGATTTATTATTTAACCGTGAAATTGCTCAAACTCGATAAAGAAGTTTTCGAGCGCCTTAATAGTTTTGCAGGCATAATAACGCTGATACTTTCCATCGCCGTTTTGTACCTCTATCATCATATCGTTACTAAAATATATTCACTAAAATACCGAAATTACGAAAAGTCGGAGAGCGACGATGTTATAGATTTTGAAAGCGCTCAACAAGCTTATACTGATAATAATGATTAAAAACAGTTTTTGATAGTGGCGGCAAAAGTTATAAAAAGTATATAAAAAATGACCGAAAGTGGGGATAAAACCTCTTCTTTCGGTCATTTTTGATTGAAACATTCATACTGACTTTACCATTGTGGCAAAGTCTTAAAACGAATTAAATCAAGTCTTGCTTGCGGTCAAATTTTTAAGTAATCTAAAAATGCGAGAATAAAAACCGCAAAAAAAGAAGAACCTCAATTACGCAAATTGCGTGTCGAGGTTCTCGACTGGTCGAGGTGACAGGGTTCGAACCTGCGGCATCCAGTTCCCAAAACTGGCGCGCTACCAACTGCGCTACACCTCGAAATATTATTTTTTATGATAAACTAAATTAGATTGTAATTAAACTGTTTTGGTAACCCTCTTGCGGTTCAAAAACTTTAATTTTTTAACAAATTATCATAGCGGATATGATAATAACATAAATTTCAGAAATTATCAAGCATTTTTTTGTTTTTTATCAACATTTTTTGCAAGTTGCTGTTGAAAAGATAATATTTATATGATATAATCTATATTGTATAATATATAATAATAAATATATAGATAACTATATTTTATAAAGGAGAAAAAATAATGGCCAACAATTCCTTATTTGAAATATGGGAAGCTGTTTGCGGGGAATGTAAAAAAACCGTATCCGAAGTTGCTTTTGCGTGTTTCTTCAAAGACCTTAAACCTATCAGTATTGACGGCGGTAATTTTGTTTTAGGTCATAACAATGAATATATGTGCTCCGTCATTGAGCAAAATTACAGTAATTTATTATCCTCTGCAATAAAAGCTATTATGGGTATAGAACTTACTCCAAAAATAATTTATGAAGAAGAGGAAGAAAAAATAAGAAAAGCCGAAGAAAGCAGTGAGGGTTTAACCTTTGCAGATTTCTTTACCTTTGATAATTTCATCGTCGGCTCTTCAAACAGATTTGCTCAGGCTGCTTCTTTTGCGGTTGCTGAAAATCCCGGCCTTATTAACTACAACCCGTTAGTTATTTACGGTCCGTCGGGCGTAGGTAAAACCCATCTTATGTTAGCTATTAAAAATCACATAAAGAAAAAATTTCCAAATAAGAAAATTGAATACACGAGGGGCGAAGATTTTACAAATCAGCTTATCCAAGCTTTGCAGGAAGGCAAACTCGGACTCGGTACGATAGAAGATTTCCGAACAAAGTTCAGGAACACTGATGTTTTACTTGTTGACGATATTCATTTTATTGCAGGTAAAGAACAAACGCAGGAAGAATTTTTTAATACTTTTAATACTCTTTATCAAAACAATAAACAAATTGTCGTAACACTTGACAGACCGCTTCGTGATATTAAAACTCTTGATGACCGTATAAGGTCCCGTCTTGCGAGCGGACTTTTTGCCGACATTACTCCCCCTGATTTTGAAACCCGTGTAGGAATAATAAAAAAGAAAGCCGAACAAAGCAATATTACACTTGACGAAAATCTTGTTTTCTATATTGCCGAGCATATAAAGGTAAACACAAGACAAATTGAGGGCGTTGTTAAAAAACTTCAAGCATATATAAACATTCAAAATAAAAATCCTAATATTTCGATTGTTCAGGGATTTATTAAAGATGTTATAAATGATTCTTTGCCGGAGCCTATAAAGATAGACAAGATTATTTCGGAGGTTGCAAGAACATATAATGTTTCCGAAAATGATATTCTTTCAAACAGGAGAACCGCATCTCTTGTTTTAGCAAGACAGGTTGCTATGTATATTGCAAGAGAAACCACCGAAATGTCTTATAAGCAAATAGGCGAGAATTTTGGTAAAGACCATTCAACCGTTCTTTATAATGTAAATAAAATTGAGGAATTTTTGAAGGACAAGCCGTACGAAAAAGAACTTGTTGACGATATTATTAAAAATCTTAAAAGCAACACATAGTTATCAACAGTTTTAATGTTAATTACTTAAAAATTATCAACATTTTTAAGATTATAAAAAGTTATTGAAATTATCAACATTTTATCAAGTTTTTTACAAACATCAAAAATTCTTTATTTTAGCCGTCTAAAAGGTTATTTAACAAAATTAACACATTATACTACTACTGTTATTTAATTTATCTTTTTTATAGAAAAAGGAGAATAAAAATGAAATTTTTAGTTGAGAGAGCACCTTTTCTTGATGCCGTATCAAAATTACAAAAGGTTGTAAGCAATAAAACCTCGATGCCAATACTCGAAGGTATTCTTATTTCAGCCGAGAACGGACTTTTAACCCTTGCTACATATAATCTTGAAATGGGTATGAAAAAAGAAATGTACGCAAAATGTGAAGAAGCCGGCGATATTGTAATAAATGTTCGTTTACTTTCTGAAATTTTAAGAAAACTCGGCGGAGTTCAGGTTGAAATAGAATGTGATGAAAAACTTATGTGTCATATAAGAAGCGGTGAAGCCGTTTTTGAAATAATGGGTATGGCGGCAAGTGATTTTCCCGAAATGCCTTCTGTTGCAGACGGTAATAAATTAAGCATTGACGGAAAACTGTTTTGCGATATGGTAAAGGGTACTATTTTTGCCGTATCTCAGGTTGAGGGAACAAGACCTATTTTAACAGGAATAAATATTTCTATAAATGACGGAATTTTACAGTTTGTTGCAATAGACGGTTACCGTCTTGCAATTAGAAGAGAAAAAATTGACTGTCCCGAAAACATAGAATTTATAACTTCGGGCAAAGCCGTTAATGAAATAGTAAAACTAATTGACGAAAATACCGAAAAAATAGACCTTATTATAGGAAAACGCCTTATTTGTGCAAATGTTGACGGATATATTTTTATTGCCCGTTTATTAGAGGGAGAATTTGTTAACTACGAAAAAATTATTCCGCAGACCTATAATCAGGAAATGAAGGTTAACTGTAATGAACTTATTGAGTCGGTTGACCGTGTTTCTTTGCTTATAAACGACATTTTTTCTACTCCTATCCGTTGCAGTCTTAATGAAGATACACTTGTTCTTAACTGTGTTACATCAATAGGAAGAGCAAACGAAAAGGTAAAAGTAAATTTAACAGGCGAAGAATTTGAAATAGGTCTTAATTCAAGATATTTATCAGAAGCATTAAGAGCTTGCAGTGATGCAAATATTAAATTTAAGCTTAACGGTTCAAATTCAGGTGTTGTTATTGTTTCGGCTGACGAAAATAATAATGAATTCTTATATCTTATTATGCCTATGAGGTTAAAATAATGGAGTTTGAAAGTTTATTTATAAAAGAAGATTTTATAAAACTTGACTCTGCACTTAAATTTGCAAATTTAGTAGAATCGGGCGGACACGCAAAAGCAGTTATTCAAAACGGTGAAGTTACCGTAAATGATGAAATTTGTCTTATGCGTGGAAAAAAATTAAGAGAAAATGATAAAGTAATTTTTAATAATAAAGGTTTTATTATAAAAAATGCAGATAAATAATATAACTGTTAAAAATTTCAGAAACATAGAAAATATAAATATTGTTCCCGATAAAGAAATAAACATTATTTGCGGAGAAAATGCACAGGGTAAAACCAATATTTTAGAAGCAATTTGGCTTTTTACGGGTGCTAAAAGTTTCAGAAACAATAAAGATACTGTTTTTGTAAATTTTAATAAAGAAAAAGCAAATCTTAAAATTTCTTTTACTAATAAAGGTTGCGAAAATACAGCTGTTATAGAAATAAAAGATAATATAAGAACTGCTTATCTTAATGATAAAAAATTATCTTCCGTTACAAAACTTGCGGGAATATTTAATGCAGTTATTTTTTCGCCTACTGATTTATCACTAATTAAAGATTCTCCGAATGTAAGAAGAAGATTTTTAGATGTTTCAATAGGACAAATTTATCCGAGTTATATAGAAATATTAAATTCTTATGTAAGAGCCGTTGTTCAAAGAAATAAAATAATAAAAAATTATAAATATGATAAAACACTTTCTGTAATGCTTGATATTTTTGAAAAAGAAATTGCCGAAAACGGAATAAAAATAATAAATTACCGAAAAAAATATTTAAGCATTTTAGAAAAATATGTTCCGAAAATTTATTTTGGTATTTCTTCGGGAAATGAAAAAATTAAAATAAAATACTTAATAAACTGCGAAGAAAATTTAGAAGAAAATCTAAAAAATTCAAGAGAAAAGGATATGCTTTCGGGTACTACCTCGGTAGGACCTCATAGGGATGATATAGACTTTTTAATAAACAACATAAGTGCAAGAAATTTCGGTTCGCAAGGTCAGCAAAGAAGTGTTGCTTTATCCCTTAAACTCGCAGGTGCCGAGGTTAATAAAGAAATTACGGGTGAATATCCTATTTGTTTGCTTGACGATGTTATGAGTGAACTTGACCCGAAAAGGCAAAATTATATTCTTAATCATATTAAAAATTGGCAGGTTTTTTTAACATGCTGCGACCCTGCAAACACAAATAGGTTACTTAAAGGCAAAATTTTTAATATTAAAAAAGGTGAAATAGAAAACTGATGTATATTGATATCGGTAATGACTGTATTATAAATGATAAAAGTATAGTGGCAATATTTGATATAGATAATTCGAGTATATCAAAAAAAACCCGTGATTTTTTAAGTACAGCCGAAAAAGAAAAAAGAATTTTTAATATTTCTTTTGATATTCCGAGGTCTTTTATTGTTTGCAAAGAAAAAAACAAAAAACATATAGTATATCTTTCACAACTTTCTTCTTCTACTTTACAAAAAAGAATAGAAAAGAAAAATCCGTTAAATTAAGTATTATAATAAAACAAGAATTTCAAAAAGGAGAAAAAGTAAAAAATGAGCGAAGAGATTAAAACTCAGGTTGAAGGCGCCTATGACGAAAGTTCAATACAGGTACTTGAAGGATTAGAAGCCGTAAGAAAACGCCCCGGTATGTATATAGGTTCTACGGGAGAAAGAGGACTTCACCATTTAGTATATGAAATTGTTGATAACTCAATAGATGAGGCGTTGGCAGGATTTTGTGATAAAATTTTGGTTGAAATTCTTGACGACGAAAAAATAAGAGTTACCGATAACGGCCGTGGTATTCCCGTTGGTATCCATCCGCAAAAAGGTATTCCTACCGTAAGCGTTGTATTTACAATTCTTCACGCCGGCGGTAAATTCGGCGGAAACGGATATAAGGTTTCGGGCGGACTTCACGGTGTTGGTGCTTCGGTTGTTAATGCTCTTTCTTCTTGGCTTGAAGTTGAGGTTAAAGACGGGGAACATATATATAAGCAAAGATATGAAACGGGTAATATAGTTGAAGATTTAAGAATAATCGGCGATACAAAAGAAACCGGCACAACCGTTACTTTTAAGCCAGACCCGACAATTTTTACCGATACAGTTGTTTTTGATTATGATACTTTGCTTTTAAGACTTCGTGAGCAGGCATTCTTAAATGCAGGGGTAAGAATAGTATTAAAAGACTGCCGTAAAAATTCCGATACATACGAAAAAGAAGACGACCTTTGTTTTGAGGGCGGTATAAAATCTTATGTTGAATATCTTTTAGGAAAAATTAAAAAAGAGCAGTTAAACGAAAAGGTTATCTATCTTTCGGGAACAAAAAATGACGAAATGGCTGAAATTGCTCTTATTTGGTCAACCGCTTATGATAATAAGATAATGTCATTTGCAAATACACTTCATACCATTGACGGCGGTACCCACGAGCAGGCATTCAGACAAACGGTTACAAGAGTTCTTAATAAATATGCACACGATTTTAATAAAATAAAAGATTCTGCCGATAACTTAAAGGGTGATGATGTTTTAGAAGGACTTATTGCCGTTGTTTCGGTTAAACTCCCCGATGCTCAGTTTGAATCCCAAACAAAAGCAAAACTCGGTAATACTTCGGTAGGTCAGTTGGTAAGAGATATAGTTAATGACCAACTGTATAGATTCTTTGAAGAAAATCCGAGTGAATCAAAGATAGTAATCGAAAAAGCCATTGCCGCATCAAATGCAAGAGAAGCCGCTCAAAAAGCAAGAGATGCTTCAAGAAATAAATCGGGAATAAGCGGTAAAACAAGAATGCCCGAAAAGTTAAAAGACTGTATCTCAAACGACGCTACAAAGACCGAAATATTTATCGTCGAGGGAGACAGTGCGGGCGGTAGTGCCGTTGAGGGAAGAAATTCGACCTATCAGGCAATACTTCCTCTTTGGGGTAAAATGCTTAATGTTGAAAAAGCAAGAGAGGATAAGGTTTACGGAAACGATAAATTAACACCTGTTGTAATTGCACTCGGAACGGGCATAGGCGAACATTTTGATATAACAAAACTTCGTTACGATAAAATCGTTATTATGGCGGATGCCGATGTGGACGGAAGCCACATCAGAACACTTCTTTTAACATTCTTCTTCCGTTATATGCCCGAACTTATAGAACAAGGTCATATTTATTTGGCACAGCCGCCGCTGTTCAGAGTTGCAAAGGGTAAAAAGTATTTTGATGCCTTTACCGACGAAGAAAGAGATAAATATATAGAAGAATTAGGCGGAAACAACATAGATGTTCAGCGTTACAAAGGTCTTGGTGAAATGAACCCCGAACAGTTATGGGAAACAACCCTTGACCCCGAACACCGAACAATGCTTCGTGTTAATATGGCTGATGCCGCTCTTGCCGACGAAGTATTTACAATGCTTATGGGCGAAGAGGTTGAGCCGAGAAGAAAATTCATTGAAGAAAACGCAGTATTCGCTACTGACTTGGATATTTAAGGAGGGAATAGACAATGCCAAAACAGGAAAATATTTATTGGCCGGAAGACGAAAACACGAACATTAAGCCGGTCGAAATAGTTGATGAAGTTAAGACAAGTATGTTGCAGTATTCTATGTCGGTATTGGTAGGCCGTGCTATTCCTGATGTCAGGGACGGTCTTAAACCCGTTCACAGAAGAATACTTTATACAATGTATGAAAACGGACTTACCCCCGATAAGGCATACAGAAAGTGTGCCGATACGGTAGGTTCCGTGCTTGGTCGTTACCATCCGCACGGCGACGCATCTGTTTATGATGCAATGGTCCGTATGGCGCAGGACTTTTCACTCCGTTATCCTTTAATCGACGGACACGGAAACTTCGGTAATATCGACGGCTACCCTGCCGCCGCTTACCGTTATACAGAGTCGAGAATGAACCGTCTTTCCCTTTCAATGCTTGACGATATTGATAAGGAAACCGTTAATTTCTTACCTAACTACGATAACCGTCTTGAAGAGCCGGAGGTTTTACCCATTAGATTTCCGCAGTTACTTGTAAACGGTTCTTCGGGTATTGCCGTTGGTATGGCAACCGAAATTCCGCCTCATAATTTAGGCGAGGTTATCGACGGTATGTGCTGTCTTATAGACAATCCCGATGCCGATTTACCTGAAATTTGCCAGTATATTAAAGGCCCTGACTTCCCTACCGGCGGTATTATTATGGGAAGAAGCGGTATTCGTGCTGCTTATGCTACGGGCAGAGGCAAAATCGTTATCCGTGGTAAAGCAGAAATAGAAGAAACCAAAAACGGACATTTCAGAATTATTATTTCCGAAATTCCTTATAAGGTTAAAAAGCAGGATTTAGTTAAGGCAATATACGACCTTGCCGCCGAAAAGAAAATTGAGGGTATTGACGATGTTGTTGACTACTCTTCAAAGCGTGACGGCGGTATAAGAATTATAGTTGACCTTAAAAGAGATGCAAATCCGCAGGTTGTTCTTAATAAAATTTATAAAAACACTTCTTTGCAGACAACTATCGGCGTAATTTTACTTGCAATAGTAAACGGCAAACCGCAAATACTCACATTAAAGGAAATGCTTACAAACTGCATTGATTTCCAATGTGATATAATAAGACGCCGTACGATTTTCGACCGCAAGAAAGCCGCCGAAAGAGCCCATATTTTAGAGGGCTTAAAGGTAGCACTCGATTATATCGACGAGGTTATTTCTATTATCCGTAACAGCAAGACCATTGCCGAAAGTAAGGAAACCTTATCCGAAAGATTTGGGCTTGACGATATTCAGACTACCGCTATTGTTCAAATGCAACTCGGTAAACTTGCAGGAATGGAAAAACAAAAAATTCTTGATGAGTTGCAGGAAAAACTTGACTTTATAAAGCAATGTGACGAAATTCTTGCCGACGAAAAGAAAATCCTTGAAATTGTTAAGACCGAAGCGCTTAATCTCCGTGATAAATATTCCGACGAAAGACGCACCGAGATTTCCGATGTTTTAGGTGAGGTTGATATTGAAGACCTTATCCCTGAGGAAGAATGTGTTATCACAAAGACCGTTAACGGTTATATTAAGCGTTTGCCGTCCGATACATACACCGTTCAAAACCGTGGCGGACGAGGCATTACGGGTATGACGACAAGAGAAGACGATGTTGTTGAGAATATGTTTGTTTGTTCTTCACATGATAGAATTATGCTCTTCTCAAATCTCGGCCGTGTTTATAGAATTAAGGCATACGAAATTCCCGAGGGTTCAAGGACAAGCAAGGGTATGAACATTATAAATGTTGTACCGCTTATGCCCGACGAAAAAATTACCGTTATTCTCCCCGTTACCAAAACCGACGAGGAAGAAAGACATATTTGTATGGTTACAAAGAACGGTATTATTAAGCGTACCCGTTTGTCCGATTTCAAGAACACAAGAAAGAGCGGTATTATAGCGCTTAGTCTTGATGAAGACGATGAGTTATGCAATGTTTGTATGACCTCGGGTGAGGATACATTGCTTGTTGCCACCAAGAAAGGTTATGCAATAAGATTTAACGAAACGCAGGCACGCTCAATGGGCAGAACCGCAAGAGGCGTTAAAGCAATTACACTTCGTGAGGGCGACTGTGTTGTTGATATTGCAATTTGTTACGAAAATACTAAACTTCTTACCATTACCGAAACGGGTTACGGAAGAATTTCCGATGTTTCTTATTACAGACTCCAATCCCGTGGCGGTAAAGGACTTACAAACTATAAGGTAAGTAAATACGGCGATGTTGCGGCTGTTTTGCCTGTTACAAAGGACGAAGATATTGTAATGATTGCCTCAAACGGCATAATTATCCGTATTTTTGCAGGTGCTATTTCGGAATTTGCCCGTCCTGCAAAGGGTGTTAGGGTAATGAGAGTTGCCGAGGGCGAAAAAATACTTTCGGTTGCCGTTGCCGAGCATGACGAAGCCGAGGTAAACGACACTCCGGAGGAAGCTGACGCCGATGCAGGTGCGGTTGAGCCCGAAACCGAGGAAAACGAGGAGTAATATTTTAAGAAAGGTATTTCTTTATGACCGAAAACGAAAATACAAATACTCCAAATGAAGAAAACAGCGAAGTAATGGGAGAAGAAAACGATTTTTCTTCTCCTATCAGGGAAATATTTGATTATACAAAGCAAAACGAACCTGAAAAGCCGGATATCAGACGGGAAATTAAAAAGACCGCTCCTATAACAACCGTTCCGTTTTTAATTCTTTTCGGAATCTCTTATTATTGGAGTTATATTTACTTTTTAATTACCAGTTTAATAGGTGTTTCGAGAAATTCCGCAATTATGTTTATGCAGGATACCTTTATTCAAAACATAATGCAGATTATTCTTTCAACTCTTATGTTTATTTTCCCATTCACGATAATTTTCGGATTTCAAAAAAGAAGTATAGCACAAACGGTTTCGCTTAACAAACCGAAGAAAAATGTTTCGTTTTTATACTATTTAATCGGTTTTTCGTTTTGTATGCTCGCAAATTTGCTTGTTTCGTTGGCAGGAACATTTTTTTCAAGTATAGGTGTCGAGTATTCGGTAGATTTCGGCAGAAATCCGCAAGGCGTTTTCGGAATTATACTTATGGTTATTTCGACGGCGGTTATTCCTGCATTAGTTGAAGAATTTGCCTGCCGAGGTGTTGTTATCGGTTTGCTTTTGCCCTACGGAGAAGCATTTGCCGTAATAGTTTCTTCTGTTCTTTTCGGTGTTATGCACGGAAACTTCGAGCAAATTCCGTTTGCCTTTCTTGTGGGACTTATTTTAGGTTATGTGCGAATTAAAACAAAGTCGCTTTGGGTTTGTATTTTAATACATTTTTCAAACAATATGTTTTCCGTAATTAACGATTATCTGTCAAGTATGATTTCCAATAATGTTCAGTATATTTTCTATATTGTTTTCATTTGCGTTTTGCTTGTTATAGGTGTTATTTCAGTAGTTTTACTTGAAGAAAAGCAGGAAAATTTTGATTTTGCCAAATGTGATGACGGCGTTTCGATACTCCAAAAATACAAATGGTTTTTTACGGCACCCACAACGGTTTTGTTTTTGATTTTGTTTTTTGTTAAATCTTTCAGATATTTTAGATAACGGGAGGAAAAATTATGATTTCTATGGCTAAACTCGGCGTAAAGGCTGCCGACATTAAGGTACTTGTTATTTTATTTTCGGTCGGCGTAATATTCTTCTTGCTTGTTGCGTTTGCATTGTTTATTCTAAAAGCACTCGGAATTTACGAAATGTCAAAAACACTCGGCATTAAAAGCAAATGGTTTGCGTTTTTTCCGTTTTTTAATGATATAGCTTTCGGTAAACTTGCCGATTGCGGAAGAAAAAACATATCATCTCTCTACAATAAATTGCTTATTGCCGTACGGCTTATTTTCACGGTTTTTTTGGTTCTCGGAATTACAACTTTTTTAATAAACTTTGTTGATACATTTTTTGCCGCCGACAAACTGATAAACGACGGCGCCAATATAACAAAAAACATATTAAGACCGCTTGTATTCCCCTGCAATTTATTAAAAGCATCGCTTGTGTTCTTCGCAATTTATAAGCTTTTGTATCTGTTTGCCTTTTTGAGAGTTGCAGAGGTCTTTTCAAAGCAAAAACAATTCGTTCTTTTCATTTTTGCTTTTCTTTTACCCGTACTTATTCCCGTTTTCGTTTTTGTTATGAGAAAAAACAAACCGCTACTGCCGTCGGCTTATATAAATGCACCGTTCAGCGAAGACGATTTTGACTGATTTTTGCCGTGGATAAAAAATATATGGAAAAAGCCGTTTCTTTGGCAATCACGGCAAAAGAAAACGGCGAAATACCCGTCGGAGCGGTAATCGTTAAGGACAAAAAAATAGTAGGTGTCGGCAAAAACGCACGGGAGCAAAAACAAAATGCACTTTCCCATGCTGAAATTGAAGCAATAAACGATGCCTGCAAAAATTTAGGTACTTGGCGGCTTGACGGTGCAACTATGTATGTTACATTAGAGCCCTGCTTTATGTGTATGGGCGCTATCAGCGAAGCGAGGATAGAAACACTTGTTTTCGGCGCTTTTGATTTGCAAAAAGGTTGCGCTGACAGCCGTATATCGCCTAAAACCGTGCTTAAAGACTCAAAAATTAAGATTTTCGGCGGAATAATGGAAGAAGAATGCGAAAACTTGCTTAAAGATTTTTTTAATTCGGTGAGAAACGATGAAAAATCAAAAAGAGAAAATACTTGATATTTTAGAAAAAAGCGGTATAGAAAATGCGTCTTTTTGCGCTTTCTTACCGCTTTTACCATATTTAATTCCCTGCCGAAACAAAAATAAAATACCCGAAAACGCAAAAACCGTAATCCCTTGCTTTTTTCCTTATAAAGTTAAAGAAACACCGCCTAAAAACATAAGCAGATATGCCGCAATCCCCGACTATCATATAATTTTAGGCGAAAAATTAGAAAAGGCAACCGAAAATCTAAAAAAGCATTATGTAAACTACAACTTTGTTTGGTTCACCGATAATTCCCCTATTCCCGAGGTTTATGCCGCCGCTCTTTCCGGGCTTGGCGTTATCGGGGACAACGGACTTTTGATAACAAAAGAGTACGGCAGTTTTGTCTTTTTAGGTGAAATTCTAACTGATTTGGAAATCGAAACAAGCGGTGAAACTAAAGAGTGTTTACACTGCGGAAAATGTAAATCGGTATGTCCTAAAAACGACGGAATAGACTGTCTTTCTTCCGTAACACAAAAAAAGAAACCTCTACAAAGTGCCGAAATAAAGGCAATAATTGAGCATCATACCGTTTGGGGATGTGATATTTGTCAAGAGGTATGCCCGATGAATAAAGATAAAAAGATTACCAATATAGATGAGTTTATTTTAGGGTATAAGGACGAATACGAATTAAACGAAAACCCCATAAACCGCCCTTATAATTGGCGTGGCGAGGAAATAATAAAAAGAAATTTCAAGCTTTTATAGTTTTAATGTTTTAGAGTACATATTTTTATAAATGAACAAAGAATAAAAAATAGTTGAAAACATCGTTACAAGTATTATGTAAACCAAATTTGAGTTTATAAATGCCGAGCAAAGGTTACTTATAACAGTTACTGTAAGAAATGCCGTCAAAAGCGGAAAAAATACCGTGCTACAAAACGAAATATTTGCTTTACTCTTTTTTAGGAGTCGGTTTGTATTTAGAAAACCCGTAAAAAAGTTTGAAAAATACATAATTCCGATAAAACTTTTTATTCCCCATAGCGGAACAGTTATCAAAACGAGCAAAATTCTTATTGACGAATCGAGAATACTTATTTTGAATGTAAATTTTTGTTCGTTTAAGCCCTTTAACATTCCGTCGCAAATGCTGTCAAGATACATAAGCGGAATAATCGGCGAAAGATACCTTAATAAATTACCCACTTTTATGTTTTTATAAATCAAAAAACCGATTTCTCTTCCGCATACGAAAAAAAGCGCCGAAAAAAGATACGAAACGACGGCGGTTACCGACACAACCTCGCAAACGGTGCATTTTACGGTATTAAACTGCTTTTTAACATCTGCCTCGGAAAGTTCAGGCAGTAAGAGTGTTGAAATCGAGTTCAGAAGTGTTGACGGAAAGAAAAGTAACGGCAAAGCCATTCCTTTAATCATTCCGAACGCCGAAAGAGATGCTTTTACCGAGCTTCCGAACATTTGAAGAGCTTTTGGAACGAGTATATTTTCGGTTGTTCTGAGAAGTGAGTTAAGATACCGCCCCGAGCTTATCGGAACGGCAATTTCCTTTATTTTTGCCGTTATATTTGTTTTTGTTTCAAAAACGGCTTTGCTTTTTAACTTTTTAATATCAAAGCAGTATATTAAAAACAGAAAAAGGCAGGATAGCGCCTCGCTTACAACATCGCCAAGCATAATTGCGCTACACCTAATGCCAATGTCTTCTGTGTTTATAAGCTTAATTGCAACAAAAATTACCGCTATACGCACTAATTGTTCAAGTATTCCGGAAATTGCGGGCGGAGTTGCCTTGCGACGGGCAATAAAATATCCCCTTAAACAAGAACAACACCCCATAAAAGGCAGTGAAAAACACATAACCTTAATAGGCAGTTCTGCTTTTTCGGCAAATAATATCTTTTTTGCGATAATCGGCGACAAAAGAAAGAGAATTATAACGCTTAAAACGGCAACTGCAAAAGAAATCAAAAAACCGTATTTTAAGATTTTTTTAACTTTCTTTTTTGTTCCCAAAGCAAGTTCATCGGTACAAAGCCGTGTTACTGCCGTTGAAATACCGCTTGTCGCAAAGGTGCTTGCCAAAACATAGACCGAAAAAACAAGCTGGTAAAGACCTATCCCCTCCGAGCCGATTAAATTAGTCAGCCATACCTTAAATATAATACCGATAAAGCGCAGGACAAAACCCGAAACGGTAAGAATGGCGGCATTTTTAATAAATAATGTTTTTTTCAAGGAAATCACCAATAAAATATATGAAAAACTTTTAAGATTCATACTTTGAAATGAGGTAGTAGAATGAAAACACCGTTAGCCGACCGAGTTCGTCCAAAAGATATTGACGAGGTTGCGGGACAAAAAGACCTGTTAGGAGAGGGAAAAATACTTCGCCGAATAATAGAATCGGGCGAAATACCCAACTTGATATTTTACGGGCCGTCAGGTGTCGGAAAGACGACGGTTGCCAATATAATTTCCAAAAGAGCCGGAAAAAAACTCTGCTATCTTAACGCAACAACGGCTTCAACGAGCGATATTAAGGAAATTGTTTCGGAAATCGGCACTATTGATGCCCAAAACGGAATTTTGCTATATTTAGACGAAATTCAATATTTTAACAAAAAGCAACAGCAAATTTTGCTTTCATATATAGAAAACGGCGACATTACGCTTATTGCATCTACTACCGAAAACCCGTTTTTCTATGTTTATAATGCAATTTTAAGCCGTTCAAGTGTTTTTGAGTTCAAACCGCTTACGGCGGAGGACATTGTACCTGTTGTGTTAAGAGCATCAAAGATTGTTTCGCAAGAAGAAAATATAAAAATTAAAATTGACGATGATACAGCTCTTAAAATCTCAAAAGCCGCCGCCGGCGATGTAAGACGGGCGCTCAACACATTAGAACTTGCAATAATGCTTGTAAAATCGGGCAACAAAGAGGAAATCACCGAAAATGATATTGAAGAAATCTTACAGCACAGCGCCGTAAGATACGACCGAGACGGCGACGAGCATTACGATATAGTTTCGGCATATCAAAAATCCTTGCGTGGCTCCGACCCCGATGCGGCGCTTCACTACTTGGCTCGGCTTTTGGCGGCAGGTGATTTGCCGAGCGCTTGCAGGCGCCTTATGGTTTGTGCCTGCGAGGATGTAGGACTTGCCTATCCCCAAATAATACCGATTGTTAAGTCGGCGGTTGATATAGCAAATGCCGTAGGGCTTCCCGAGGCGAGAATTCCTCTTGCTGATGCCGTAATACTTGTTGCCAATGCGCCTAAATCAAATTCGGGAGTTGTGGCTATCGACAAGGCGCTCGGCGATGTAAACGCAGGAAATATCGGCTCTGTACCCCGTAATCTTCAAAACAAGCACTGCGACGGCGAAGAGGCGGCGGTAAAAGGACAGCATTATCTATATCCGCACGAATTCAAAAACCACTATATTAAACAGCAGTATCTTCCCGACCTGTTAAATGACAGAAAATACTATATTTTCGGTGATAACAAGAACGAGCAGTCATTTAAGGAGTATTCAGAAAAAATCAAAAGCAAGGAATAAAGCCAAACAAAACGCAAATAATACTCTTGTGTTTCACGTGAAACATTAAGGAGTGTTTTTGTGGATATTGTTTTAAGTTGTATTAAAGCGTTTGCCGTAGGCGGTGCGCTTTGCTTAATCGGTCAAATTTTAATTGACTATACAAAGCTTTCACCGGCGAGAATTCTTGTTTCGTATGTTGTTGCAGGCGTTTTGCTGACGGGAATAGGCGTTTACAAGACGATTGTCGATTTTGCGGGAGCCGGCGCAACCGTTCCGCTTACGGGCTTCGGCTACTGTTTGGCAAAAGGTGTCGAAACGGCAGTTGAAGATTACGGACTTATAGGCGCCTTAACGGGCGGACTTACTGCTACGGCGGCAGGCATAGCGGCGGCGCTGCTTTTTGGTTTTATTGCATCTCTTTTCTTTAATTCAGACGAAAAGTAACCCCGATTTTTTATCGGAGTTATTTTTTTGTTTACTTTATGATAAAAAGTTGTTATAATTGTCTTACGCAAAATGTTTCATGTGAAACATTGCTATATATCTATATTATATATATTTATATAACATATATTATGTTGAACGGAGAGAAACGGTTTGGGAAAAATTATTTCTATTGTAAACCAAAAAGGCGGTGTCGGAAAGACCACTACTGCCGTTAATTTGGCTTCCGCTGTCGGAATATGCGGTAAAAAGGTGCTTTTGATTGACGCCGACCCGCAGGGCAATACGACAAGCGGTTACGGAATAAACAAAAACGGACTTGAAAATAACACCTATCGCCTGCTTTTAGGCGATGCAAAGGCGGAAAACTCGGTAATACATACAAAATTTAAGAATGTTGACATAATACCGTCGTCAATAGACCTTGCCGCCGCAGAGGTTGATTTAATAAGCATTGAACATAGAGAGGCACAACTCAAAACGGCAATTTCACCGCTACGGGAAAAATACGATTATATTTTTATTGATTGCCCCCCGTCGCTCGGGCTTATTACCATTAACGCCCTTAATGCAAGTGATACAGTGCTTGTACCCATTCAGTGCGAATACTTTGCGCTTGAAGGACTTTCGCAGCTTATGGCGTCAATAAGACAAATCAAACGGCTTTACAACCCGACAATAGAAATTGAAGGCATAGTGCTTACTATGTATGACGGGCGACTTAACCTTACATCGCAGGTTGTTGCCGAAATCAAAAAATATTTTTCGGACAAGCTCTATAAAACCGCCATTCCCCGTGCCGTACGGCTTTCCGAGGCGCCGAGCTACGGACAACCCATTCAGTACTACGATAAACGCTCAAAGGGTGCGGCGGCGTATAACGACCTGGCAAAAGAATTTTTGAAGAAAAACAGGAGATGATTAAATGACTGCAAAAAAAGGCGGACTCGGCAGAGGACTTGACTCCCTCTTTTCCGAGAATACAAACGAAAACGAAAGCACGGTTTCTTTAAGAATTACCGATATTGAGCCAAATAAAGAACAGCCCCGTAAGGATTTTAACGAAGAGGCGTTAAGCGAACTTGCCGACAGCATAAGCGAGCACGGACTTATTCAACCGATAGTAGTCAAGCCGAACTTGGGCGGTACATATACAATAATTGCAGGTGAACGCAGATGGCGGGCTTGCCGTTTGGCCGGTCTTGACCGTGTTCCCGTAATAATAAAGGATGTTGACGGCAGGGAACTTATGGAGCTTGCTCTTGTTGAAAATCTGCAAAGAGAAGACCTCAACCCTGTTGAAGAGGCGGTCGGATATAATTCGCTTATTAAGGCATACGGTCTTACGCAGGAAGAATTGGCAAAGCGAATGGGCAAGTCAAGAAGCGCCGTTACGAACACCCTTCGCCTTTTGTCGCTAAATGATAAAGAACTTGTTGCTTTAAGAGACGGCAAGATTACCGCAGGTCATGCAAGAGCCCTGCTTTCGATAACCGACGAGGAAGAAAGAAAAGAAGCGTTTAATATGGCTCTTTCGGGTGCTACCGTAAGGGATATAGAATATCTTTCAAAACAAAAACCGAAACAAAAAGAAAAGAAAGATGTCAAAAAGGATGTTTTCTTTAAGGAAGTAGAACTTGCTTTGGCGGAAGAGCTCGGCAGAAAGGTGCTTATAAAATCGACTAAAAACGGCGCAGGCACTATTACTCTCGAATTTTATAACAAAGACGAGCTTAAAGAAATCGCAAACAAGTTAACTAAATAAGGGAAAATTTATGTCTTGGTTTATTTTTGCCCTTGTCGCAACACTCGGCTGGGGCTTGGCTGATTTGTTTTACAAAAAAAGCTCTGACGAAGAAGACCGATACTCACACCTTAAAATTGCCGTGTGGGTAGGACTTGTTATGATGGTGTCGTCGGTCGTCTTGATTTTGATGTCCGACAAGCCCTTTTCGGCAAGCGAATGGTTTGATAACGCAGTAAAGTACTCCCCTGCGGCGCTCGGCTATATACTTTCAATGGTGATAGGATATGCAGGACTTCGCTATTTGGAGGTTTCCATCATTTCTCCCGTTCAGAATGCATCGGGTGCGCTTTCGGCACTTATAATGCTCGTCTTTTTCACTGCCACGGGGAAAATCAAAAGCATAAAAGCCGAATTTTCTCTGCTTGAAATTATCGGAACGGCGATCATTGTTATAGGCGTTATACTTTTGGCAATCGCCGAAAACCGACTTTCCGATTCCCAAAATGCCGATACGCTTTCAAAAAAACACCGATTGGGTGCGCTTGCACTTATCTTCCCTTTGCTCTACTGTGTGTTTGATACACTCGGAACAACAGCCGACGGTATTATATTAAATGACGAGAACGGTTTTGGATTAAGCGAAATAGATGTTTTGATAGTTTATGGTTTTACTTTTTTTGTTGCAGGAACAGTATCATATATCTTTTTGCTCGTAAAGGAGCATAAGTTTTATAATCCGTTTGCTGTAAAGGAAATAAAAACCAAAGGTGTTGCGGCACTTTTTGAAGAGGCGGGGCAAATATTCTATGTGTATGCTATGGCGGCAAATCCCGTCTTGTCGGCGCCGACTGTGGCATCGTACTGTATAGTCAGTGTCGTTCTTTCAAGAATGGTGCTTAAAGAAAAATTAAAACCCATGCAAAACATCTGCGTTTTGCTTGTAATAACGGGTGTTATATTGCTTGGAATAAGCGACGGACTGTCGGAAAGATAGTCCGTCCTCATTTTTTATGGGAAAACTGCCTTTTAGAGTACAAAAAGTTCGACATTTTTAGTGTATTTTTTACAAATAACAAAAAACTTACAAAAAAGGCAAAAAAAGTGTTGACAAAGGTATAAGGGATGTGGTATTATAATCGGGCGCCCAAAGAAAAGGGGAAGCGAAAACGGACCTTGAAAATTAAACAACGACGATAATAAGGACCCAAAGATTCT
>JAZUFQ010000051.1:0-24944 GCA_045640745.1 Acutalibacteraceae bacterium
ACATGGCTACGATCCGACTTCCCGAAAATTTAGGATTAGACCCTAAAATAATAAGAGAACAGGTTGACAGCGCCTTAAAAACGGTTGATATGTACGATTTTCGTAATAAATCGCCCTACCATTTGTCGGGCGGTCAAAAGCAAAGGGTGGCAATAGCAGGAATTATTGCCATGGAACCCGAATGTATTGTTTTCGACGAGCCGACATCTATGTTAGACCCGAAAGGCCGTAAAGAAATAATTAAAACCATTGAAAAGCTCAATAAAGAAAAGGGCATTACGGTTATCTTGATTACTCATTTTATGGAAGAAGCCGAGAACGCCGACAGAGTCATTGTCATTGATGACGGTAGAATAATTAAAGACGGCAAGCCGAAAGATGTATTCAGTGATGCTAAAACTCTTAAAAATGTAGGTCTTGATGTACCGCAAACAACCGAACTGCTTATTGAACTTAAAAACAACGGTTTTGATATTGATACAAACGCTATTTCTATTGAAGAAGCAGCCGATTCTATTACTTTGGCGCTTCATTCGGAGGGAATTTAATTGACACCTGTTTTAGAGGTTAAAAACTTGACTCATACTTATGATGAGTCAACTAACTTTTCTTTTGACGCCGTAAATGATGTCAGTTTTGCGGTTAATAAAGGCGAAATAATCGGCATAATAGGTCATACGGGCTCGGGAAAATCAACACTTGTTCAGCACCTTAACGGACTTTTGAAGCCGACTTCCGGTAATATCTATTTTAACGGCACAGATATTTGGGCGGATAAAAAGAATATAAAAAACATAAGGTCTAAAATCGGACTTGTATTTCAATATCCCGAATATCAGCTTTTTGAAGATACTGTATTCAACGATATTGCTTTTGGCCCTAAAAATATGGGGCTTACGGGTAAAGATTTAGAAAAAAGAGTCATAGAAACCTGTAAACTTTTAGATATTGACCTTGAATTTTTAGAAAAATCCCCGTTTGATTTATCGGGCGGTGAAAAACGCCGTGTTGCCATAGCCGGCATTTTGGCTATGAAACCCGAAATTATTATTTTTGATGAGCCTATTGCCGGTCTTGACCCGTTAGGCAGAAAAATGGTAATTGATATGATTACAAATTACCGTAAAGCAAATAATGCAACTGTTCTTATAATTTCTCATAATATGGAGGATATGGCTGTTCTTGCTGATAAGCTTCTTGTTATGAATAACGGAAAGCTTGTTAAATTTGATAAAACGGACGAAGTATTTTCAGATTATAAAATGTTATCGGATATTGGACTCGATATTCCTATGGTAGCGAGGGTTTGTTCACTCTTAAAGGCTAAGGGTATTGATATTGATAACAACACTTTTACGGTTGACAGTGCCGTTAAATCACTTTTGAAACTTAAAAACGGAGGTAACGCCTAATGATTAAAGACATTACCTTCGGTCAGTATTATGAAACAAAATCTAAAATTCATAGATTAGACCCGAGAATTAAAATTATTCTCTTGATTTTACAAATTGTGTTTATTTTTGTTGCGAAGAATACAGTTTCTTTATTATTTGCCGTTGTTTTAACACTTTTATGTATTTTTCTTTCAAAAGTGCCTTTTAGAATGTACCTTAAAAATCTTAAAGCAATTCTTCCGATTTTAATTTTTACGGTTATTATCAATTTATTTTACGGTAATAGCGGAACAATATTGTTTTCTTTTTGGAAATTGACAGTTTCAACCGGCGGAATAGCAAAGGCAATTTATCTTGCAATCAGAATACTTTTGTTGATTACCGCAAGTTCAATTCTTACCTATACCACATCGCCTAATGACTTAACCGATGCTATTGAAAGACTGCTTTCTCCACTTAAATTTTTAGGCCTTAAAAGCGCCGTTCATACACTTGCTATGATGATGACGATAGCTTTACGGTTTATACCGACATTAGTAGATGAAACCGATAAAATTATGAATGCTCAACGGGCGAGGGGAGTCGATTTTGAAAACGGGAAATTAAAGGATAAAATTAAAGCACTAATTCCTATTTTGATACCGCTTTTGATTTCTGCCGTAAGAAGAGCATACGAATTAGCCGAGGCAATGGAATGCCGATGCTATAACGGCTGTGAGGGAAGACAGCGAATGAAACAACTGCATCTTACAAAAAGCGATTTGTTTTCAGTAATTATTTTTATTGCTTTTTGTATAGCAATAATTCTTTCAAACATATATTTTAATAAAATATTTTGGAGTTTTTGATTTGAAAAGAGTCCTTATAAAAATTTCTTATGACGGTACGGCATACCACGGTTGGCAATCCCAACCTAACGCTTTAACCGTACAAGACACCCTGCAAAAAGCACTGTTTGATGTTTTGGGAAAAGAAACTACCGTTGTCGGTTGCAGTAGGACTGATGCCGGTGTTCATGCAAAAGAGTTTTGCTGCCATCTTGACTGCGACGATAATATACCAAAGTCCGCTTTTTTATTAGGCGTTAATTCTTGTTTACCTAATGATATTTCGGTAATCGGCTTTGAAGAAAAAAGTAACGATTTTCACGCAAGATACAATTCACTCGGTAAAAATTATATATACAATTTTTATTTTGGCGTATTAAATCCGTTTCTTGACAGATATGCTTTACGGCTTGATAAAAAGCCCGATATTGATTTAATGAATGAGTTTTGCAAAACTCTTATCGGTAAACATGATTTTTTTGCATTTTCTTCAAGCGGCCGAAGTGTTACGGATACAGTCAGAACAATATCCGACTGCAAAGTATATTTTGAAAACGATTTAATGCGCTTGGATATTTCGGGCGACGGATTTTTATACAATATGGTAAGAATCATCGGCGGAACGGCACTTGCCGTCGGCTTCGGTAATATTGATAAAGATATAGCAAAAGAAATGTTTAAGACAAAAGACAGAACACTTGGCGGTGATACATTACCGCCGCAAGGACTGTTCTTAAATAAAGTAAAATATTAAACGGGTGGTGTAAATTTTGCCCTCATATAAAAGAAAAAAAGTTCATTATAAACCAAAATCAAAAAAGAATTTTCAAAATGACCAAACATTTGAAATTAAAATGAAAAAAGACAATGAGAAAAAACCAAAAACAATAAATCCGCCTAAACTCATTGAAGGGAAAAAGCAAAAGAACGTTTTCAGATTAAAGGCAATTTCCATTTTTGCTGCGGTACTTTTAGTTATTTACGGGATTTTGTATTTGGTATTTCCCGTTGGAATTATTGAATCGTTTGTTTCATCATTTAAGTCGCTTGGTATCGGCAAATATCCGATAGAAATTTCGGGTAATAATGTCGTAGATGCCGTACAAAACAAAAACGGCTACTATGTTTTAACTAATACAAATTTATATAAATTTTCAAACGGCGGAAAACAAATAGAAGATATTTTCCATGGCTGTTCAAATCCCGTTATTAAGTCTATTGCTTCACGAACTATTATTTTTGACCAAGGCAAAGAAAAAACCGATTTATACATAAACGGCAACAAAAAAATATCCAATACTTTCGATTCAGGTGTAATTTGTGCCGATATTGCCAAAAACGGTGTTTATGCCGTTGCTTCATTTTCAAAATCGTATGACTCAACCGTTACTGTTTTTAACAAAAAAGGGAAGAGTATATATTCTTGGAATTGTGCAAACGATTATGTAAATTCAGTCGCATTATCACCTAATGGCAAAAAAATGGCTGTTTCGTGTATAAACTCCAAAAACGGTGAAAATTACACAAAAATACATATTTTTGATTTCAAAAGTACCGACTCGTTAAAAACGATTGAATACCCGTCTGATTTTGTTTATACATTGTCGTCTAAAAACAGTGGTTTTTATGTTGTTTACGGCAACGGGTGTGATTTTGTGAGTTGGAAAGACCGTGATACTGTTAAAAACAGTTTCAGTTATAAAGCAAGCAGTTTCAGACCTTTTAATTCAGGCGCCGTCGCTGTTTTCAGCCGAAACAATGACCAAAGCGATAATAAAATCGCCGTACTGAATAATAAAGGAAAAAAATTATATGAATTTGATTTTAACGGAATTATTACCGACATTTCCGTTAGGGGTAAAAACATATATATAGTAAGTGAATCAAAAATTTTGATTTATAAATTTGACGGAACGCTGATTGCCGAAAACAACAAAGGAAATATGTGCCGAAGAATAATTCCTATCGGCTCTAATGATGTATCGGCTGTTTTTGACGGTCAAATTGATAAAATAAATATAAAATAATTAGGAGATTATTTATGAATTTAATTATTGACCTAATATTTTTGGCTATAATAATTATTACCGCCTACATTTCTTCAAAATACGGTTTTATGCGTACCGTAATCGAGCTTGTCGGCTTTATATTTATAATAATTATTGCCGATAAGGTTTCAATGCCGATTGCAAACTATGTATATAAATCAACCATTGAAACAAAAATTGTTGCTTATGCTGACGATGTTAAAAATAACTCTACTGCTTCGGCTGACGAATTTATTGATAAACTGCCCGATATTATAACCGATAACGGTTTATTTAGTATCAGTAAAGACAGTATTAAAGAAAAGTACAATTCTTATGTTTCGGCAGGTACAAGAGAAGCTGTATTAAATGTAAACGATAATCTAATTAAACCTATGATAGTAAAAGTATTGTCGCTCTTTGTTTCGCTTCTCGTATTTGTTGTTCTTAACTTTATCGTTGTGTTCTTGGCAAAATTCGTAAACGGAATAGTAAAGCACAGTTTTGCCAAAGGATTAAACGAAAAACTCGGTTTTATTTTCGGAATACCGAAAGGGATTTTAATTGCTTTTGTTGTCGCAGTAGCAATTATCGCCGTAACCTCAATTACACAAAAAGGAATTTGGATTTTTTCTTATGATGTAATCAATAAATCATACGCAATATCATTCGTAAAAAAGATTATGCCAAAATTCAATTTGTTTAACATTTTTAACAGTTCAAGTACCGTAAGGAGTTTATTATTTTGATGAAATTATGTTCTAAATGCAAAAAAAGACCGGCCGTTGTATTTTTATCTAATCCCGCAACGCCTAACAGTGAGCCGGAGGGACTTTGCCTTGTTTGTGCAAAGGAGCTTGGTATAAAGCCGGTTGACGATATGCTTAAAAGTATGAATATGACCGATGAAGATATCGAAATGATGAGTAATCAGTTTATGGATATTTTTGATTCGGACGGTGATGATGACGATTCTTTGGATATGGGTACCGCACCGGCAATTCCGTTTTTGAAAAATTTATTTGTAAATAACGATAACAGTGAAAATACCGAAGAAACCAAAGCACCGACTTCAAAGGAAAAACCTAAAAAGAAAAAACGGAAATTTTTAGACCAATATACCGAAAACTTGACCGATAAAGCAAAGAACAGTAAACTCGACGCTATTATCGGCAGGGATAAAGAATTAACAAGAACCATTCAAATTCTTTCAAGGCGTTCTAAAAACAATCCTTGCTTAATAGGTGAGCCCGGTGTAGGTAAAACGGCTATTGCCGAAGGATTGGCTCTTAAAATCGCCGCAGGGGACGCTCCTGCCCGTTTACTTGATAAAGAGATATATTTGTTGGATTTAACAAGTCTTGTTGCAGGAACGCAATTCAGAGGACAATTTGAAAGTAGGGTAAAGGGACTGATTTCCGAAGTCAAAGAAGCAGGGAATGTTATTCTCTTTATTGACGAAATTCATAATCTTGTCGGTGCCGGAGATTCCGCTGAGGGTTCTATGAATGCGGCTAATATTCTAAAACCTGCGCTTTCCCGTGGCGAAATTCAAGTTATCGGTGCTACAACATTTAAGGAATACAGAAAATATATCGAAAAGGATGCGGCACTTGAAAGAAGATTTCAGCCAATTACGGTTGATGAGCCGACCATTGACGAAACCATTGATGTTTTATTAGGCGTTAAGGGGTATTATGAGGGGTATCATAATGTAAAAATTCCCGATAATATCATTAGAAGTGCCGTAATTCTGTCCGAAAGATATATAACCGATAGATTTTTGCCCGATAAAGCGATTGATTTAATTGATGAGGCATGTGCTTCAACATCGCTTAATAATAAAGCGATAGACGAATTATATATTGCCAATAAAAAGCTTGCCGATGCATCAATAAAACTTGAAGAGTTGACCTCCGATGCTGAAAATACCGATTATGAGCAACAGGCAATGTTAAAGGCGGAAATCGAAAAATATAAAGCCGTTGCCAACGGTTTGTATGAAGCAGCGTCAGATAATACCGTAACCGAAAAAGAATTAGCAAAGGTTATCGAGGTTTGGACGGGTATTCCGGCTTCAAAGGTCGAAGAAACAGATTATCAAAAATTACTCACACTTAATGATAATCTTAATAAGCGTGTAATAGGTCAGGAAGAGGCAACAAAACTTGTTTCCGATGCCGTAAAGCGTTCAAGAGTTCATATCGGCGGTAATATGCGACCTGCATCGTTTATTTTTGTTGGGCCTACGGGTGTCGGTAAAACACACCTTGTAAAAGTATTATCGGAAGAACTTTTTAACTCTCCCGAAACACTTATAAGACTTGATATGTCGGAATTTATGGAGAAGCACTCCGTTTCTAAAATTATCGGAGCGCCTCCCGGATATGTAGGTTATGATGAAGCAGGTCAGTTAACCGAAAAAATACGAAGAAAACCGTATAGCGTTATTTTGTTTGACGAAATTGAAAAAGCCCATCCCGATGTGCTTAATATTCTTTTGCAGGTATTGGATGACGGTCGTATCACCGATGCACAGGGCAGGGTAGTCAATTTCCAAAATACCGTTATAGTTATGACCTCAAATGCAGGCAGCACAAAGGCAGAGAACCTTTTGGGATTCGGTAAAACCGTCAATGATGCTAAAAAAGAAAAAGCACTTAAAGCGCTTAACGAGTTTTTAAGACCCGAATTTATAGCAAGGGTTGACGAGATTGTTGTATTTAATTCGTTAGACGATAATTCGTTATGCAAAATTTCGGAAATTGAATTAAATAAGTTGGCAGAGTCTTTGCTTGACAAGCACATTAAACTTGAATATTCAGTCGATGTTCCAACTTTGATTTCAAAAAAAGCCAATGCAAATGTTACGGGTGCCCGTGATATACGCAATATTTTAAGAAGAGAAATTGAAAGTAAAATTGTTGATTTAGTTATTAACTTTGCTGATATTAAAAAAATATCTCTGACAGTAACAAACGATGAATTTATAATTAACAGTAGATAAGGAGTAATATGCAATGTTAGGACTTTTAAGTGAATACTTGAAATATATAGAAGTATTTTTTAGAGATTTCAATTCTTTCACGGTAGTATTCAGACTTTTATTATCTGCGCTTGCCGGAGGTATTATCGGCTTTGAGCGTGGACGGCATGGCAGTGCCGCAGGACTTAGAACACATATTCTTGTCTGCATAGGTGCGGCGATGACATCTTTAACCTCGTATTTTGTTGTAACATTGACACCGATTAACGGAGATGTTTTCAGAATTCCTGCACAGGTTATTTCAGGTATCGGTTTTTTAGGTGCGGGTTTAATTATAATTAAAAACACCAATATGATTACCGGTCTTACAACTGCGGCAGGACTTTGGGCAACAGGTTCTATCGGTGTTGCGCTTGGATTTGGGTTTTATTTTGGTGCTGTTTTGGCTACTGCAATCTGTGTTTTTACTGCCTCTTTTCTTACAAGATTTGAGCGAAAACAAAAAATGGCAGTCAACCTTTACGCAGAGCTTTCCGACCCGAAATCTGCCGGCATAATATACGATGATATACATAATAATGTCAGCGAAGATGTTTTGATACAGGTTGTTAATTCAAAAAGCGGAACGCCCGGAAATCTTGCTTTATTTATTACTTTTTCCGATTCACAGGATTTTAATGAGCTTCGTGAGAAAATCGAATCAATGGACGGAGTTGCTTTTGTAATTCCCGAATAATTTTTGTAACACTTTATCCGATGTTTAATATAATGTAATATCGGAGGGTGAGCAATGCGAAAACGCACTATTAACAAAGGAATTATAACAATTACTTTTGCGCTTGGGCTTATGATTAGTTGCTTTTGCCCGCCGAAATTTCTTGTTGCAGTTTTATCAATTTGGGTCATCGTATTAGGTGCTTCTTGCTGCAAATAGTTTTCGGAGGGAAAATTATGAAAGTTGTACTCATTAAAAGTCCGAAGTTCTTATGCGGAATATTAAGACTTATTTTCGGTATTAAAAAAGAAAATGTGAATACATAAGATAAAAGAAATGCCACTGAATTTATTTCAGTGGCATTTAATGTTTTTATTCACTTCTTAATGAAATTACGGGGTCTTTTTTAGCGGCTAACCTTGACGGAATTAAACCGGCAACAAGCGTTAATACCATACTGATAATTATAAGCACTATTGCACCGGCAGGGGGGAGAACAGCAAGCCCTGCAATATCAGTAACCGCTTTAATTATAATATTTATCGGAATAAGAAGAAGCGCTGTAATTCCTATACCTATTACACCAGAGGTAAGACCTATAATGAATGTTTCGGCATTAAATACATTTGATACATCACGCTTTGATGCACCCATTGCTCTTAAAATACCGATTTCTTTTGTTCTTTCAAGTACGGAAATATAGGTAATAATTCCTATCATAATTGAAGAAACTACAAGCGAAATACTTACAAATGCAATTAAAATATAGGTGATAGCGTTTATAATTGTTGTAACCGATGACATAAGAAGTCCTACATAATCGGTAAATTCAATTTGTTCGTCTTTTTCTAATTTTTTATTATAGTTTTTAATAAATTCATTGATTTTATCCTTTGATTCAAAATCCTTAGGATATATATTTATTCTTGACGGAACATCAAGGTCGGAAACACCGAGTTTTAACAAATTTTCTTCCAATGTAGCCGTTTTAATATTAGAGGAAAGACTTTTTACTATTTCACTTTCGGGAACGCCCTGCTTCTGCATTTCGGCAATATATTGAGCCGTTTGCGCCTGCTTATCGGCTTCAAGTGTTCCGATATAGGCATAAATATCATTAAGTGTGTAATCCGAAACCGATTTGAACGGTGCGCCGGTGAAAATATCAGTATCCTTATTTTCTTTTTGATACTTAACAACTTCGCTGTCGTTTATTTTATCAATAAGTGTTGTCATAAGTTTACTTGTGTAGCCGATTACACCAGAATTATTTGATGATTTATTGTTTTCGCTCGGCTTTAATATACCGACGATTTTTATATCAACAGCCGTTTTTAATTTATCAAGAATATATAACTTATCTTGGCTGTGGTCCTCGTAAATACCGTTATCGTTTTTCTTATATAATTCACTGTTGACAAGAAGCTTAAATTTCAAATTCATAAATTCGTCATACGAATATTTTGTTTGTTTCGGGTCTTCTAATTTTTCTCCCTCTTTGGCTTTCTTTGCCAATTCGGATAATTCGTTTGGGTCTTTAATTCCCAAACTGTATAAAGTATAATCGCTGATTTCACTATTCTTATCAACAATCAAAACAACTTCGTTATATTCGGTAGGCATTTTGCCATAAACATCATACTGTTTTTTCAGCAGTTCGGGATTATCTATAAGCTCATTCCAAACATCGGTATTTGAGAATGCATTTGCTGATTGCGACTGATTTTGTTGCGAATTCGGGAACATTTGTGAAACAATTGTACTCGGATTAACTTGATAACCGTCTTCGGTATAAATATTGAGTTGAGTTTTATATGAATATTTTATATCACTTGTGTATTCTTTTAATTCGCTGTTATTCTTTTCGATATATTTCTTAAAAGATTTAAGGTCGTTTGATTTTAAGCCGTTCATAGCACCCGTCATCATTTTAGCCATAATATCATTTGAATATATCGTGTTCTTTTCTTTTTTATTATTCTTATCCTTATCGCCCATAAAGCTTGAAAGGGTTTCGCTGAAATCCATATTTTTTTCTTCTATGGTAATAGGGTAACTTGAAAGTGTATCTTCTTCAACACGGTTAATATATGCGTCAACACCACTTGAAAGCGATAATATTAAAGCAATACCTATAATACCGATTGAACCGGCAAAAGAGGTTAGTATTGTTCTCGCTTTCTTTGTGAATAAGTTTTTAAGCGATAGGGAAAGGGCAGTGGCAAAAGACATTGATGTGCCTTTTTGCTTGGTATTTACATTAGACACTGCCGTTTCTTCGCTCGTATATGGATTTGAATCATCAGTAATTTTACCGTCGAAAAGTTTAATAATTCTTGTAGAGTATTTTTCAGCAAGCTCTGGGTTATGTGTTACCATAATTACAAGTCGGTCGCTTGCGATTTCTTTTAATAACTCCATGATTTGAACACTTGTTTCACTGTCAAGTGCGCCGGTCGGCTCGTCGGCCAAAACAATTTCAGGATTGTTCACAAGCGCTCTTGCGATAGCGACACGCTGCATTTGTCCGCCGGACATCTGATTCGGCTTTTTATTAAGCTGGTCGCCAAGTCCGACTCTTTCGAGAGCATCTTTTGCCATTTGTTTTCTTTTCTTTGAGCCGATACCCGAAATAGTAAGCGCAAGCTCAACATTTTGCAAAACAGTTTGGTGCGGAATAAGATTATAACTTTGGAATACAAAGCCGATTGAATGATTGCGGTACGAATCCCAATCTCGGTCTTTATATTCCTTCGTTGACTTTGATTTGATTATTAAATCGCCGTCAGTATACCTATCCAAACCGCCGATTATATTTAACAGTGTAGTTTTACCGCAACCCGAGGGACCGAGTATTGATACAAATTCGCTTTTCCGAAATTCTACGCTGATTCCGTTAAGCGCCGTTACGGTTGTATCACCGGTAATATAGTTTTTGGTAATGTTTTTTAATTCTAACATAGATACACTCCTAAAAAAGCATTTCAAATTATTATATACATAAATTGTTAATATAATATGAATAAAATAAAAAAATTGAATTTTATCAAAAAAGTGTTATAATAATTTACGGTGGTGAAAAAATGGATAAATTATTCAAGAAAGTATGTTTGCTGTTATCTGTAATAATTGTTATATCGTCAATTTCTCTTGTACTTTCCGTACAGGGCTCCGATATAGATAACAATAAATTTGACTTTTTTTCGTGTAACCGTATTGTAGATAATATAAATAATATGGAAATGAATATGACGACCATAGTTTACATACAGGATAAAGAAGGCAACTGGGTTGAAAACTGCCGTTTACACGGCGATGAGAACCGTATTTGGATTAGCCGTGATAAAATGCCTGAAAATCTTAAAAACGCCTTTATCGCCATAGAAGACCAAAATTTTTTCTACCATAACGGAGTAGATTGGAAAAGAACGGGCGCCGCTTTTCTCAACTGGATTCCGAATGTAAACCTTCTTAAAGGAAATCAAGGCGGTTCTACGCTAACTCAACAGCTGATAAAAAATATTACGCTTGATAACGACCAAAATGCAAAAAGAAAAATAAGAGAAATTATAAGAGCATTATCCATTGAAAAAATTCTTGATAAAGACACTATTTTAGAAGCATACCTTAACACTATTTCGCTCGGTAACGGCATTTGTGGTGTGGAGGTTGCCGCCAACTATTATTTTAACAAAGATGTAAGCGAACTTACACTCGGTGAATGTGCTTGCCTTGCAGCTATAACTAAAAATCCGACGGGTTATAATCCTATCAAAAACAAAGATAAAAACGAAGAACGCCGTTTACTTGTGCTCGACCAAATGTATAAACAAGAGCTTATAACCTATGATGAATATTCAAATGCTTATGATGAAGAAATTGTTTTGGATACATCGCAAAGCTCGAATTTTGAAAAACCTGTTTATAATTATTTTATTGACACTTTAATTGAAAATATAACAGAAGATTTAAGCGAAAAGTATAACTGCGATGATAAGCAGGCATCTCAAATGCTTTATAATAACGGCTATAAAATATATGCTACTATGGATTCTTCTATTCAAGGTACGATGGAAAAATTATATGAGAATTATTCGCCCTATTTTACCCAAAAAAGAAACGGCGCAAATCTTCAATCTTCTATGACAATTACCGATTATAACGGTCATATTTTAGGTATTGTCGGCGGTGTGGGTAAAAAAACGGTTAATAGGGGACTAAACCGTGCCTATTCCGCTCCAAGACAACCGGGGTCAACTATGAAACCAATTGGCGTTTATGCTCCTGCGATTGATAATGGCGTTATAACTTATGCCTCAAATATTGAAGATAAACCGCTCGAAAAATATTATAAAGACGGTAAACCCGGTCCAAAAGAGTGGTATGGATATTATGCCGGTAATATGACAATTCAAAAGGCGATTGAACGGTCGGCAAATACTATTCCTTGCCATATTCTCAAAGATTTAACCGTCGATAAATCTTATAAATTCTTAACCGAAAAATTAGGGCTTAAACATCTTAATAACGACGATAAAAACATTGCCGCATTAGCGCTCGGCGGTTGTACCTACGGTATTACATCCTGCGAATCCGCCGCTGCTTATGCCGTTTTCGGAAACGGCGGTAAATATTATGCTCCAAAGACCTATTTCAAGGTTGAAAGACCGAATGGGGAAGTGGTACTTGAAGATAATGAGGGGATACAGGCAATTTCTCCCGCAACTTCCGCAATAATGAACAAATTACTTCAAAATGTTGTTTACGGCTCGCAAGGTACGGGACGGGGTATAGCAAGTTACAGTAAAATGAAAGCATACGCCAAGACCGGCACATCGACCGAATCAAACGACCTTTGGATGGTTGCCGGTACACCTTATTATGTTGGCTCGGTTTGGTGCGGTTTTGATAAAAACGGTACAATTTATGACCAAGGCGTTGCCGCACGCATTTGGAAATCTATTATGACAGACATTCATAAAGAGTTGCCCGAAAAAACATTTGATATGTTACCTGAACTTGAAGCAAAAAAATACTGTCGCTATACAGGAAAACTTAAAGGACCACGCTGTTATTCGTGTCAAGACGGATATTTCCTTGCGGAATATACACCCGAGGTCTGCGATGGCGTTCATAAAAGCTTACCGAGTTCTACAATCGAAACAAAAAAAGAGCCCGAGCAAACTACTCAGACATCGAGCGGTACCGAACAGCAAAATCCGCAAACACCTACTGTACCGCCCGAAAATATACCAACTCCGCCAATCGATGTTAAACCCGATGAGCCACCGGTAACTCCACCGAGCGAAGAACCGGTAAAGCCGGAAACAACTGAATAATCACAAAATCAATCCCTTTGTAATATATTGATTACAGGGGGATTTTTTATGCCGATTAAAATATTTTACGCATTTATTGCGACGATTATAACTTGGCTGTTTACCGCAGCAGGTGCAGGAACAGCGCTTTTTTTACGAAAAATAAACGATAATTTTTTAAGTATTGCAATAGGACTTGCTTCGGGTATTATGATAGCGTCGTCATTTTGGTCGCTTTTAACACCTGCACTTCAAATCTCTAATCCTTTTGTAGTAAGTATCGGATTTATTTTAGGAGCAGTAGTAGTATATTTATCCGAAACGATTATAGATACTAAAAAAAGTAAATTCAAAAAATTGACAAAAATTGACAATAATTTATTTTTGATGATTTTATCAATAACAATCCATAACATACCCGAAGGATTAGCCGTAGGCGTAGCATTCGGAATGATAGGCGATATCCGTAATAAAGAAGAAATATTTTCAGCAATAGCATTGGCGCTTGGAATTGCAATACAAAATTTTCCTGAAGGTGCCGCAGTATCATTACCGCTTAGAAGTCACGGGCTGACACGAAAGAAAAGTTTTTTAATAGGTCAAGCATCTGCTTTGGTTGAGCCGTTGTTCGGTGTAATAGGAGCAACAGTATTAACAGCAGCAAATTCTATTTTACCAATATGTTTATCATTTGCAGCAGGTTGTATGTTTTTTGTAGTAATATATGAACTGATACCAGGCTGTAAACAAAACGGCAGAGATAATATATCATCGTTTTCATTTATATTAGGTTTTATAATAATGATGATACTTGATGTACTGTTATAATAATGTAAAAGCACAGCAAATACCATAAATACGCTATTTAACCATTTTAACCTGTTCCCTTAATTATACAAAATATTCATTTTGTATAATTAGAGATATAATTTGATAAGGGAGTAATTCTTCTACTCCCTTACAATTAGTTGCTTTTTGATAATGGATGATACTTGCCGTATGCTTCATTATATTTTTTCTTAACTATGTTTGAATATATATTTGTTGAAGAAATATCGGAATGCCCTAAAATATTTTTTACATCATTTATATTTGCACCGTTTTCTATCAAATGTGCAGCAAATGAACGGCGCAGCAAATTAGGCGTAACATCTTTTTGAATACCGCAATTTTCGGAATAGTATTTTATTATTTTCCAAAGTCCCTGTCGGGTCATCTGCTCCCCTTTCATATTTGTGAACAGAATATCAGAGCTTGAATTTATCTGATTACGGTAATTTTTAATATAATCGTTTAATGCGTCAGCCGCTTCATTATATATCGGAACGGTTCTTGAATTGCCGCCGCCGTTTATCGTAATAAGATTTAACTGACTGTTAAAATCGTTGATTTTAAGCAAAATAAGCTCACTTGCCTTAATACCCGTAGCATATAAAAGCTCAAATATTGCTTTATCCCGTTTTTCTTTGACATTTTCGCCGTTAGGTTTTGAAAGCAAAAGCATTATCTCATTTTTGTCAAGTATTTCTTTATCGTTATTTTTTACATTTTCATGCTTTAAGTTTATATTTACGGGATAATCAACCATTTCTGTTAATGAAATATAACTGTAAAACGCTTTAATTGACGATATTTTGCGGTTTATACTTGACGGATTTGTATTATTTTTAAGTTGAATAAAATATTTTTTAATATCACTGTCAATTACATTATTTAGTTTTTTACCTAATTCATCTTTACAATACTCGCTGAATTTAATTATATCGTTTATATATGCATTCACAGAGTTTTCGGAAAGCTTTTTTTCATAAGTTAAATAATCCTTATAATTTTCAATGATTCTGTTCATTTTGTCCCCCAAAAAAATTAAAAATCAAAACCGCCGATAAACAAATTATCAATCAAGCATTCTACAACCGATGCTACCAAAAACCAAGCATTTATCACGGTTTGTTTTTTTAGTAATTGCGTAAAACCTTCGTATAAAGAACGGTTATATCCTTTTTTTGTGATACCGTTTATAAGGGAAAAAGAAAAATTAAATGTTTTATCAATCGAAATTAAATATGCTACCGAAAATACAACGAGTGTCGGAATAATCAGCACCGAATTATAGGCAAGTCCCTTAAAATTATAACTTTTATAGGAATATGACAAAATCATTCCGAAAAAAGAATAAATACATAATGTAAATATCGGCAAGGTTACAATTCCAAAAGCCGACGCCCCGAAAATCAATATGAGTAAATTTACAAGAAAAAAGAATATAAATGAATAAATTATGTTTTTTATAATATTATCAATAGACTTATAGCCATATAGAATATTAAATAGTTTTTCCCCTATTTCACCGATTTGATTGTTTTTTGAAGAAATAATCAAACCGATTATTATTCCTATAAACATAATCACCGCAAATGAAATTTTAATTGCATCGCATTTTTGAAAATTAAACAATTTAAGTTTTTTGAGACTTACAACTCCACCTGTTTTTTTCATAAAATCCCTCCTAACAAATATATATTCGAGGTTAGGACAAGATATTACAAAAAATAATTATGTAAACTAAATTGCAATATATTTATACTACAAATGTTATATTTTGTCAATAAATAAAATATAGTGCGTGTTTTTGTTGAAAGTAAAATAATTTATGGTATAATAAAAAGAAAAACACGGAGGCAGATTATGGAGAAAACCGCTATTATTACCGGCGCTTCAAAAGGTATCGGCGCTCAAATGGCAATACTGTTTGCCGAAAAGGGTTATAATGTTGTTGTTAATTACAACGAATCTATGGAGTCGGCAAAAATCCTTACAACTTCCCTACGCAGTCGTGGGCACTCGGTTATTGCTTTTAAGGCAGATGTATCTAATAGATTGGAAACCGATTTACTTGTAAAAGAAACGCTTTATAAATTCGGTTCTATTGATGTTTTCATAAATAATGCCGGTGTATCAAAAATAGGTCTTATAAGCGAAATAGACGATTTTGATGTCAATAAGATTTTTGATATTAACTTAAAAGGTACATATAACTGCTGTAAGAGTGTAACTCCCGTTATGGTAAATCAAAAACACGGTAAAATCATAAATATTGCCTCTATGTGGGGCGAAATCGGCGCTTCCTGCGAGGTTGCTTATTCTGCCTCAAAAGCCGGAATTATAGGTCTTACAAAAGCATTGGCAAAAGAACTTGCTCCAAGTAACATAAATGTAAACTGTATCTCCCCCGGTCTTATTGAAACTTCTATGAATAAAGATTTAAGTATTGACGACATAGCAGAGTTTGTGGACAGTATTCCGCTTGGAAGAATTGGATACCCCGAAGATATTGCAAGTCTTGCTTACTATTTGGCAAGCGACGAATCGGATTATATTACAGGACAAATCATCGGTGTAAACGGCGGTTTTGTAGTATAATTCTTGACTTTTTTGTTTTATTCTATTATAATTATCAAAATATTTTATTTGGAGGTCGCTATGGCATACTATTATAAGGAAGTTTCGCATACTTTTAATGAATATTTACTTGTTCCGGGATACTCTTCGTCAGAGTGTATTCCCACTAATGTTTCGCTTAAAACACCGCTTGTTAAATTCAAAAAAGGTGAAGAGCCGGAGATAACTATGAACATTCCGATGACTTCGGCTATAATGCAGTCGGTTTCAGGCGAAAAATTAGCAGTTGCGCTTGCTAAAGAAGGCGGTGTTTCGTTTATTTACGGCTCTCAAAGTATTGAAGACGAGGCCGCAATGGTGGCAAGAGCAAAAGCGTATAAAGCAGGATTTGTCGTAAGCGACTCGAATTTATCTCCAAATAATACCCTTGCCGATGTTGTTAAATTAAAATCTGAAAAAGGTCATTCGACTATTGCCATAACCTCTGACGGTACTTCAAACGGAAAACTGCTCGGCATTGTTACAAGCCGTGATTACAGAGTAAGCCGTATGTCCGAAGATTTACTTGTATCGGAATTTATGACACCGCTTGATAAACTCGTTACCGCTCCCGATACAACTACACTAAAAGAAGCAAACGATATCATTTGGGACAATAAGCTTAATTCCCTTCCCCTTATTGATGCTGAGGGCAGACTAAAATATTTTGTATTCCGTAAAGATTATGACGCTCATAAAGAAAATCCAAATGAGCTTTTAGACAGTAAAAAAAGATATGTAGTAGGAGCCGGAATTAACACAAGAGATTACGAAGAAAGAATACCTGCTTTAATAAACACAGGTGCCGATGTTTTGTGTATTGATTCGTCAGAAGGGTTTAGCGAATGGCAATCGAGAACTATTGCTTTTGTACGAGAAAAATACGGCGACACCGTAAAAATCGGCGCAGGAAATGTAATTGATAAAGAAGGATTTTTATTCCTTGCTAATGCGGGTGCCGACTTTGTAAAAGTCGGTATCGGCGGCGGCTCAATTTGTATCACCCGTGAAACAAAAGGTATCGGTCGTGGTCAGGCAACAGCGCTTATTGATGTTTGCGCCGCCCGTGACGAATATTTTGAAAAGACGGGTATTTATGTTCCGGTTTGTTCGGACGGCGGTATCGTACATGACCATCATATGACATTAGCTCTTGCTATGGGAGCCGATTTCTTAATGCTCGGCAGATATTTTGCCCGCTTTGACGAAAGCCCGACAAACCGTGTTTCGCTTAACGGTAACTACTATAAAGAATATTGGGGCGAGGGCTCAAACCGTGCAAGAAACTGGCAACGATATGATTTAGGCGGAGATAAAAAGCTTCACTTTGAAGAAGGTGTTGACTCCTATGTTCCCTACGCCGGCTCACTTAAAGACAATGTTGCTTTATCTTTAAGCAAAGTTCGCTCAACTATGTGTAACTGCGGTTCACTTAATTTACCCGATTTCAGAAAAAATGCTAAGCTTACACTTGTTTCGGCTACAAGTATTATTGAGGGTGGAGCCCATGATGTTATTCAAAAAGAAACATCGCTCGGCACGATTAAATAATATGCACAAGAATGGTAAAGGCACCGACTTTTGTCGGTGCCTTAAATTTATTATCTGTCAAATATTATTTTACGATTTTTACTTTTGAGCCGTTACCGAGACATGCCGCATTTGCATCATCAGTATCCAAATGCATTTCCAAACAGAACTTATCGCTAACCCGTACCTGAACATCGTAAAAACGGGTACGGCGCTCTCCTATCGCATCAACGGTAACATAATCGTTATCCTTTACGCCGAAGCGCTTACCGTCTTCAAGAGACATATGTATATGACGGTTGGCAATAATGCAACCTTCTTTTAAGGTTACAATTCCTTTGGGGCCGATAATTGTAATTGATGCTGACCCCTCAATTTTTCCGCTTTCTCTAACCGGCGGTTTTACCTTTAACAAATAGGAATCTGTACGGGAAATTTCAACCTGTGATTTACTTCTTATAGGTCCTAAAACTCTAACCTTTTCTATTGGACGAAGTGATGGACCTACAATAGTTAAAAGCTCTTTGCAAGCATACTGTCCGGGTTGCGAAAGGTCTTTAAGCGGTGTTAATTCATAACCGCTGCCAAAAAGTGTATCAAGGTCTTCACGGCTTAAATGAATGTGGCGGTTAGAAACACCAACCGGTATGTCATTATCACTATCGTTATTTTCGAGCGCTTTAATTACAGCGGCAGTCAGTTGATTTATATCAATTTCCATATTCTGCACCTACAAAAGTAAATTAAATAATACGAAAACTGTCGGTTGCAACGCAACGGCGTTTTCTTGTAAAGCTACGGGCGGATGTAAGACCCTCACCGGTCGGACCTGCTATAGTAAAGGTTGTATGACCTTCACCGCCAAATCCTATGCCGGCATAAGAAGGAGCATTCTTAACAAAGATTGTCGTTTCAACTGCTCTTGCAAAGCGTGTTAAATGGTCTATGTTCTTTGAATGAATGTGTGCGGTATGGCGGTTTCCGTGTTCCGCCTTAACAGCTAAATCGATAGCTTCATCAATATTATTAACGCTTACTATCGGAAGAATCGGCATCATAAGTTCATTTTGAACGAATGGGTGGTTAAAGTCGGTCTCACAAATCAAGCAACGAACATCTTTTGAAACCTTTTTGCCAATCATAGCTAAAATTACATCGGCATCTCTACCAACGCATTTACGGTTAACCTGCTTTTTGGTTTTGCCGGTTTTCTTATCTTCTACCTCAACAAGAACAATCTTTGCGAGAGCATCAGCTTCGGCGGAAGAAATCAAATAAGCGCCGTTTTTAAGCATTTCCGAAATCAAACGGTCTTTTATATTAGCAAAGGCAAAAACCTCTTTCTCGGCAATACAAGGAAGATTATTATCAAAACAACAACCGTCGATAATATCCTTACCTGCTTTTACGATGTCGGCGGTATCGTCAACTATAACAGGAGGATTACCGGCACCGGCACCTATGGCTTTTTTACCCGATGAAAGAACTGAACGAACAACACCGGGACCGCCGGTACAAACGAGCAAGCGGATAGACGGATGCTTATACATAATGTCAGCTGATTCCATAGTGGGCTTAACGGTAGAAGCTACTAAAACCTCAGGGCCGCCGCCTAACTTAGAAGCACGGTTTACAAGGTCAACAGCATAGTTTGATGTTGCTATTGCACCGGGGTGCGGATTAAATACAACACCGTTTCCTGCGGCTATCATACCGATACTGTTGCAGATAACTGTTTCACTCGGGTTAGTACTCGGAGTTATTGCACCTACAACACCAAACGGAGCCATCTCAACCAATGTTAAGCCGTTGTCCCCTGTTTTTGCTTCTGAAACTATGTCTTCCGTTCCGGGGGTTTTATCAGCAACCAAAATATGTTTAAGGCGTTTGTGTTCAGCTTTACCCATTCCGGTTTCAGCAACGCCTAATTCGCCTAAAATAGCGGCTTCGGCTCTTGTAAGTTCACGGATAGCAGTAATGATTTTTTCTCTTTTTTCAACACTCATTGAACGAACACATTTATAACCCTCATTAGCAGCGGCAATAGCATCATTCATATTTTCATAAACACCGATAAATTTACGGCCTTTATACTGCGTACTGTCAAAATCCCTCGCAGGTTTATTGGAGGAATTATTTGCACCAAGATTATTTATAACCTGCTTAACAATACTTTCAATTTGTGCTTCATTAAATTCGGACATTTCTTTCACCATATCTTTCCTGAAACAAATAATTAAATACTAATTCAATTTGATAAAACAACCTGTTTTGTATCTTCGGCTATCATAAGCTCTTCGTCGGTCGGAACAATAATAACTAAAACTTTCGAGGTCGGTTTTGAAATCACACATACCTCACCTCTTGGAGCATTTGCATTCTTTTCGGCATCAAATTCAATACCCAAATACTCCAAATTTTCGCAAGATAGCTTACGAATAAGGTCGTCATTCTCGCCTATTCCTGCCGTAAATACCAAAACATCTAAGCCGTTCATCTCGGCAACATAAGAACCGATAAGCTTTTTAACACTGTTACCGAGCATTTTTTGTGCTAATTTAGCACGGGCATTACCGTTATCGGCGGCGGTCATAATTTCACGCAAATCATTACCTATGCCCGAAATACCGTATACACCTGACTGCTTGTTAATAAGATTTTCAACCTCGTCGGCAGTCATATTCTTATTTTTCATAAGATATGTAAGAACAGTCGGGTCGATAGCGCCTGAACGGGTACCCATAACAACGCCGTCTTGCGGAGTAAAGCCCATTGAGGTATCAAGCGCAACACCGTTTAACTCGGCAGTAACAGACGAGCCGTTACCTAAATGGCAGGTAATCATTTTAATATCTTTCAAATCTTTACCGATAATCTCGGCAGTTTTAGCCGAAACATAACGGTGAGATGTGCCGTGAAATCCGTATTTGCGGATTTTATCTTCCTCGTAAAATTTATAAGGAATCGGATAAATATAGTTGTAATCGGGAATATCACCGTAAAAAGATGTATCAAAAACGCCGACCTGCGGTGTGTTTGGCATAAGAGAAATACAAGCTTTTATACCCGAAATTGCCGGAGGCCCGTGAAGCGGATTTATAGGAACTATACCTTCAAGATATTTAATTACCTCATCGTCAACCAAGCAGGAGTGACGGAGTTTTTCACCGCCGTGAGCAATTCTGTGTCCTACCGCATCAATCTCTTTAATATCGGAAATTACACCGTACTCACTGTCGGTAAGCAAACTTAATACCAAAGAAATTGCCTCTTTATGTGTAGGCATAGGATAATCTTTTTTAAGCTCTCTGCCGTCGGCAGTCTTATGTTTGATACTTCCGGTTGTAGTGATGTTTTCGCATAATCCTTTTACGATAACCTTTTTACTGTCCATATCAATTAACTGATATTTAAGTGAAGAGCTACCGGCGTTTACAACTAATATTTTCATTTATTTTCCTCCGAAATGGGTTTATCGTAAACCAATTCAATTCCGTTATCATTACAGTAATTTATCCATTTTGAATCCGGTTCTGAATCGGTAACTATCATATCAACATTTGTAAGATTTGAAACCTTAACAAACGAAACGCAGTCAAATTTCGTAGAGTCAACTGCCAAAATCTTCTTCGACGCTGACTCGAAAATCATATTTTTTATAGCGGCATCAGCTTCATTTGAATCAGTAATACCCGAACTCAAATCAATACCCTTACACGAACAAACCGCTAAATCTACATGAAAATCGGCGAGACTTTTTTCGGCTTGATAACCTATTAAAGAGCGTCCGCCCTCTTTTAATGTACCGCCCGTTGAAATAATGTTCCAATCCTGCTTATTGCAAAGTTCAAGCAAAATTTCAATCGAATTTGTAATTAAAGTGATGTTTTTGCGGTTTATTATATATTGAATAAGTGACAAAGCAGTTGAACTTGAATCAAACATCAAATGCGCACCGTCGTCAATCATTGCGGCAATTTTTGCGGCAATTTTTTGCTTTGCTTCAACATTTTTATGACGGCGTACCTGAAACGGTAAATCTAAGCTTGTATTATCAACCTTAACGGCACCGCCGTAGGTTTTTTGCAATAAGCCTTCATTATCAAGTTTTTCAAGGTCACGGCGAATAGTTTCCTCCGTCACATCAAATTCACGGCTCAAATCATTTACTAATACTTTACCCTCAGCGGCAAGTTTAAGTAAAATTGCGTTTCGTCTTTCAATAGCTAACATTGGTTTTCTCCTTATGAAAAATATTTCGTATTAGAGAATATTCTGCCAAAGTTTTTCGTCCGGACTCGGGATAACGCTGTAATCAAGCAACATTCCCTTTTCGGACATCTCGTTTTCAGATTTTTCAATAGCGGCCTGTACAGCTGAAACTGTACCCGTAATAAGTAAATAAGATTTTCCGCACATACCCTTTGCCAAACGAAGTTCGATTAAATCTACCAAGCTTGTTTTTGCGGCGGTATCGGCGGCGACAACTGCACTTGCGGCTGAATAGCTTTCAATAACACCTAATGCTTCGGGTTTTTCGGGAGTGGTTGTACCGTAAATTGCAGGGAAAATAGACTCGTGAGGATTACCGAGAATGAAACTGTCAATTACCTTTTCGGGTTTAAGTTTTTTTGCGGCTTCAACGGAGGCCTTAACAGCGCTTAATTCGCCTGTAATTATAACTATGTATTTGCCGGGACAAACCGTTGTACTTTCAATTACATCAATTTCAGCGGTTTTTATCATAGTATCGGCACCGGTTATACCGGCTGAAACGGTAGTAAACTCAACCATTCCGATTGCTCTTTTCATAGTTATGCCCTCCTATCCTCAATAGTTATATATCCAGATGAAATTTCAGTTACAGTTCCTTTGATAGAAGCATGAAGTGCAACCGAAAGTGCATTATCTTTTGGCTTGGCAATTAGTTGTCCTCGTTCGACAGTGTCGCCAACTTTAACGCACGGCTCAGCCGGAGCGCCAATTCCTTGTAACAAAGCCAATTTTACTTTATTAAACTCAAATTTTTCTTCGGTGTACGGTGCATCAATTTCGTACTTTGAAATACCGAGTCTTGCAATGATGCGCTGTGTTGAAACACGCTTACCGTCACGCATCGGGTCAATATCACGCATAACGGGTTTATTAGGTGCTACACCGTTTTTCTTTAACTGTGTTCTTACCTCGGCAATAATTGATTTCGGGCTTAAACCTTGGAAACAGGAAAACATTTCGCAAAGATTACAACCAGAGCAATAATTCGAGTTAAGATAAGGCAAAGGGTTAGTTGTACAATCGGTTGATACAGCACGCATAAGCTTTGCCGGATCAATAGGATAACCGATTAAATGCCTCGGGCACATATCGGTACAGTAATGACACTGACAACAAGCAGATTTTGCCCGTTTTAGCGAAACATTTATCTTCGTTTCTTTTCTCTTTACAACATAGTGGTCAGCCGGTAAAAGTATCACGGCGTTTGTATTTTTAGTTACAAGAGAATCTATGCTGTCAAGATGTCCCGTCATCGGTCCGCCGACTAATACACGGTAATCTTCAATAGAAGGACCGCCTGCCAAAGCAACAACCTCTTTTAAGGAAATACCAATCGGTACTTTTACGGTAAGAGAATTTTTGACCTCGCCAGCAATGGTAACATACTTGGAAATTACACCGTGTCCGTTTTTAATTGCCTGATAAATGTTAAACATAGTTTCAACATTATAAACAATTACACCGACGCTTATAGGAAGCTGTCCTGCCTCTACCCTTCTGCCGGTCGTCTCGTATATCGCAATGATTTCATCACCTGCAGGGTAAACACGGGGCAAAAATTTCATAGTGATATTATCAAAATTTGCTAACTCACTGTTTACTGCATTTATTGCTTCTTTGTACGATGATTTTATAGCAATAATGGCTTGGCTTGCACCAACGGCTTTAACTACTTCTGATAAAGCGGTTAAAATCTCGTGAGGGCGTCTTGCAAGCAACTGACGGTGGAGTCTTAACATCGGCTCACATTCCGCACAGTTCAAAATTATTGTATCGGCTTTCGTGTTAAGTTTTGCATACGATGGAAAACCGGCGCCACCGGCACCGACTACACCGTTATTTCTCATTAAATCAGAAAGTTCCGTTATATTCATATTTAAGTCTTCTTTTAATCAAGTCCAATGGAATTATCGATAATTCCGACGATTGCAGCATCAACCGGTGCTTCGTTCATTCCGCAACCGATTCTTGCAGCACTACCGGTAGCAACAAGTACAATTTCACCAATACCGGCACCAACATTATCAATAGCAATTATTCTACCGCTTTCTTTCATATTTTTAAGCGGTTCAACAATCATAAATTTGTTTCCTAAAAGTCGCTCGTTCTTGCGTGTTGCAACAACGCTTCCGACTACTTTGCCAACAACCATTTACATACTTTCCTTTCAAGTAGTATTCGGTATTAAGAGCAGATATTGGCTTCCGATAATCAAATAGAAAACGGAAGCCATATTAACTGCACTTTAATTTTGAAAAAATTACTTGTTCAAAACAGGTAAAATTTTCTCAACATCTGCATGAGGTCTCGGGATTACATGAACTGCAACGAGTTCGCCGAGCTTTGTAGCGGCAGATGCTCCTGCTTCAGTAGCTGCCTTAACAGCACCTACATCGCCACGAACCATAACAGATACCAAGCCGGATCCGAT
>JAZUFQ010000052.1:0-71913 GCA_045640745.1 Acutalibacteraceae bacterium
AATGATTTCAGCGTCCTCAACATCCTTTTCATCACGGATAAGCGGCGCTCCGCCCTCACCCATACTGTAGTTCTTGGTCTCATGGAAGCTCATCGCACCAAAATTACCGATAGTTCCGAGTGCCTTACCCTTATATGAAGACATAATACCCTGCGCAGCATCCTCGATTACGATGAGATTATGACGCTTGGCAATATCCATGATAGTATCCATTTCGCAGGCAACACCGGCATAGTGAACGGCAACTATAACCTTTGTTTTATCGGTAATAGCGGCTTCTATTTTAGTTTCGTCAATATTCATAGTATCGGGGCGAACATCAACAAATACGAGTTTGGCACCGGCAAGCACAAATGAATTAGCTGTGCTTGAAAATGTAAAACTCGGCAAAATAACCTCGTCTCCCGCCTTCATATCGCACAAAATCGCCGCCATATCAAGTGCGGTTGAACCGCTTGTTGTGAGAAGAACTTTTTTAGCAGAAAATTTTTCTTCCATCCAAGCGTTACACATCTTTGTAAACTTACCGTCACCGCATATTTTTAAGCTTTCAACGGCTTCTTTCATGTAGTCAAACTCTTTTCCCACATAGGGGGGAATGTTAAACGAAATCATATTCTTTCTCCTTAAAGTTAAAAATTGTGCAGATAATAATATTTGTAAGTATGAATATTAAGAAGCACCAACAACACGCAAATAGCTATTACCGTTGCTTTTTTATATTTTCCGCAAAATTTATCAGTAAATTCATAACAACCGTAACCGACTATTGCACCGACAAACGGAAGTGCCGAAAAGAAGTACCTACCCTGTGGCTGAAAATCCTTAAAGTACGAGTAATATATACTTAAACAAACGGCTCCTATTGATACAAAAAGCATAGCCCATATAATAAGACTTTTTTCACACTGTTTCTTTGAAAACATTTTGTATATGCTCGGCAAAGAAGAAACCGCACCGAAACAAATGACAAAATAATATGCAAAATAGCTTCTAATAGAAAGATAATGCTTCATAGGACCGAAACAACCTACAAAACTTCTAATACTTGTGGTAATCCATTGCAATCCGTACAGTTCGCCTCTTAACATATCTATTAACGAAATGCCTTGGTTTGCAGGATTGCCTCTGTTTGAAGGTTTCAATTCTTCAATTGCATACTTTTCGCCGTACTTACGCATTGTATTTAATCCGAGCAAATCTTTATATAAAACGATGTGCCTTACAAACACATAGCCGGATAAAACAAAGGTAAGACCTATGATAAACAATGTTAATTTCCAAAGCTTTTTATAATCTTTTCCGTACTGAATAAAAAATGTAACAAAATAATAAAAAATGCTTAGTAGTATCCAAACATAACTATTATAATATGACAACGCACATATCGACATACCGATACAAAGAACGGCGGAATTTTTGTAATTCCATTTATCTTCCTTTGCAAGCACCCATGCATAAAGAATTACCGATGAGCCGAGCATTGCTAAAATATCGTTATTTACATAACTCGATAGAAATGCCAACTGCGGTATTGTACCGATAAACACCGCCGCAATAACACCGGCTTCGGACTTAAAGAAAAGCTTAAAGGCTTTCATAAAGAAAAATACCGAAAAACCGCCTGCCAAAACGCTTACCATTCTTGCCGAATATAAAAGTGCCGTTTCATTACTTGTAAAAACAGAAACAATTTTCATAGGTATATAATCGAGAATATTACATAGCATTGTCGGAAGCAATGCATAAGAAAATCCCCAATTTTGTTCCCTTATCTCTCCGCCTATCGGTAACCTGTTATGTTCAAAAAAGAATTGTGAAACCTGATACCGCATATGCTCGTCCGGACCGAAATTCAACGGCTTAAATATCCAAAGAATAAAATATGCTGTCAACAAAATGCAAAATAAGAGTTCCGCCTTTGTTAACTTTTTCCATTTATTATTCCCCATAAATTCCTCCGAAAAGATTTTATATCCATTATAATTATAACAAAATTTGATAGAATTGTCAATGTTTAGAAACATTGATGAGTCACGAAAAAGCGCTGACATTTCTAAAAATGTCAGCGCTTTTTTATCCGCCTAAATATGCTTTTTTAACCTCTTCGCTTGCCATTAGCTCTTTACCCGTGCCCGAAAGCGAAATCGCACCGTTTTCAAGTACATAAGCCCTATCGGAAATAGCAAGAGATTTTCCGGCATTTTGTTCAACCAAAAGAATAGTCGTGCCCTCTTTATTGATAGTCTTTATAATATCAAAAACCTCATCAACAAGAAGCGGAGAAAGCCCCATTGACGGTTCATCAAGCATTAAAAGCTTTGGCTTGCACATTAGCGCTCTGCCGATAGCAAGCATTTGCTGTTCACCGCCCGAAAGCGTTCCTGCGATTTGATTTTTTCTTTCAAAAAGGCGGGGAAATCTCGAATAAATCTTTTCAATATCAGTTTTTATCTGCTTTTGCTCCTTAGCCAGATATCCGCCGAGCAAAAGATTTTCATAAACCGTAAGCTCTTGAAAAACATGGCGCCCTTCGGGAACCTGCGACATACCGAGCTTTACTATTTTATGGCATGGTGTCTTCGTAATATCGTTGCCGTCAAAATAAACCGAGCCGTTTTTCTTCGGAATAAGTCCGACAACGCTCTGCATTGTTGTTGTCTTTCCGGCACCGTTTGCACCGATTAGGGTAACTATTTCGCCCTCGTTAACCTCGAAACTTATACCCTTTAATGCGCAAATAACACCGTAATATACTTCAAGGTCTTTTATTTCAAGTAATGCCATGCTCTTAACCTCCGATATATGCCTTAATAACTTCGGGGTCATTAAGCGCAGTTTTGGTATCGCCTTGCGCAAGCACCGTTCCGAAATTAAGAACGGTTATTTCATCGCAAAGTCCCGAAACGAATTTCATATCATGCTCAATAAGCAAAACCGTAATGTCAAATTTATCCCTGATAAGCTTGATAGTTTCCATTAAATCGGCGGTTTCGTTCGGATTCATACCGGCGGCAGGCTCATCCAAAAGCAAAAGCTTCGGATTTGTAGCAAGCGCTCTTGCAATTTCAAGCTTTCTTTGTTTACCATAAGGCAAATTGCAGGAAAGGTTGTTTCTTTCTTCATAAAGGTCAAAGATTTTAAGCAATTCCTTTGCTTCTTCACGCATAGCATTTTCTACCTTGAAATGCCTTGGAAGTCTTAAAATTGATGTGAACAGTCCGCATTTATACTGCGGTTGATTTGAAAGGCCTACAAGGACATTTCTTATAACGCTCATATTGTTAAACAAACGGATATTTTGGAAAGTTCTTGCTATGCCCTTATGGTTAATCATTTCTTGGGATTTTCCTTTTAACTCTTCGCCATCAAGATAAAATGTTCCTTCGGTCGGTGGGTAAACACCGGTTATAAGGTTAAATATGGTCGTTTTGCCTGCACCGTTAGGACCGACAAGACCGTAAATTTGATTTTTCTTTATCTTAATATTTACATTTTGCGCCGCTTTAAGACCGCCGAAGGTAATACCAAGGTTTTTTGTTTCAAGAACAAAGTTTTCCATCAGTCTTTACCTCCCTTATCAACACTACCCAAAACGGACTTTTGGTCGTTGCCGCTTACATCAAGCGACAAAAGTTCGTCAGACGGTATTTTGGTCGGAATTTTATCCCATTTTGCCTCGTCGTCCATAATTTTTGAAGGGTCATTCTTTTTGAATTTTACAAAAAGCTTCTTTATATCGTACTTTTCACGGAAGCCGGCAAGAGCAGGCGAGTTACCGTAAATTACTATCAAAATAAGGATTATTGCATATAAAAGATTTTGGAGAACGGCAAGATTTCCCGTAAGAATTGTAGCAAATTCGGTATTGATAAAGGTAATAAGTGCGGCGGCGATAATAGATCCGTTGATTGAACCTATACCGCCCAAAACAACCATAACAAGAATTTCAATCGAATAGTTGTAACCGAATTTGGAGCTTTGGATATTGTAGTTTGTAAAGCTATATAAAACACCTGCAATGCCGGCAAAAAATGAAGAAACAATAAATGCCATAAGTTTATATTTTGTTACATTTATTCCGGTAGCACGGGCGGCAATTTCGTTATCACGAATAGATGTTATTGCCCTTCCGTGCTTTGAACGCATTAAGTTTTGAATTACAAGCAAAGTTATAACAAGCACGACAAAAGCATAAATAAACAATTCATTCTTATCGTATCTCGGAGTTTCAAGTCCCAAAGGACCGCCGAACGATTCCTTGCTTGTGTTCTGGAAAATCGACTTGACGATTTCTCCGAATCCGAGCGTAACTATGGCTAAATAGTCGCCACGAAGTCTTAACGCAGGAAGTCCGATAACAGCACCGCAAACAGCCGCAGACAAACCACCTATCAACATAGATGCTATAAGATTAAGCGGTCCGTTTCCAATGTTTGGAACAAGAATACAAGCTAATTTTCCGCCCAAATATGCACCGACACACATAAATCCCGCATGTCCTAATGATAATTCGCCCAAAAAACCGACAACGAGGTTAAGCGAAACGGCAAGAATTACGGCAATAATCATTTTTTCAATTAAATAAATAGTTGAGGACTCAATGCCGAGCGTAAATGACTGCACGGCAAGGAAAATACCAATAACGGCAACAATGATGGTGGAAAGATAATGCTTAAAAGTTTTATTTTTCAGTTTCATTATACTTTTTCTCTCCTTCTCTTTCCAAGAATTCCGGTCGGCTTAACAAGAAGAATTACGATAAGTATAAGGAATTCAATTGCATCCGTATATGGAGCAATAAAAGGAATTTTATAAGAAACACATTCAACTATTCCGAGCAAAAATCCGCCGAGCATTGCTCCGGGAATAGAACCGATACCGCCGATAACCGCAGCAGTAAAGGCCTTGATTCCGGGCATTGAGCCGAATGTGTTTGAAATACTCGGAGCTTTTAACAAATAGAATAAACCGGCGAGAGCTGCAAGAGCAGAGCCGATAGCAAATGTAACGGTAATTACACTGTTAACATTTATGCCCATCAACTGTGTTGCGGCTTTGTCTTCTGATGTTGCAAGCATAGCTCTTCCCATTTTTGTAAACTTAACAAATATAGTAAGAGCAATCATTACGATAATCGTGGACACCAATGTTACAAGTGTATAAACCTGAATTTTCAAATCTCCGATAACCAAAGAGCCCATATCGGCGATTTTTACCATTTTAGGTGCCGAACCGAAAATTATCTGAGCTAAGCTTTGCAATAAATAGCTTACGCCGATAGCGGTTATTAAAACGGCAAGCGGTGATGCGCCACGCAGCGGTTTATATGCGAGCTTTTCAATCGTAATACCGAGTATAACACAAAATATCACGGCAAGACCGATAGCAATAAGCGGATGCCCCGTAACATTCATAAAAACATATATTGTATATCCGCCAACCATGATAATATCTCCATGGGCGAAATTAAGCATTTTTGCAATACCGTATACCATTGTATAACCGAGAGCTATCATAGCGTAAATTCCGCCGATGCTCAATCCGTTTATCAATGTTGTGATAATTTCCATTCTTACACCTGACTTTGTTAGCAGTATGATTTGGCCCGCCTTTCGGCGAACCAAATCATAAAGTAAATATAATTAGTTAGCTTCCTTGATTACAAACTTGATGGCATTCTTATTAACATATCCGTCTTTATCCCAAGAAACATCGTCGCCACCGCCGGTAACAGCGTCCTTGAACTTAAAGCCCGATTGGAATGTTTCCTTTAACTTATCCGAAAGGTCAGTAGCCGAGATAGTTACATCATCAATCTTTGCTTCCTTCATTGCTTGGAAGATAGCATATACACAGTCATAAGCAGAAGCGGCAAACTGATTTAATGTATCTTTACCGAATTTTTCGGTATATTTCTTAATGAATTCGCTTGTCTTACCCTCGGTAGCATTTGAGTTAAAGTGTGAAAGCATTGAAACCTGTTGCGGAATTGTCTTCAAGTCAAAGCCCTCGATAGCGTCAATACCGTCAAATCCATCACAACCGTAATAAACGGCGTCAGCAGCAATAATATCCTTTGCCTGAGTCATAAAGATTGAAGCAGGGGTATAGTAAATAGGCATAAAGATAAACTTGCAATCTTTAAGTTCATTTATTTGTGAATCAAAGCTTGTAGCGCCGGCATCGGTAAATACTGTTTCAATAAGTTTTACATCCTTTGAAACATTTGATTTGAACTGCTTAAAGATACCGCTTGAATAGTTATCATCAGACTTATAGAACACACCGATAGTCTGTCCCTTGTAGTTTTCGCTTACATACTTAGCTGCGGCTTTACCTTGGTTACCGTCAGCAAAACACATCTGATAACCGTTATCATACTTCGGAACATCGTCATTAGAAGCAGAAGGAGTAATAAAGAATACATTATCATCATGTGAAAGATTGGTCCATTCAGCGCAAGGAGCTGATGTTACACAACCGAGAGATACCTGCATTCCCTTTTCGAGCAATGACGAATAGTTTGTTGCAACCTTGGTTGCATCGTGCATATCGTCGGTTACTTCAAGCTTAAACTTAACACCGTTAAGTCCGCCTGCTGCATTGATTTCGTCAACAGCAAGCTTTGCACCGTTTTGAACGCCCAAACCGTAAATTGCGGCAGGACCGGTCAACGGGCCGGAAAGACCAATAACATACTCTTTGTTATTTGCGGTGTAGCTTGACTTACCGCAACCGGCAACACATGCGCATACCATGGCAATAGCCATAACTATGCTTAAAACCTTTACTACTTTTTTCATTTTTGAAAACCTCTTTTCAAAATTTTTATTATTAAACAGCGAAAAACTGTTAATAGCAACTTTCTTTCATTTTCATTTGCCGAAAACGAAACAAAACGGCTTTGCCCTTCTTCTAAAAAGCAAAGCCGTCAAAGTAAAGCAAATTCTAAATCGCAAAACCTTTAATACTGCGCTTGCTTTTCAGCATTTTCAAAATGCTAAGGACCGATAGGTTAATAATATCGACAATAAGCACGACATAAAAAATCACTGCACATAGTGCAGCGATAATAATAGAATTATTGAAACGGGCAGCAGACGAACAAGCAGGTGCAAAATCAGCATCTGCATAAGAAAATGTTTTGTTGCTTTTATTAAAGTCAAACATTTTACTGCCTCCCGTTAAAAATATGTTAAAATATTATCATATAATAAGGCGCTTGTCAAGTATTTTTTCAATTAAAGTGCTTAATTAAAGGTCTTTTGAAAGCTCTTTTAAGTATTTTCTGAACTCGGCACCTATTTCGCTATGGTCAAGCGCAACCTCGACATTTGCTTTCAAAATACCGAGCTTGTTTCCCATATCGTACCGCTTACCGCTGAAATCAATACCCATCATTTTGCCTTTTTGAGCCAAAACCTTCATAGCGTCGGTAAGCTGCAACTCATTTCCGGAGCCGAGCGGTGTATTTTGGAGTATATCGAATATCTCGCTGTCAAGCACGCATCTTCCGAGTACCGAATAATTAGAAAATTTTTCATTAAGCGACGGTTTTTCTACCATATCCGAAACATCGAATATTTTATCTTCAACCTTATTAACTTTAAGCGAACTGTATTTTACGATAAGCTCATCGGGAACCTCTTTTATCCCTACTACGCTCTTTCCGTACTTTTCATAGACACCGCATAGTTCTCCGATAGCCGGATTTTTACCGACAATAACATCGTCCCCGTACAATACGGCAAACGGCTCGTTTCCTACAAAGTCTTTGGCACGAAGCACTGCATCGCCGAGTCCCCTTGTAACACGCTGGCGAATATAGTAAATATTAGCCAAATTTGCAGTTTTATTAAGGGTTTCGAGCATTTCGGTATTGCCACGCCTTTTAAGCATTTCTTCAAGCTCAATAGAATGGTCGAAATGGTCTTCGATTACGCCTTTTCCTCTATTTGTAATAATAAGTATGTCGGTTATACCGGCATTGACCGCCTCTTCTACAATATACTGAATGGCGGGCTTATCTACAATAGGGAGCATTTCTTTCGGAAGAGCTTTTGAAGCCGGAAGAACTCGTGTTCCAAGACCGGCAGCCGGAATAATCGCCTTTGTTATATTCATAATATTTCTCCTGTCTTTTTATATTATTCCCGCAAGGGAAGCAATAATTTCGGGTAAATACTGTGTTGCAAAAAATCCGATAAGCAAAAGCGCAAAGCTGACACCGCCGTATTTACGAAAATCGTCATCCTTGTCTTCGCTTGTTTCTTTTATCTCTTTTATTTTTGAAATTGCGTGATTTCTGAATAATTTATCGCCGAAAATACCGAAAATTATATGCAAAGCAATTAAAAGCAAAACGGCAACCTCGGCAACAATCATAAGCTTTGTGTTAAAAGAATTGTAGTTATCAGCAAAATACTGCATCATTGACTGATAATTGCTGATATTTTCTTCCGGAACAGAATTCATAACCGAACTTACAAACGGGAAAAGCAAGGTTTTAAGTGCAATTTCAACAGCCGCAACAAGTGCGCCCAAGCCGTACATTTTCCTTGACAAGAGCCACGGAGCCGGAAACAACAGCGCTAAAATATTAAGCGACGCCTTTTTGCCGTTCTTCATTCCGGCAAATTTCGGAATGTATTTATTGGTATTTGCCGCAACAAACCTTTTTGCCTCATCGGCGGTAACATTATCGCCTAAATCGTAATCGGCGGGAACACCGCCCAAAAAATCGAACATAATATACCGTCCGCCGAATTTTTGAGTGTTGGCAGTTCCGCATTTGGGACACGAATTTTCGGACATATCGTATGTTTCACCGCACATTTGACATTTTGTTTCGTCGGCTGACGGTGTTTTTTCGAGAGTAACTTCTTCTTTTGCCGTTTCTTGCTCTTTTTTCGGTTGGTCTTTTGAAGAATCGTACTGCTTGTCCGTTCCGTGTAATTCCTCTAACGCACAGTGTCCGAGCGAATTATAGCAATCCCTGTGATGCGGAGCTCCGCAAACAGGACAAAAAACAACATCGTCTTCTTCAAAAAGATAGCCGTTACAGCATTTACACTTTTTGCCGTCTATACTTAAACTCATACAAAAGAACCTCTGTAATCTTCTAATTTTTCAAACACATTATCGAAATACTCATCGCCGTAGTTATGGTATTCCCCGTTTTCTATCATTTCTTGAAGCTTTGACTGTTTAACCCACCGTGCAGTCGAAACCTCACTTTTTTGCAGGACTAACTTTTCGGCAGGCAAATCAACAGTAATCGCCCAAACATCTAAAAACGAGCTTTTTCTTTTAAGACGCAAAAGCTTAACCAAATTACCCTTATTTGACCTGATTCCAAGCTCTTCAAACAACTCACGCTTTGCCGCCTCAAATGAGCTTTCACCCGAAATGGCAGATCCGCCGGTTGCCGCCCATTCGCCCGGCATAAGCTTTTTATCATCCGAACGGCGCTGAATTAAAACCTTTCCGTCGCTTGAAATTATCCAGATATGAACAACAAGGTGATATTCTCCGGGCTTCAAAAAGCCCTTGCCCCTTACGACCGTTTTGCCGGTTGGCTTTGCCGAAGCATTAAGCACATCCCATATTTCAATATTCATCAGTATTTATACCCTACATTTAATAATAAATCCGCAAAGAACATTCAAGTTCTATGACTTTACCGATATAGTATAACAAATATTTTCGCATTTTTCAACTTTTATATAATTTTCTATTGTAAATTTGGAAAGAATATATTATAATACATTAGGTAAATTGTATATTGAACCGTGCGAATGGGCGGGTCCTGTGCGACGGGAGACTGTGAACCATGTCAGACGGGGAACCGAGCAGCATTAAGTAGTTTATCCTGTGCGCATAGTAAATCGGCTCATTCGTGCGGCTTAATATACAATTATTTTATTTGTGATTTCGGGGTGAAATGCGTGGCATATCAGGCACTTTACAGAAAATACCGTCCTTTGACTTTTTCCGATGTTTACGGGCAGGAGCATATTACCGAAACCTTAAAGTCAGAGTTAAGTTCGGGTAAGGTTGTTCATGCTTATCTTTTTACGGGAACAAGGGGTACGGGCAAAACTACCTGCGCCAAAATTCTTGCAAAAGCGGTAAACTGCTTAAATCTTAAAGACGGCGACCCTTGCGGCGAATGTGAAATGTGTAAAGCCATAAGCGAGGACACCGTTACCGACATTTCGGAAATAGATGCCGCATCAAACAACGGCGTTGAGGATATACGCACATTAAGAGAGCAGGTTAATTTTACGCCGTCCTCGGCAAAATACCGTGTTTATATTATAGACGAGGTACATATGCTTTCTCAAAGTGCATTTAATGCGCTTCTTAAAACTCTTGAAGAACCGCCGAAGCATGTTATATTCATACTTGCCACAACCGAGGTACATAAGTTGCCTGCCACTATTCTTTCCCGTTGCCAGCGGTTTGATTTTCGCCGTATTGATTCGGAAAAAATATGTGAAAGAATAATGTATATAGCAAAAGAAGAGGGCTTTACCGTAACAAGTGAAGCCGCAACACTCATTGCCGCTACTGCCGACGGCGGTATGCGTGATGCTCTTTCGATTTTAGACCTTTGCGCATCTGTTTCAAAGGAAATCGACGAAGATGTTGTTGTTAAGGTTTGCGCTATGGCAGGTAATGAATATTTGATAAAACTTGCCGATTATATAAGAAACAAGGACACCGAAAACGCATTGCTTTTGTTAAACGATTTGCATAATTCATCAGTGGATATGTTAAGACTTGTTTCGGAACTTACAAATCATTATAGGGATTTAATGATTGTAAAAACCGTAAAGGATAAAAATTTACCGATAGTATGTTCTTCAAAAAAACTTGATATGATAAAAGAACAGGCGGAAAAATATACGCTTTCTCAAATTCTTTCGGTGCTTGAAACATTGCAAACTGCCACTTCCAAAATGCAAAACGGAAATTACCGCACCGAGGTTGAAATGATGATAATCCGTCTTTGCAATCCCGAGCTCGGCAACGATTTGGCTTCCCTTGAAGCAAGAATTTCGGCTATTGAGCCGGGAAATGTCAAGGTAAATACCAAAAAGCCCGAAAAAGAAATAAATTTACCGGCCGAAAAAACAGAAACGGTTAAAGAACCTATAATAGAAGAAACTGCCCCGAAAGAAGCAGAAGAAAAGCAAACTATAACCGAAAAGCCAACCGCTTCGGGCGGCAAACTTAAAGAATGGGAAGACATTTTAGCGGTTCTTCGCAAAAACTGTCCCATTATTGCCGGTGTTTTACAGGGGTCTTCGGCATACATTGAGGGCGAACGCCTTTTAATTGACACAAAAAGTGAGCAGTTCAGGTCGCTTATAAACGGTGAAACATCTACCTACCGTGATGCGATAAGAAAAGCCGCCGAGCAAATACTCGGTGTAACATATAAGTTAGGGCCGTATAAACCGCAAAAAACCGAAACGGCAAAAGACCCGCTCGAAGAATTTTCTGAAAAATTAAAGGATTTTGAATAATAAGGAGAAAACTATGAAAGTAAGAATTCCGAATTCCGGCGGACCCGGAAATATGAATCAAATGCTCAAACAAGCTCAAAAAATGCAGGAGGATATGGCGTCTTTACAAGACGACCTCGAACAAAGAGAATATTCTGCTACTTCGGGCGGCGGTGCTGTCAGCGTAACGGTTGACGGAAAACATCTTATTAAGTCCATTAAGATAAACCCCGAAATCATAGACCCCGACGACTCGGAAATGCTTGAAGATTTAATCACCGTTGCCGTAAATGAAGCAATTACAAACGCTTCAAAGGTCGCCGAAGAAGAAATGGGCGCAATAACGGGCGGATTAAATATCCCCGGTATGTTCTGATGAATTACAATATTGTACCGCTTAACGAGCTTGTCAATCAATTTTCCCGTTTGCCGGGGATTGGTAAGAAAACGGCTCAACGACTTGCTTTTTCAATACTCGAAAAACCGCCCGAATATGCCGAGCGCTTTTCAAAAGCACTAATAGACGCAAGGGAGAAAATCCATTTTTGCAAATGCTGTCAGGCACTTACCGATTTGGATATTTGCCAAATATGTGATAACCCTCAAAGAGATCATTCGGTAATTTGCGTTGTCGAAGACCCGAAAGATGTTATGGCTTTTGAAAGAATGCGTGAGTATAACGGGGTTTACCATGTACTGCACGGTGTTATTTCCCCGCTTGACGGCATAACGCCCGATAAACTTAAAATTAAGGAGCTTATGAGCCGTCTTTCAAGCGGTGAGGTTAAGGAAATAATTATGGCAACAAACCCTACCGTTGAGGGCGAAGCGACGGCAAGTTATATTTCACGGCTCGTTAAACCCATGAACATTAAAGTTACCCGTCTTGCATACGGAATTCCAGTCGGCGGAGACCTTGAATATGCCGACGAGTTTACCCTCGCCCGTTCACTCGAAGGGAGAAATGAAATATAATGGAACAAAAAAAGATTGACCGAATAAACGAGCTTGCAAGAAAGCAAAAATCGGAAGGGCTTACAGAAGAAGAACTCACCGAACAGAAGATTTTAAGAAAAGAGTATATTGAAAGCTTTAAGAAAAGTCTTATTTCCCAGCTCGACACTATTTATATTGTTGACGAAAAGGGAAACAAGAAAAAATTAGTACAATAATGATTATAAGCAACTGTTAGTTTACAGTTGCTTGTTTTTTTACATAAACCAATTAAAAAATCACAAAATATCCTTGACGCACTTGACAATTTAGTGTATAATATGATTAATTGGGCAAATTTGGGAATTTTACTCGATTATAACATTATTTAGCTTTAAGGAGGGGCTTTTATGAGCAACGCATTTGTTGTATGTATGGGAATAGGCACCGTTTTTGTAGGTCTTATTTTAATAATAATTATGTGCAAAATCGTAGGGCTTTTTTGCAAGCTTTGTATTAAAGATATTCCCGCTTCCGAAACTGTAAAAAAAGATACTGCCAAATCCGGAAAAATCGAAAACCGTCAGGAGATTATAGCCGCTGTTACGGCTGCCTGCGCCGAAGATATGGGAACGGATATTTCCGCTTTAAGAGTAGTATCATTCAAAAAAATTTGATAAATAATTAAAAAGAGGTAATAAAAATGAAACAGTACAAAGTAACCGTAAACGGTACCGCTTACGAAATCACACTCGAAGAAATAGACGCCAAAGATGTAAAAACTGCACCTGCTGCCGCTCCTGCTGCTCCTGTTGCTACATCTAATAACGGAGACGGCGAATCAGTTACCGCTCCGATGCCCGGAAACATTCTTGATATTAAAGTATCAAACGGCGCCTCGGTTAAAAAAGGCGATGTTTTAATGATTCTTGAAGCTATGAAAATGGAAAACGAAATTATGGCTCCCGTCGACGGAACCGTTAAGTCAATAAATGTTACAAAGGGTGGCTCTGTTGAAACAGGTGCCGTTCTCTGTGTTATCGGCTAATCAGATTTCCGTGTTAAAGGAGAAATAATAATGTTAGACCAAATTATTGATTTTGCCAAAACTACCGGTGCTTACCTTCTTTTCGGCAATTTGGGTGATAACTGGAAATCGCTTGTTATGATTGGAATTTCGCTTTTCCTTTTATGGCTTGGAATAAAGAAACAGTTTGAACCGCTTTTGCTTGTCGGAATTGCATTTGGTATGCTACTTACAAATCTTACGGCATTTACCCCGAACGATGCTATGTATCATACTGACCTTTGGCGCCAATTTATGGCGGGAGAAATCGGCTACGGAACAATAATGCACGACGGCGGACTTTTAGATATTCTTTATATCGGTGTTAAGACCTGCATTTACCCCTGCCTTATCTTTGTCGGAATCGGCGCTATGACCGATTTCGGTCCGCTTATTTCAAATCCTAAATCATTGCTTTTAGGTGCCGCCGCACAAATCGGTATTTTTGCAACCTTTATCGGTTGCATTTATCTTGCTTTCCCTGCCGAAGCCGCCGCATCTATCGGTATTATCGGCGGAGCCGACGGCCCTACCGCAATATACACCACTTCACGGCTTTATCCTAATCTTTTAGGTCCTATTGCCGTTGCAGCGTATTCTTATATGGCGCTTGTTCCGGTTATTCAGCCCCCTATTATGAAGCTTTTAACAACAAAAAAAGAGCGCAGTATAGTTATGAAACCGCTTCGTGTTGTTTCAAAGACCGAAAAAATAATCTTCCCGATTGCGGTTACAATAATAGTATCCTTGCTTGTTCCGTCTGCTACACCGCTTATCGGTTGCCTTATGCTCGGTAACCTTTGGAAAGAGTCGGGCGTTTGCGAAAGACTTTGCAAGACCGCACAAAACGAACTTATGAATATTGTTACGATATTTTTGGGCATTTCGGTTGGCGCTACCGCAACTGCCGAAGCATTCTTAAATCTCGAAACCCTTAAAATTATGGGTATGGGTATTGTTGCTTTCGGTATGGGTACCGCAGGCGGTGTGTTACTTGCAAAAATTATGAATATATTTACAAAGAACAAAATCAATCCGCTTATCGGCTCTGCCGGTGTTTCGGCTGTTCCTATGGCTGCCCGTGTTTCGCAAAAGGTCGGTCAGGACGAAAACCCGTCAAATTTCCTTTTGATGCACGCTATGGGTCCGAATGTTGCCGGAGTTATCGGTTCGGCTATTGCCGCAGGTGTATTGATTTCAATTTTCGGTTAATTGAGGGATTATAAATGGAAAATAAACCACTTCTTATTACGGATACAATTCTCCGTGATGCGCATCAGTCGCAAGCCGCAACACGAATGAGAACGGAAGATATGATACCTGCATTAGAGCAGTTAGATAAAATCGGTTATTGGTCGGTTGAATGTTGGGGCGGCGCTACATTTGACTCTTGTATGCGCTTTTTGAACGAAGACCCGTGGGAACGGCTCCGCACAATCAAAAAGTATATGCCCAACACTAAACTTCAAATGCTTTTCAGAGGTCAAAACATTTTAGGCTATAAGCATTATGCCGACGATGTTGTTGATGCTTTTGTTAAAAAGTCTATCGAGAACGGCATTGATGTTATCCGTATTTTTGATGCACTTAACGACCCGAGAAACCTCGAACAGTCGGTTAAGTCCTGCAAAGCATACGGCGGTATTTGCGAAACGGCAATAAGCTATACAAAAAGCCCCGTTCATAATGAAGAATACTTTGTTTCTCTTGCAAAGACACTCGAAAATATGGGTGCTGATGTAATTTGTATTAAGGATATGGCAAACCTCTTACTTCCCTTTGATGCTTATTCACTTGTTAAGAAATTAAAGGAAAATGTAAAGGTTCCCATTCATCTTCATACCCACAACACAACCGGTACGGGTGATATGACCTATTTAATGGCATCAAAAGCCGGAGTTGATATAGTTGATACGGCTCTTTCACCCTTTGCCAACGGAACATCAAACCCTGCTACCGAAGCACTTGTTGCAACCCTTAAAGACACCGACAGAGATACCGGCCTTGACCTTAACAAGTTAAGCGAGGTTGCAACTCATTTCAGGGGTGTTGCCGATAAGCTTAAAGCCGAGGGCATTCTCGACCCGAAGGTTTTGGGTGTTGATGCAAAAACTCTTATTTATCAAGTTCCGGGCGGTATGCTTTCAAATACAATTTCTCAGCTTAAACAGGCAGGAAAAGAAGATAAATACTATGATGTTCTTGCCGAAGTACCGAGGGTAAGAAAAGATTTCGGCTATCCTCCGCTTGTAACACCTACAAGTCAAATTGTCGGCACGCAGGCAGTTATGAATGTCATTTCGGGCGAAAGATATAAAATGGTTCCGAAGGAATCAAAAGCGCTTCTTCGTGGCGAATACGGAAAATTACCTGCCGAGGTAAATGAAGAGGTGCGAAAAAAAGCTATCGGTGACGATAAGGTTATTACCTGCCGTCCTGCCGATTTAATCGAGCCGGAACTCGAAAAGTATGCAAAGGAAATGGAAGAAAAAGGTATCGGCAAATCGGAAGAAGATGTTTTAAGCTATGCGCTTTTCCCCCAAGTTGCCGAAAAGTTCTTTGCTTACCGTGATGACAAAGAAAAGAAAGAAACAAAATCAGCAGTCAACGAAAACGGCGTAAGAGAACTGATAGTTGAAGACATTTCAAAATAATTTTCAGTCCCGACAAAAGTCGGGGCTTTTTTTACTTGTAAATTCTATTAAAATATAGTAAAATATTTATATAATAAAATACATTTTAGGAGAAATAATATGAGTGAAGAAATAAAAAACGAAGAATATAATCCTGATATAATTACCCTTGCCGACGATGACGGAAAAGAGTACACCTTTGAGGTGCTTGATGCTATCGAAACCGATACGGGAAGATATTTGGCGCTTTTACCGCAGTATTCCGACCCGAAAGCGATGCTTGAAGATTCGGGCGAGCTTGTTATCGTAAAAGCAGGCACCGAGGACGGCGAGGAATATTTCTACGAAATAGAAGACGATGACGAATACGAAATTATCGCCGATGCATTCGTTGACCGTCTTGAAGATTTTTTTGAAATAGACGAAAAACAATAATTTTTACTCCTGCTCTGTTCGCGAACCGAGCTATTATAACCCTACAATTATTATATTAGGGACCATATACTCAAATAGTAGGCGTGCAGACCTCCCGCGGCTGTGCCGAGTTCGGAAGAAGGGAGCCCAAAGCTATTTGGTCGGGACCCACCTGAATCAAAAATCAGGTTATCTTTATGCCGCTACGGCAGAGTGGGAGCGCAAAAGCATACTAAAAGACCGCTGTCTTTTTGACAGCGGTCTTAATTTATTTATCTTTCAAATTATGCTTTTTTGTTTGAAAAAGCACGGATTACCAAAAGTGTTCCTATCATAAGAACAATGGCAATCGGCAAAACGATAAGCCAATTTGATACAAAGCCTGCAATAATATAGCTTACAAATGATACACCGGCAACGGTCAGAGCGTAAGGCAACTGTGTTGAAACATGGTTAATGTGGTTACACTGTCCGCCGGCAGACGCCATAATCGTTGTATCGGAAATCGGTGAGCAGTGGTCTCCGCAAACAGCACCTGCCATACAAGCGGAAATTGCAACGGTTGTAATTGCGCCGTCCTCTGCGCCGAATACCGAGAGAACAATCGGAATAAGAATACCGAAAGTACCCCAAGATGTACCGGTTGCAAAAGAAAGTCCTACTGCGATAACAAAGATAATTGCAGGTAAGAAGAATTGGAACGAGCCGGCACTCTTTTCAACAAGCTGTGAAATGAATATCTTTGCACCGAGTGAATCGGTCATCGTTTTAAGAGTCCATGCACAGCAAAGAATCATAATTGCCGGTACCATTGCCTTAAATCCGTCGGGCAAAGCCGCCATACATTCACTGAATTTTAGAACTCTTCTGCAAAGATAATAAATTACAGTAAATATGATTGCGGCAAAAGAGCCGATTACAAGACCTACCGAAGCGTCGGAATTTGAGAATGCCTCAATAAATCCGACTTTATCATCGCCCTTTGCAAAGAAACCGCCCGAATAAATCATACCGAGAACGCAGGCAATAATAAGGAAAACAACCGGAATAATAAGGTCGCAAACCTTACCCTTTTCGTTTGCGTTTATTTCGGTTTCAGCCATTTGCTCTTCACCCGTTGTGAAGAGGTCGCCGTTTTGAGCATTTATTTCGTGCTTCTTCATAGGGCCGTAATCCATATTTGTAACAGCCAAGAATACCATCATAACGATTGTAAGAAGCGCATAGAAGTTATAAGGAATAGCGCTTATAAAGAGCGACATACCGCTTGCTGCACCCGAGCCCTTCGCAAATCCGGCAACGGCGGCAGCCCAAGAAGAAATCGGAGCGATTATGCAAACCGGTGCAGCCGTAGCGTCGATAAGATAAGAAAGTTTTGCACGGGAAATGTTATGCTTATCGGTAACTGGGCGCATAACAGAACCGACCGTTAAGCAGTTAAAGTAGTCGTCAATAAAGATAAGTACACCTAAAAGTATAGTTGCAAGCTGAGCACCTACACGGGTTTTAATATGTTTGGTTGTCCATTTACCGAATGCCTGCGAACCGCCTGCCTTATTCATCATGGCAACCAAAGCACCGAGCATTACAAGGAATATCAAAATACCGATATTATATGAATCGGCAATACTTGCAATAAATCCGTCCTGCAAAGTATGATTCATTGTTCCCTCGAAGGTAAAGTTAGAATAAATCATACCGCCGAACAAAATTCCGATAAACAAAGAAGAATAAACTTCTTTTGTTATAAGAGCAAGCAGAATGGCAATTACAGGCGGAAGCAAAGACCACCAAGTAGCATATCTGTTTACACTTTTCCGAACGGTTTTAAGAGCGATTTCAATATTCGTCTCAAAATCTTCGTCGTCTTGAAGATTGTCAGCATAGGAATCAACATATTCCTGCGCCTGTTCAGCATCGCTCAAATCGGGAGCATTCGCTATTGACTCCTCACCGGGAGCATCAGTTACGGTAGTAGATAAAGCGCCGTCTTGTGTTTCTACAACCTCGGAATTTGCCGCAACTACCTTAACACCGTCATTTTCGTTGTTTTCTTCGGTTCCCAAAGCCGTAAATGTACCTATGAAAGCAACGGTTGCACAAATGAACAAAGCTATTGCCCATCTAATAAGTTTTGACTTATTATTCATTTGCATTTTCTTTTCCCCTTTTCTAAATAAAAAATTAAGGTCGCACAGCCTAAAAGCGGTACGACCATTTAAGAAACAAATAAAAAAATTATTTTTCCCTAATAGCGCTCCACTTCAAAAAAGTGACAGTTTACAGCATATTATACGGTAAACCAACAAGAATACAACGGATATTATATCCCCATTTCGGCAAAAATTCCTTTTCCGCATGGCTTATCCGAGCCGTTAATATACGGTACTGATAATTTTTGCACCTCTATCAAGGTTTCAAAAAGACTTTTTGAAACTACAATGTGATAATATCACACGATTTTAATTATGTCAATAATTATTTTTCCAAAATACAGTAGCTAAACGGCTTTAACCTTATATTTTGCTCATTATCCGATATATTTTCGCCGAACAAAAGCTTTTTTGCATTATAGGGATTTATTATTTCGGCTTCGCTTTCGGTAGCGTTTGTGCAAATATAAAGAATTTCGTTATCCTTTTTACGAACAAAGGAAAAAACACCGTTTTCGCTCGAAATGTTTTCGTATTCACCGCTAGCAAAAACCTTTTTGCTTCTTCTTAAATTTCCGATTGCTTTATAGTAATTAAGTAAATCTATGTTTTCTTTTCCCCAAGGATATGTTTTTCGGCAAAACGGGTCGCCGAAGCCGGTAAGACCTGCCTCGTCGCCGTAATAAAGCGACGGAATACCCGGTAATGTATATTGAAGCACAACGGCAATTTTAAGTTTTGTTACGGCAAAAGCATACTCGTCGGCTGTTAAAGATACGCCCGACTGCCACGCCCTATCACCGCAGGGCTCACCGTATTTTGCAATGGTTGTAATTGCCCTCGCCGTATCGTGCGTTCCGATATGATTCATAAGTAAATTTACACATTCCGTCGGGTAGTTTTCAAGCACCGACATTACGGTTTTATTAAGCTCATTTGAACTCGCACGGCAGACATAATCGAGTATTGCATTTGCAAAAGGATAATTCATAACCGAATCAAGTTGTTTGCCAAGCAAAAATTTTCGGCGGTTGCCGTAGCTAATTTTATTTGAGGCATCTTCCCAAACCTCACCCAAAATAAGCGCATCTTTTTTTACTTTCTTTACACACCGTCTGACAGACTCCAAAAACGCATCGGGCAATTCGTCGGCAACATCGAGCCGAATACCCGAAAGTCCTAAATTAAGCCACTTTGCGATTACGCCGTTTTCCCCCGTTATAAACTCCGTAAATTCGGGAGTTTCCTCCTTAACCTCGGGAAGAGACGGAACGCCCCACCAAGCCGAATATCCGCAGTCGAAATTCCCGAAAGTGTACCATTTTCGGTAGGGTGATGACATATCATTAAAGGCACCGCCCTCGCCGTAGCGCTTATACTTATTAAAATAAATACTGTCGTCGCCCGTATGGGAAAAAACACCGTCAAAAATAACCGAAATGCCGTGTTTTTTTGCTTTTTTGCAAAGGTCTTGTAAATCTTTTTGTGTTCCGAGCAACGGGTCGATTTTAAGATAGTCGGCGGTATTATAACGGTGATTTGAATGGGCTTCAAAAATCGGGTTTAGATAAATGACCGAAACGCCCAAGCTTTTAAGATACGGCAGTTTTTCGGCAATCCCCAAAAGGTCTCCGCCGTAATAATCATTCCCGAGCGAGCAAATACCGTTATTTTGCCGATATTCGGGTTGTTTTCCCCAATCATCGCTTATAAACCTGTCGTTCGGCACATTTTCTTTTTTTACACCCGAATTATAAAATCTATCGGAGAAAATTTGATAAATAATTCCTCCGCCGAGATTTTCAGGTGTTTCAAAATCTTTATCGTAAACCGTTTGTTGCCACATTCCGCCGTCATTTGATACAATCCCCAAAGATGTATCGGTTTTTGTAACAAAGAACTCGCCGTAATCACTCGTATATCTGAATTTATACCAATAAAGTCCCGTTTCAAAATTAAGCTCGGTATCAAAAAACTGATAATTTTCTATACTTTCTTTTTTGTTGAGTTTTATTTCGTACCCGTCTTTACCGTCGGGCTTTACTATTATATACGCATCGTGAACACGGGCATCAAAATGGAGCAATATGCGAAAAAGCAGAGTCTCCCCTGCTTTAACTGCACCAAAATGCGGCTTATATATTCTTTTTGCTGAATCGAATGGATAATAATTCATAATTACTTAACGGGTTTAATATGCCAAATGTTTTTAGCATAATCGTCAATGGAACGGTCAGCCGCAAAAATACCCGATTTTGCGATATTTACAAGTGACATTCTGTTCCAAGTTTCTTTATCGTTATAAAGCTCGGTTGCCTTTTTTTGCATACTGCAATAGTCGGCATAGTCGCCGAGTGCCATATAATGGTCAACATTTTTAAGGGTGTTATAGATATTATCAAACTGCTTACCGTCAATGCCCTTGCCGATAAAGTCAAGCGCTTTTTTAAGCTCTGAATTGTTATTATAGTAAGAAAGCGGAGAATAGCCGAGCTTTTGAAGCTTTAACACTTCGGGTGTACGCATACCGAAAATAAGAATATTATCGTCACCTACCGCCGAATGTATTTCGACATTTGCGCCGTCCTCAGTACCGAGCGTAACAGCACCGTTCATCATAAATTTCATATTAGAGGTTCCGCTTGCCTCGGTAGAAGCCAAAGAAATTTGCTCGCTTATTTCGGCGGCAGGAATCATAAGCTCTGCCAAAGTAACACGGTAATCTTCAAGGAAAATAACCTTCATTTTATCGTTCACGGCACGGTCATTATTTATTACCTTTGAGATTTTATAAATCATTTGGATAATCTCTTTCGCAAAGAGATAACCGGAAGCCGCTTTTGCACCGAAAATATAGGTTTTAGGCGTAAAATCTGCATTCGGATTTTCTTTAAGGTAAAGATAATCGGTTATGATATGAAGCGCATTTAAGTGCTGGCGCTTATATTCGTGAAGGCGCTTAACCTGCATATCGACTATGGCATCAGGGTCCATAGCGATACCCATATTTTCTTTAATATAGTTTGAAAGTCTTATCTTGTTATGATTTTTGATTTCGCCGAGTTTTTTAAGAACAGTTTTATCGTCGGCAAATTTCATCAGATTTTCAAGCTCCGATGCATCTTTAACAAAACCGTCGCCGATAAGCTCGGTAAGGTAAGCCGTAAGTTCGGGGTTTGCCTGACAAAGCCATCTTCTGTGTGCGATACCGTTTGTAACATTGGTAAATTTATCGGGTGTCATTTGATAATAATCGTTAAACAATTCATCTTTAATAATGTTGCTGTGAAGCTTTGAAACACCGTTTACGGTATGGCAGGTAACAACACATAAATTTGCCATTTTAACAAGTCCGTTACTGATAACGGCTGTGCGCTCGGCAAGAGCAAAATCACCCGTTTTTTCGATAACCTCGGCTCTGTATCTTCTGTCAATTTCTTCGACTATCTGATAAATTCTCGGAAGTCTTCTCTTAAACAAATCAATCTGCCAGCATTCAAGTGCCTCGGACATAATGGTATGATTTGTATAGGCAACCGTTCTCTTGACAATATCCCACGCCTTTTCCCAAGTATATCCGCATTCATCAAGTAATAAACGCATAAGTTCGGGGATAGAAAGTGTCGGGTGGGTGTCGTTTATATGAATGGCAACCTTTTCGGGAAGATTATCAAGAGTATTGTATTTCCTCATGTGGCGTGCCAAAATATCTTGAATTGATGCCGAAACCAAGAAATACTGCTGACGAAGTCTTAAAGACTTACCCTCGGCGTGATTATCTTCGGGATAAAGTATTTTGGAAATCGCCTCGGCGTTAGCACGGTTTTCGAGCGCTCTTACATAGTCGCCCTGATTAAATGCCGACATATTAAAGTCCTGACATTCGGCACTCCAAAGGCGGAGGATATTAACGGTTTTGCCGTCTTTACCGGCAACCATTAAATCGTACGGAACGGCATGGACATTTTCAAAATCCTTATGCTCAACATGATGGTAACCGTTATCCCACCACTCGTCAATATGACCGCCGAAATGAACATCAACGGCGGCGTGTGGGCGTTGTTCAAGCCAAACACTTCCGCCAGGGAGCCAAAAATCGGGCATCTCGGTCTGCCAACCGTCAACAAGCTTTTGGCGGAATATACCAAGCTCATATTTAATGCAGTAACCGAACGCACTGTAACCGCCCGTTGAAAGTCCGTCAAGAAAACAAGCGGCAAGGCGTCCGAGTCCGCCGTTTCCAAGTCCTGCATCCGGCTCAAATTCATACAAATTATCAAGTTTTACCTTAAATTTAGCAAGTGCTTTTTCCATAGTTTCGGTAAGTTCTAAATTATAAAGAGTATTTTTAAGAGAACGCCCCATAAGGAATTCCATACTTAAATAATAAACGGTTTTTGCGCCTTGCTCATCAACCTTTTGCCTGAATGACGACTTTCTCTCATTCATTATTTCGAGTAAAACAAGCACGCACGCTTTATAAAAAATCTCGTCAGATGCCTGTTCGGGTGTTACGCCGAAATTATGTGAAAGCTTTGCTTCAATCATTTGGGCAAGTTTTGATATTGTGTAATTTGTTGACATTAAAATCTTCCTTTTATATCTATTTTGAAATTATTATTACCGTCTATAAGACTAATTATCCTTAACCTTATATTTATCAAGATAGAAATTATAATCCTTTGCAAATCGGGGGTTATCCATACTCTTAACGCCACTTAAATAATTATGGGCTTCAAGATTTGCCATATTAAGCTGTATTGTAAATACGGCAAGATTAGAGCAATGGTCGGAAACTCTTTCATAGTTGGTAAGCAAATCGGAGAACACAAAGCCGAGCTGTGTCGTACATTCACCCTTTTGAAGTCTGTCAACATGGTGAAGTTTAAGCTTGTCTTTAAGATTATCAATAACCTGTTCAAGCGGTTCAACATGCGAAGCGGATTTTATATCATCATTTACAAACGAATCAAAAGACATTTGCACGATTTCAGAAAGGGCATCGGTAATGTTTTTTATTTCGGAAAGAGCATCGGGAGAAAAAGCAAGTTTTTTCTCTTTAATTTCAAGCGATAAATCACAAATGTTCAAAGCGTGGTCGGATATTCTTTCAAAATCACCCAAGCTGTGAAGCATACGGGCAACCGAATGAGAATCTTCTTCGTTTAATAAATTCGCACTGATTTTAACAAGATAGGTGCCTAAACGGTCTTCGTATTTATCAATCTTTACTTCGTTCTCCGCAACTTCTTTTGCGATTTTTTCGTCATAGCTTAAAAATATCGAAAGCGCATTGTTTACAGCAGTTCTTGAAAGTTCAGCCATTTCGTTTACAAGCCGTTTACACTCGGAAATAGCAAGCGGAGTGTTTTGGAACAAACGCTCGTCCAAGAATACGGTATGCTCCTCGTCCTCGCTCTTGCTGACCGTCTTTTCGCATAACTTAAAGAGCGGTTTCTTAAACGGAATAAATGCTACGGTATTCAATATATTAAAGAGCGAATGTATCATAGCAACGCCGAAAATCGTAACCGCACCGTTTAGTGAATCGGGCATAAAAGCAAGCACGATATACATTATTATCATACAAACAACGCCGCCGATTGCATTCGTGTAAATATGCATTGCAACAACTCGCTTTGCGCTCTTGCTTGTTCCGATACTTGAAATAAGCGCCGTCATACATGTGCCGATATTAGCGCCGATTACAAGCGGAATGGCGGCTTTATACGACATTCCGACCGATAATGCAAGTGCCTGAACAATAGCGACGGTTGCCGCCGACGACTGAATTATACCCGTAAATAAAGTTGATATTAAAAATGCGCCGAACGGATACTTTGCAAAAAGCGTTAAAATGCTTGAATACTGCTTAACATCAGCCATAGACTGACTCATCATACTCATACCCGACATTAAGATGGCAAAGCCGATAAAAATGTCGCCCAATCGCTGTTTATGAACTTTTTTTGAGAACATTCGCATAGCGATACCGATAAATGCAAGAATAGGCGCAAAGGTCATCGGTTTCAGAAGCACCATAAGGAAACTTTCGCCGCTGTTTGCGTTAAGCGTTAATATCCACGCAGTAAGGGTTGTGCCGACATGCGAGCCCATAATCATACCGAAAGTATCGGTAAATGCAAGTATACCCGAGTTAACAAGACCTACAAGCATTACGGTCATTGCCGACGAAGACTGAATGGCAACCGTAATACCGGCACCGAGCAAGAAACCTAATGCATCATTTTTTCCTACACTTTTAAGGGTTCTTTCAAGATTACCGCCTGCCATCTCTTCAAGACCGCCCGACATTACGCTCATTCCGAAAAGAAAGAATGTAAGTCCGCCCAAAAGTAAGGCAAGCATTGAAATAATCGCTGTTGCGCTCATATTTTTCCTCCGTTATTAAAGTTCTATTCTATCCTTAATGTACTGTTTTAGTTCAGTAATCGGAATACGGACCTGTTCCATTGTATCTCTGTCACGAACGGTTACGCAACCGTCGATTTCGCTGTCAAAGTCATAGGTGATTGAGAACGGTGTACCGATTTCGTCTTCACGGCGATAACGCTTACCTATTGAGCCGGCATCGTCAAAATCAACCATAAAATCTTTTGAAAGGTCAGAATAAATTTCAAGTGCCTTATCGCTTAATTTTTTGGAAAGCGGTAAAACGGCGGCTTTGAAAGGCGCTAAGAACGGGTGAAAATGAAGAACGGTTCTTATGTCACCCTTTTCGTCTGTTTCCTCGTCATAAGCATCGCACAAAACGGCAAGAAAACTACGCTCAACTCCCAAAGACGGCTCGATAACATATGGAACATAATGCTCGTTTGTTTCGGGGTCAAAATATGTTAAATCTTTACCCGAAGTATTTTGATGCTGTGTCAAGTCGTAATCCGTACGGTCGGCAACACCCCAAAGCTCTCCCCAACCGAACGGGAACAAAAACTCAAAGTCGGTTGTTGCCTTTGAATAGAAACAAAGCTCTTCTTTATCGTGGTCACGAAGTCGGATATTTTCTTCTTTAAGCCCGATTGACAAGAGCCAATTTTTACAAAATGTTCTCCAATAGTCAAACCATTCAAGGTCGGTATTCGGCTTGCAGAAAAATTCAAGCTCCATTTGCTCAAACTCACGCACACGGAAAATAAAGTTGCCGGGGGTAATCTCATTACGGAATGATTTGCCGATTTGTCCGATACCGAAAGGCAGTTTCTTTCTTGAAGTCCTTTGAACATTAGCAAAGTTTACGAAAATACCCTGCGCCGTTTCGGGACGAAGATATACTGTATTTTTAGCGTCCTCGGTAACACCCTGAAATGTTTTGAACATAAGGTTAAACTGACGGATATCGGTAAAGTTATGTTTCCCGCAGGTAGGGCATTTTATATTATGCTCTTCAACAAAATTTTTCATTTCTTCCTGCGAAAAAGCATCAATGGGTTTTGGAAGCTCAAATGAATTTTCGGCGCACCAATCTTCAATAAGCTTATCGGCACGAAAACGCTCGTGACATTCACGGCAGTCCATAAGCGGGTCGGAAAATCCGGCCAAGTGTCCCGAAGCTACCCAAGTTTGCGGATTCATAAGAATGGCGGCGTCAAGTCCCACATTGTAGGGATTTTCCTGAACGAATTTTTTCCACCAAGCTTTTTTAATATTATTTTTAAGTTCTGCACCCAAAGGACCGTAATCCCAAGTGTTTGCAAGTCCGCCGTAGATTTCACTGCCGGGGAATACAAAACCTCTGCCCTTTGCGAGATTTACTATTGACTCCATGGTTTTTTTACTGTTTTCCATATAAAGTCCTCCGTTTTTAATCAAAATACACCTCTATAATAGTAAACAAAAATCCCTAAAAAGTCAATAAAAAACCCTTAATATTCTATTATTCTATATATCCTACAATTATTTAACTTCTTGACATATTATTATGTATAGTTTATACTTTTAGTATAAATTATTTTAGAGGTGACTTTAATGGACACAAGAAACATAGAAATACATAACATAAACTTTGAAGAGTTTATTAAGGCAATCGACCTTTGTAAAAACGATGTATATCTTGAAACCGAAGAGGGCGATGTGCTTAATCTTAAATCAAAGCTATGCCAAATGATAGGACTCGCATCTGTATTTTCCAATCCCGAAATAAGCATAGCTAAAATCCGCTGTGTTGACCCTGACGATGAGTCAATGCTGTTCAGATTTAATTTATACGGTGAAATACCGAACGAAAACAAGTAAACGGAGTAATCAAAATGGCTGAAACAAAATTTTTGACATACAAGGGTAAACCGCTTGTAAGAAAAGGAAACGAAATTTATTACGGAGATATGGCCGAAAAATATGTTGTAAGATTTGAAATCCTTTCTTCCGATAAAAAAGGCGATTTGGAAATTGCCGATAAGGTTTCCGTTCAGCTTCTTAAAAGCGATACCGAGCTTGATATGAAAGAACGAATTTCAAAAGAAAGTACAAAGGACACTTTGTTTGATGCACTCGATTTGGGATTCACTTGGCTTGAAAGAGCGCTTGCAAATTAAATTTTCCGCCACATTTTTTGTGGCGGAATTTTAATTGAAAAGAGGTATTCATTTGAAAAAGTCTTTATATTTAAGGGGAATTAAAGACGGCTTCCCGATATTTCTCGGATATTTTGCCGTATCCTTTACTTTGGGTATTGCCGCCGTTAAAGCAGGTGTTCTTCCGTTACAGGCGGTGCTTATGTCGGCAACCAACTTTACATCGGCAGGACAGTTTGCGGCGCTTAGCGTAATAGCAGGAGCCGAAAGTTATATTACTATGGCTTTAACACAGCTTGTAATAAATTTAAGATATTCTTTAATGTCTTCTTCCCTATCGCAAAAATTCGATACGAAAATGCCGATGATTCATAGATTTTTGATTGCTTTCGGCAATACCGACGAGGCATTCGCCGTATTTTCGTCTTATGACGGTAAACTACCGCCTATTTACTGCTACGGTGTAATTTCTTCGGCACTCCCAGGTTGGATATTAGGTACCCTGCTCGGGGCATATCTTGGGAATGTGTTACCCACAAGAGTTTTAAGCGCTCTCGGTATGGCGCTTTTTGCAATGTTCCTTGCCATAATTCTTCCGCCGGCAAGAAAAAACCGCTTCACCGCCATATTAGTACTTGTTTCAATGGTTTTAAGTGCAGTGTTTTACTATACACCCTATCTTAAAAGCATACCGTCGGGATTTCGCATAATAATTCTTACTGTTTTAATTGCGGGTGTCGCTTCGTTTATTCATCCTGTAACCGAAATTAAGGAGGATGAAAAATGAGCGGAAATATCTATATTTACATTTTAACTATGGCGGTTGTAACCTATCTTATACGAATGTTACCGCTTGCTCTTATACGAAAAGAGATAAAGAATAAATACATAAAATCATTTCTTTACTATGTTCCCTTTGTTACGCTTGCAGTTATGGTATTCCCCGACATTATATACTGTACCGAAAACAAAATTTCGGCAATAATCGGGTTTATTGTTGCAAGCGTGCTCGGATATTTCGGAAAAAATTTAATAACCGTTTCGGCGTTTTCCTGCCTAACGGTATTTATTGCCGAACTTGTTTTTTGATTTTTTGTTAGCCCCGAAAATACCGCCGACCATTCCCGAAAGCAAAATTATGATAAAATGAAAGAGCGTATTCGACGAAAAATCGCCGTTGCCGATAACAAGCGAGAGTATTGTTACAACGGCAAAATACGATACACCCGTTATAGCGCCTGCCAAATATCCCCTTAAATCAACCCTTTTTCCGGCATAAACCGATGACGCAAAGGCGCCTGCCGATACCGAAACGGTAGCAAAAAGCGGCGCATAAGCCCTGTCTACTCCTGCATACAAAAGAATGCAGGCAAATATACACATCAAAGCAAAAGCCGTGGCTATGCCAATCCCTGCGCCGATTAAGATACCGTATTTTTGAAATTTAATATTTGTTTTCATATAAAAAATCCCTCCGCAGTTATATTATACTGCGAAGGGATTAAAATTTATTACTCTTACTTTGCCGGCTCGTCGTGAACAGTCAAGTTCTGCTGTAACGCCCAGCGAGCGATAGTGATTTTTGAATGGTCACTTTTTGATTCGATTACAAGAGTATCTTCTTTAAGAGAAATTACTCTGCCGTAGATACCGCCGATTGTAACGATTTCGTCGCCAACCTGCAAATTCTCTCTCATCTTCTTTTCTTCTTTGGTCTTCTTTCTCTGCGGACGGATAAGAAGAAAATACATAACGGCAATGATAACGGCAAAATAAATTATCATTCCGAATCCGCCTAAAATGCCTCCGCTTTGTGCTTGTTTTGAAGCTTCTGCGGCCTTTTTAGCGGTAATAGCCAAAAAATTGATATCCATTTTTTTACCTCCAAATGTATTAACAAAGGTTATTATACAAAAATTTTTTCTTAATTGCAAGAACTATTTTTGATAAGGGTTATAGCTATCCAAAAAGTTTTCCCAATCCCCGTCCGAAACATCTAACATTTCGCCGTCGCCGTTTTTATAATTTTCATATAAATTATTTGAAATTTTCTTGTAAAGACGGTTAGTTTTTACCCTTTGACGAATTGCAATAAAGAGCATAATACCCGAAAAAATAAGAATAAGAACATAGCTTATGAAATGTCTTACATAAAATTCGGAGATATACCCTAAAATACCCGACGGACTTTCGCAAAGGTCTGCAAAATACTTTGTGAAAACCGGCAAAGGCAAAATACTTATAGCATTTGAAACTATCGGGAATTTGCAAAAATTAAGAATTAGTCCCAAAAGTTCAAGTGCCGTTAATATGTAAAGCAGAATAAGTGATTTTGCCGAAACATACTCTACCCCAGAATAATGCTTTTGCATAAAGAAGCTTAAAAATGTAATCAAATTGATTGCAAGAAGATAACCTATAAAAACAGTATTAAATATCCTAAGCGTCTTATAGAGCTTTCCGTCGGTTTTAGCATAGCTAACCCCTAACTTTTCTTCTGCTTTCGCTACTCTTTTAAGAATACTGTCATATTTTTTCATTTTTTCACCTTAAATTCTTTATTTGTTTAATTATATAATATTTAATTATGGTTGACAAGTATAATATTTGCAAATATAATCTTATTTGGTGATAAAAATGGCAAGAATAAACATAGTTATGGTCGAGCCCGAAATACCGCAAAACACTGGGAATGTTGCAAGAACCTGTGCCGCAACGGGTGCAAGACTTCATCTTGTAGGGCCGATGGGCTTTAAGATTGACGATAAAAAGCTAAAACGGGCAGGACTTGACTATTGGCGGTATCTCGATATAACCTATTATGAGAATTTAGACGAGTTTTTCAGTAAAAACAGCGGTGAGTTTTTCTTTTTTACAACAAAGGGGCGAAAAGCTCATTCCGATGTAAGCTATCCCGATAACTGTTATTTATTTTTCGGCAAGGAAACAAAAGGACTCCCCGAAGAACTGCTTATAAAACACCGTGAGCGCTGTGTGCGTATTCCTATGGCTTACGATATAAGAAGCTTAAATCTTTCAAACTCGGTTGCCATAGCAGTTTATGAAACATTAAGGCAATGGAACTATCCGGCACTTCAAAACGAAGGTCAGCTTCATAATTACCGCTGGGAAGAAATTTAATTCACAAAAAACACTTTTCTCCATACAATGTATTGAAGTGCATTCTTCAATCTTGTATGGAGGTTTTTTTATGGCTGAAAGCAAATTACAAAATGTTGACCGCAGTTCTTTCAAAGAAGCGGTTTGCATTGACGCCGGAAGAGTATACGATTCGTGTTGCGACAGAGATTGCCTCGAAGACTTACGCTGCTTCTTTACAGCGGAAACACAAGCCCTTGTTGAGCAGGCAACAAGCGTTAAAATCACGGGCGCAAAGGTACTTAATGTTTTAATTGATGTAGAGCCGGTCAGCTTTAACAAAGGATATTATTCCTGCGACCTGACATTCTTCTTCCTTAACGAATTAGAGCTTTACATTACACCGAACAGCTGTCCGACAACGGTAAACGGTATTTCGTTCTTCTCAAAAAAGGTTATCCTATACGGAAGCGACGGAAATGTTCAGGTATTTTCAAGCAACCAAAAGGAATTTAACCCGACCTGCGACAAAACCGCAATTTCGAACTCTAACAGTCCGAAATGCGTATTGCAGTGCGTTGACCCCGTTGTATTGACCGCCCGTTTAGGCGAAATACGGGACACCTACCAAAATATTTACTACATTCCGCAATCTGTAACCGACTATATCGGCGCTCCTCTTGTAACAAATATGCCGATAGGCACAGCTACCGTTTATGTAACTCTCGGTCTTTTCACGATTGTTCAGTTAATCAGAGATGTTCAGATGCTTATACCTGTATATGATTTCTGCATACCCGAAAAACAGTGTGACGACACGACCGACCAGCCCTGCGATGTATTCCGCAAAATCAAGTTCCCTACCGACGATTTCTTCCCACCGAAATCAAAATGTAAAAACTGCGACTGCGACGAATAGATAAAAAAGCAGTAGGCACACCGATTGGTGTGCCTACTTAATTATATCTTATATTCTTATTTTATTTCGGTAACAACGGAATTTTCATACTTAAAGTTATAAATCTTGCCGTTTGCATCAGTTACACGAATTAAGAATTTTTCGATTTGACTGTTTGAGGTTATGGTACTGCCGTTACTCCAAGTGTCACCGTCATTTGTTGAATATTCGGTTTTTGCAACCGTTGAACCGGTAGCACGAGCCGTTATAGCGGCGGTGTATGTTGTTGAAGTTGTACGGCTGCCAAATCCGCCAAACAGGAATCCGAAAATACCGCCGAAGCCCTGATTTCCGCCGCTGCGCTGTGATAAAGATACGCTTACCTCAACCTTTACGGCATCGGGGTTATATCCTCCGCAAACCTTACATTTATTATCTTCGCCGTATTGACAGTTTTCGGTTTCGGTTTTACCGCAAACCTCACATATTCTTGTATGTGTCTTTAACGAAGTAGTCCATTTGCCCGAATGTTCGTTGCTTTCGGTGTAAACGGTAAATTCGGCATCGGAACCGCTTGTGTTAGTTGAAACGGCAAGCTTACCGCCCGTATAGCATAAGTAGTATGTTGTGGCAGTATTACGGCTTCCAAAGCCAAAGAAACTCCATAGTCCAAAACCGCCGCCTGATGCCTGCGTAGTAACCGAAGCGGAGAATCTATTTGAAGAATAGTTCCAAACAAATGCTGTGTCTGAAACGGCAAGCGCATTATTTGAAAGTGCAAGATACTTACCGTCTTTATCCTTTATTGTCCAACCGTTGCCCGATTTTGCAAAGGTATAATCGCCTATCTTTGTACCGCCGAGCACGAATGACAATTTGCCCTCGGCAAGCGATACTTTCTTATCGCCACTGCAAAACGCAACAGCCAACGGGTCTTTTGCACCGCACTTTGTGCAGTAATCATCAACATAATTATGTTCGGTACATTCTGCCCATTTAGCATTAAGTGTAATATCAGCGGAAAGAATTTGAGCGAAATCATAAAGTTCTTCACTTAAATACCAACCGTCAAACAAATAACCGATACGGGTAGGATCGGACGGTTTTGTAATTTTTCCTTCGTCCTTTATAACGGTTTGAGATTTTGGTGCAGTCGAAGCGTCCTGGCCTGTTTCAAATGTAGCGGTAACATAAACAAGATTCGGGTCAATTCTTCCGCAAACCTCACATAAATGGTCTTTTCCATATACGCAGTCAGAATATTCTTCTTTACCGCATACTAAACAGGTGCGGTAATGCTGTTCTCCGTCCGCCTTTGTATAGTTTTCGTCAAAGGTATGATTAAAGTTTTCAATTTTTTCGGCAAATGAAGCCGTTGCGTTTGCTGTCGAAGTTGAAACAGCAAGCTTTCCGCTGTTATATACAAGATAATATGTTGCAGGACGGCTACCGCCAAAGCCAAAACTCCACATCACTGCGCTTGAAGTATTAGCAGTAGAAACAGAAAATCTGTTTGAAGAATAGGTCCATACAAACGGATTATCGGAAACAGCGAGTGCATTATTTGAAAATGCGAGATACTTGCCGTCTTTATCCTTTATTGTCCAGCCGTTGCCCGATTTTGCAAATGTATATTCGTCAACCTCTTTACCGCCGAGTGTAAAAACGAGCTTGCCCTCGGTTAAAGAAACGGTCTTATTTGAAATACATTGCGGAGTATATTTCGGATCTCTGCCACCGCATAAATTGCAGAGGTGGTCTTCCGTGTATTCACATTCGCCGTTTTCCGAATATCCGCACAAAGAACATATATGCGTATGCTTACCCGTTTCGGTAAGTGTCCAATTATCAAAAGTATGTTCTTCGTTTTCAACCGTTTCGGTCAGTAAAACAGCGTTGTTTCTGTTTTCCTGCGATACGGCAAAGCCGTCATCGTTTGCAGTTAAATAGTAGGTTGTTGTACGGTTAGTTGTACCAAATCCAAAGAACCAGAAAGAGAATGACGGGCTTTGAGATACTGTAACGGTTGCACTAAATGAACCGTTTTGATATTTCCATTCATAAGCCTCGCTCTTATTACCGTTTGTACCTACCGCATTATTATCAAAGGTTAAATATTTGCCTTCCTTTGAAATAAGATAGCCGTTTTGTGTTTTGGTGAATTCATATTCGCCTAAATCATGGCCGTTCAAAGTAAAGTTATATATGCCCGAATCTGCAAGATTAACAGTTTTGTTATAGACGCAGTCCTTAGCTTTAAGTCCCAAAGCTTTGAGAATTTGTCTATACATATAGTAATGTCCGTCTTTATTCGGGTGATTTGCCAAACCGTGATCAGCGGTTATGTACGGAACATACTTGTCGTTAGCAAGATTTTTATCGGCACTCTTATCGGTATCAATAAATATTTCGGCGTCTTCCGTATTTACGAAAACACAGTAACCGCTGTTCTTTTCGGCATAATTCCGGAATTCTTTATTGAGATTAGCCATAAGAATATCAACTATCTTGCCGAGCTTAATCTTCGAATTTGTACCGTCTTTTTGATAATATACTTCGCTTACGGGGTTAAATAGTCCCAAGAAAACGATTTTTGCTTTCGGGTTAATGCGGTGTATTTCGTCAAGTACATCGTCATAGGTTTTAATTACGCTTACATATTCATAAACAACCGTTTCGGCAAGAACTTTAAGCATTTCGATTTGTGAATTTCCGTTAAACTGCTTTAACATATCGAGTGCTTGATTTACAGCGCCTCTGATTACGGTAAGCTCATTAGACGAAAACTTTGTCCAGTCAAGCGCAATCGGTTTTTTACCCGAGCTTAATCTATCTATTTGCGCATTTATAAATGTTCCGAAATTGTTACCGCCCATAGCGATAGTAATTAAATCGGATTTTTCTATACTGCTTACATAATCGTTATGTGCGCTTTGGAGTCCGCCCGCATGGGTTTTAAGAAGCGAAATAATGCTTCCCGTATAGTATTCGTCGCCCGTAGTATCATTTTTAAGGATTGCCAAAATATCCTCGACACGAAGCGAGCCCATAGAAAGCTGATTGAAGTTTTCACTCTCTACACCGAGTTTCTCGGCTAACAACGCAGGATATGCATACTCACTGCAAGCTTTATAGCCGTATGTATCGGCAAATACCTTTGAATTAACGGCAAAATCTTCAAGACCGAAACCGAAAACGGTTGAATCGCCGAGTGATGTATAGGTGTTTACCGTAGTACTTTCAAGCGAAATATCGCTATAAGACTGAACTGTAACATCGCCCTTTGCCTTTATAAGCTCATCTACAAGCTCGGCGGCAGTATCAAGAAGCTTTGCGCCCATATAATCTTTTGCTGCGGTTTTATTTTTATAAGCGGAATAAATAGTGTCCGCCATAACCTTATGTCCTTCCTCGTTCGGGTGAGCGCCGATGCCCATTCCGTTCGGGAACATAAACATAAAGTACAAATTGATAAGAGTTTTTGTAGAATCGGATAATGCCGGCTTTTGTCCCATATTAACAGCGGCAACCTCATTACCGATAGCGTCCATACTGAGTCCGTTATTTAATGCGCCTAAAACCTCGTTCAGATTAAATGCATCGGTTGATACGCAACTGAGTAAAAGCTCCTGAACACGGCCGTAATTTTTGAATGTATCAAGCTGTGCGCCGATACCGTCTAACATGGTAAGATAACCGTCAAGACCTGTTGACTGCGCAAGACCGAAAAATTCTATAAGCGACATATAGGTCTTTAATGTTTGGAAAGAAATATAGTTATTGCCCTGCTTCAAGAGAGCTTGAAGTGTAGAAACACTCGGCTCGGTTGCCGAAAGAGCAGTCAGCAAATTGTCAAACGCAGGAACAAATGCATCATTGCCGGTATGGTAAAGGTCGGCTAATTTCAATGCATCTTTAAGTTCAAGGCCTAAGCCCGAAAGTGTTTGGGAGGCAGTAGCGTCAACAAGGCCCATTGACGATGCAAGACCTGCAACCAAAACATAGTCGCTGTCGGTAAAGCCCTTTTCGTACCAACCACGAAGCATAGAACCGACGGTTTTATCAGGATAACTGTTAAGTGCAGGAACAACACCCTTTGCAATACCGCCGACCATTTCGTCAAGATAACCTTGTGCCGTTTCACTCGGCTTGCCGTCAACAAGCTCTTTTACAAATATGGGATAATCTACTTTTGCAAGGTCAGCATAGTAATAGTCGTTTGCAAGCGGGCAAGAGTATGCCATATAAATGTTGGCAAGCTCTAAAATCTTGCCGTAGAAATCGCCGAGGTCAACTATTTGACCGTTAAAATCAGCTTTTAAGAAATCAACATAGTTATGCAGTCCCACAACAACAATGTCGCAATCGGGGTTGAGTTTTCTTATTATCTCAATATTTTTGGTAAAGTAAACAACACAACCGACATAACTTTGAACAAAAAGGTCAACATAGGTTCCGAACTGTTTATCGAATGCCTCAATATCAACCTGATTTGCAAGCTGGGCTGTTAAAAATCCCATAAACTTTTGACGAATCTCGGCGACATTTATTTGCTCCTTCGGGATACCGAGGTGAGCAAGCAAATCTTGAAGATTATCGCTGTCGCCGTAACGGTTATCTGTAAGAGCGCCCGTTATAAATGTTCCGAAGCTATTGCTTCCGAGATAATAAGTAATAAGGTCGGCGTCGGCAATTTCCGAACGGAAGGCATCTCTTAAAACCTTTTCGCCCGTAGCGCAGTCGGTTACACCCGCATCAATAAGCTTTCCCCATGTTTCAAACCATTCTTCACCCTTTGAATTTGCGGCTTTGTAATGGCCTGCAAATACACGGCCTGTATAATCGTCATCAATATGATTTTCGTCAAGTATTGCATGAAGGTCATCGTTACGAAGTGCGCTTCCCGCAAATTGATGAAGCTCTACATCCTTGCCTTCCTTTTTAAGCATTTCGGTAATGAGTGCAGGATATGCCTCAGGTACAACCTGATTAAATCCTCTAACATCTTTTCCGTCCTTATAATATGAACTGAAACCGAAACCGTTTGTTGTAGAATCGCCGATAGAAACATAATTAAATTTTCCGTCGTCCTTGGCGAATACGCTTAAAGGCAAAACCGTTAAGAGCATTGCTACAACTAAAATGATACTTAAAATCTTTTTTGACATGCTGAAATTTCCTCCCCGTTTTTGGTGCATAAAAAGAAATTTATTAAAAAATTTTCTTCTACCCCAAATTACATTTATGTTTTACTACTTTTATGCTTAAAAGTCAAGATTTTCCAACAAAAAAACACAAAAAAACAGCAAAAAAGGAGGCGATTTTTCGCCTCCTTTAATTTTTTTATATTAAAGCTTTAATTTGTCATAATTTTTAAGAAATTCGGATAATTCTTTTAGGTCTTTATCGGTGCCACCGACAACATCACTTTCAAGATTTAATGGCATTACGGGGTCGTGTACCGAAAGTCTAAGTAAAAACCAACCGTTTTCGGTTGACACCCTTATTCCCTCTCGGTTATCGTCGGCTATGCTCCAATTTTCCTTTGTTTTTGCAAATTCTTGAAGCCCGTTTATAACAGTTTCGCCGTATGTCTTAAAATCTTTTTCGGTAATATTATAACGAATTTCTTTTTCTTCGACGGGCATTTTAAGGGGTGACAAAACCTTTTCAAAATCGGTACCCTTTGCAAGTTCTATAACGATTTTTGTCATAAGATAAGCGCCGTCATCAAGAAAATAGTTTTCTTTTAGTGCCGCATGGCCCGAGGTTTCAATGGCAAGCGGACACTCTATACCGCTATCACAAAGCTCTTTTGCCTTGTCTATAACATTTTTATACCCTCTCTTAAAGCGGTAATGCTTTCCGCCAAGAGTTTTCTCTATGTATGTTTTAAGCCCGTCGCTCGTTACGGAATCGGTAACAACCGTTGCACCTTTTTCAGAGCCTATTGCTATATATGACGCAAGCGCAATAAGGCGGTTTCGGTTTATTTCGTTGCCGAATTTATCGACACAACCCGCCCTGTCTACATCGGTGTCAAAGATAATACCGAGGTCAGCGCCCGAATTCTTAACGGCTTTGCAGATACTCTCCATTGCCTCTTTGTTTTCGGGGTTTGGAATGTGATTAGGAAACATACCGTCGGGCTCTAAAAACTGACTGCCCGAAATATCGGCGCCGAGCTTTTTAAGAACCTCGCTCGCATAAAATCCGCCGACACCGTTTCCTGCATCAACAATAATATGATAACCTTTAAGCGGAAGTTCGCCCTTGTTAACACTTTTGATAATTATATCTCTTAAATTTTTTGCGTAATCGGTCATATAATCTTTTTCGATTATTTCGCCCTGTTTTTCGCTGATGACCTCTTCTTTATCGGAGGCAAGTTCCAAAATTTTTGAAATATCGCTTCCGTCAAGTCCGCCTGACGGCAGGAAAAATTTAAGTCCGTTTCGGTCAAACGGGTGGTGGCTTGCCGTAATCTGAACAGCGGCATCGCAATTTAGGTCAACCGTTGTCATAAACATAGCAGGTGTTGACGCATAATCTAAATAAATAACGGTAACACCCGATTCTGTCAGTGCTTTTTTAACAACCGAACAAATGCGCTCGGCGGTTATTCTCGAATCGTGGCCTAATGAAATAACAAGCTCGTTCGATGGTTTATTTGCCCTATTTTGAACAAATGAAACAAACGCTTTTGATATGTCATAAACCGCCTCGTCGGTAAGTTCGATTTCCTTACCGCCCAAATTGCTCGCATATCCTCTTATATCAGTTCCGCTTTTAAGAAATTTATAGTCCATTTTTTCTTCCTTATAAAGATTTTAAGTATTTTGTTCTTTCTTCGAGCTCATCAGAGCCGACAAGATAACTTCCCGCAACAAGAACATTTGCCCCTGCCTTTACGGCTTTTTCGGCGGTTTCACCGTTTACTCCGCCGTCAACTTCAAGGTCAATATTAAGTCCCTGCTTTTCTATTTCTTTGCGCAAAGCGGTAAGCTTACCGAGTGCGCTGTCCAAAAACTTTTGTCCGCCGAACCCCGGCTCAACCGACATAACAAGCACCATATCGCATAAGGGCAACAAATCAAAAATCTCTTCCGCCTCTGTGCAGGGCTTTATCGTAATACAAGATTTACAGCCGAGTTCCCGTATCCTTTTAAGAGTTTCCTTATTATCCGAGCCTGCTTCATAATGAAAGCCCAAAATATCGGCATATTTTGCAAAATCTTCGATATACCTATGGGGTTTATCTATCATCAAGTGAACATCAAGCGGTAATTTTGTATGGCTTTTTATTGACTTTATAAGCGGATTTCCAAACGAAATATTCGGAACAAAATTGCCGTCCATAACATCAACATGGAGCATATCAATGCCCAGTGCTTCCATTTTTTTAATTTCTTCGGTAAACTCTAAAAAATCAGCCGAAAGAATTGACGGTGAAATCTTAATCATTATTATCTTTTCTCCTAAATTTACTTTCTTATATTGTAAATACTATATGCCGTTTTGTCAATGATTTAAGGCAAAAAATATGGCTACTGCTTTATTGCAGTAGCCATAGAAAATGTTAAAAGTAACGAATTAGCCGTTAATCTTTGTAACAACGCCTGAACCAACGGTTCTACCACCCTCACGGATAGCGAAACGGAGTCCCTCTTCAATAGCGATAGGAGTGATGAGTTCAACATCCATCTCTACATTATCGCCGGGCATGCACATTTCAGTGCCGGCCGGAAGAGATACAACACCGGTAACATCGGTAGTTCTGAAATAGAACTGGGGACGATAGTTATTGAAGAACGGAGTATGACGGCCGCCTTCATCCTTGGTAAGAACATAAACCTGACCATGGAACTTGGTATGCGGATTGATTGAACCCGGTTTACAAAGAACCTGACCACGCTCAACTTCTTCACGACCTACACCACGAAGCAATGCACCAACATTGTCGCCTGCCTCACAGTAGTCAAGAGTCTTACGGAACATTTCCATAGAAGTAACAACAGTCTTAGCTCTTTCTTCGGTAAGACCGATGATTTCAACTTCTTCGCCTGCTTTAAGAGAACCACGCTCAACACGGCCGGTAACAACAGTACCACGGCCGGAAATTGTCATAACATCCTCGATAGGCATAAGGAAAGGCATATCTGCCTTACGGTCAGGAGTAGGAATGTAGCTGTCAACAGCATCCATAAGTTCCTTAATCGGAGCATAAGCAGCGTCAGCAGGATCATTAGATGCACATTCAAGAGCAACAAGAGCAGAACCCTTGATGATAGGAGTATCATCGCCAGGGAATTCATACTTATCAAGTGTTTCACGAATTTCCATCTCAACGAGTTCGAGAAGTTCAGCGTCATCAACCTGATCGCACTTGTTCATGAATACAACGATTGACGGAACGCCAACCTGACGGGCAAGAAGAAGGTGTTCCTTGGTCTGAGCCATAGGACCGTCTGTTGCAGCGATAACGAGGATAGCACCGTCCATCTGAGCAGCACCGGTGATCATGTTCTTAACATAGTCAGCGTGTCCCGGACAGTCAACGTGAGCATAGTGACGGTTGTCAGTCTCATACTCAACGTGAGCGGTATTGATTGTGATACCACGCTCTCTCTCTTCAGGTGCCTTATCAATGTTTGCATAGTCTTCAAACTGTGCATAGCCCTTTAATGAAAGGAACTTTGTGATTGCAGCGGTAAGGGTTGTCTTACCATGGTCAACGTGACCGATTGTACCAATGTTAACATGTGGCTTATTACGTTCAAATTTAGCTTTTGCCATTGTGATTTTTCCTCCCTAAAATAATTTTTCTTTAATCACATTTGTTAGTTTACCAAAAAATACTTGAAATTTCAAGTATTATTTACGAATTAGTCATTCTTCGCTCTTGAAGAAATGATTTTTTCAGCGATACTCTTCGGAACTTCCTTGTATCCGTCGGGTTCCATTACATACTGACCACGGCCCTGTGTCTTGGAACGAAGGTCGGTAGCGTAACCGAACATATCGCCTAAGGGGACTCTTGCGTTAATCTGTTTAAGACCTGAACGGTCCTCGAAACCTTGGATTTCGCCACGGCGGGAGTTAAGGTCGCCGATAACATCACCCATATAATCTTCCGGAACTATAACAGTTACCTTCATAATCGGTTCGAGCAAAGCAGGATTTGCAAGACGGCAGGCCTCCTTGAATGCCATAGAACCGGCAATCTTAAATGCCATTTCAGAGGAGTCAACCTCATGATAAGAACCGTCGTAAAGAGTTACCTTAACATCAACAACAGGATATCCTGCAAGAACACCTGCCTGTAATGCGCCTTGAATACCGTTATCAACAGCCGGAATGTATTCCTTCGGAATAGAACCGCCGGTGATATTGTTTATAAACTCATATCCCTTACCGGTTTCATTCGGCTCAACGATAATCTTAACATGACCGTACTGACCGGAACCGCCTGACTGACGCTTATACTTGGTTTCGTGGTCAACAGTCTTTGTAATGCTTTCCTTATATGCAACCTGAGGAGCGCCGACATTTGCTTCAACCTTAAATTCACGGAGAAGTCTGTCAACGATAATTTCAAGGTGAAGTTCGCCCATTCCGGCGATGATGGTTTGTCCGGTTTCCTCATCGGTATATGCCTTAAAGGTCGGGTCTTCTTCTGCAAGCTTTGCAAGAGCAATACCCATTTTTTCCTGACCGGCTTTTGTCTTCGGCTCAATAGCAACACGGATAACCGGCTCAGGGAAGTTCATTGATTCAAGAATTACAGGATGCTTTTCATCGCAGAGCGTATCACCGGTTGTGGTGTTTTTAAGACCAACTGCGGCGGCGATATCACCGGCATAGCAGGTTTCAAGGTCTTCTCTGTGGTTAGCGTGCATCTGCAAAATTCTACCCATACGCTCACGGTTTTGCTTAACCGAGTTATATACACCGGCGCCTGCGTCAACAGTACCCGAATATACACGGAAATAGCAAATCTTACCAACGAACGGGTCGGTAGCAATCTTGAATGCCAATGCTGAAAAAGGCTCGCTGTCGGAAGAATGTCTTACTTCCTCTTCTTCGGTGTCGGGATTTACACCCTTTATTGCATCTACATCGGTAGGAGCCGGCATAAAGTCAACAATAGCATCGAGAAGCGGCTGAACACCCTTATTTCTGTAAGCGGTACCGCAACAAACAGGAACCATCTCATTAGCGATAGTTGCCTTACGGATAACCTTCTTCATTTGTTCAACTGTGGGCTCAACACCTTCAAAGTACTTCTCCATAAGTTCGTCGTCCATTTCAACAATAGACTCAATCATTTGTGTTCTGTACTTTGCGGCTAATTCCTTCATATCGTCCGGAATCGGCTCACGGCGAACATCTTTACCGAGGTCGTCATAATAAATCTCGGCATCGTTCTCTAAAAGGTCAACGATTCCTCTGAATGTGTCCTCAGCGCCGATAGGCAACTGAATCGGAACAGCATTACAGTTGAATCTTTCCTTTATCATATCCAGAACATGATAGAAATCAGCTCCCATAATATCCATCTTATTAACGAATATCATACGGGGAACCTTATAATCATTTGCCTGATGCCATACGGTTTCAGACTGTGGCTCAACACCGCCCTTTGCACAAAGAACGGTTACGGAACCGTCAAGTACACGGAGAGAACGCTGAACTTCAACGGTGAAGTCAACGTGTCCCGGAGTGTCGATAATATTGATACGATGGTCTTTCCAGAAACAAGTTGTAGCAGCGGAGGTAATAGTGATACCTCTTTCCTTCTCCTGCTCCATCCAGTCCATGGTTGACGCACCATCATGAGTTTCACCTAACTTACGGTTAATACCGGTATAGAAAAGGATACGCTCAGTGGTAGTGGTTTTACCTGCGTCAATGTGAGCCATAATACCAATGTTTCTTGTCATTTCAAGACTAACTTTTCTTGGCATTGTTTTTCCTCCATCCGCAATTATTATGCGGTCATTAACAACAGTTTATTACCATCTATAATGAGCAAACGCTTTGTTTGCTTCTGCTGTTCTGTGCATTTCTTCACGCCTTTTAACTGCATTACCGAGGCCGTTTGTAGCATCAATAATCTCAGCGGCAAGACGCTCTTTCATTGTGCGTTCATTACGCTGACGGCTGAACATTGTAAGCCAACGCAAAGCCAAAGTTTGTTTTCTTTCAGGACGAACCTCAAAAGGTACCTGATAGGTAGCACCGCCCTTGCGGACTGCCTTACATTCGAGCTGCGGCATAATGTTTTCCATAGCAGCATCGAAAACCTCCAAAGGATCCTTTCCTGTTTTTTCAGCAATGATGTCAAAAGCACCGTAAACTATCTTCTGGGCAACACCCTTCTTACCGTCAAGCATAACATTGTTGATAAGACGGGTTACCTTCTTTGAGTTGTAGATAGGATCGGGCAATACATCTCGTTTAGCAATAATACCTCTTCTTGGCACTTTGCTTCCCTCCTTCATAATAATGATATCATAGGTACTCGAGTTTAATCTCGTTGCACCAAGCAAGGCATTACATTATATATAAAGCCACTGCTTGATATTGCAGTAGAGATTTTTTCTCAAAAATAAGAATTACTTCGCACCTGCTTTCGGACGCTTTGCACCGTATTTGGAACGGGCCTGCATTCTGTTCTGAACACCTTGTGTATCAAGAGTTCCTCTTACAATATGGTAACGAACACCAGGGAGGTCTTTTACACGACCGCCACGGATAAGAACAACGCTGTGTTCCTGTAAGTTATGGCCGATACCGGGAATGTAAGCAGATACTTCGATACCGTTTGAAAGGCGTACTCTGGCAATTTTACGAAGAGCAGAGTTCGGTTTCTTAGGTGTAGAGGTCTTAACAGCAGTACAAACGCCACGCTTCTGCGGAGAATCGTTGTCGGTAAGACTTCTCTTCATTGAGTTGTAACCCTTCAAAAGAGCAGGAGCCTTTGCCTTCTTTTCGATTGTCGCACGACCGCTTCGAACTAACTGGTTAAAGGTTGGCACTTTTCCATTACTCCTTTCTTAAAGTTTTTTGCGTGCAAAAAAGTGTAGACAATTTCGCATACTCGCATATCATATCACTATTTTCCAAATTTGTCAATCATTTTTTATTATAAATTAACCTTTGCCCTACACACATAATATACTGTTATTGCGGACAACCGTAAAAATTAAAAAGGAGTTTTTTATAATGCCAGAAGAAAATGACATTTTGACTATGGCTTTTGTGAACCCACAGCCGCTTGACGAAATCTATTCAACCGAAGAGGCATTCAAAAAAGGTACACTTTTCAAAAATATCGACAAGCCGTTTTTTGAAGGGGGCAAAATCAATGACTGAAAAGCAGGCAATGCGCCGTAAAATATGGCAAATTGATTTTTCCATAAATGAACTTAATTTGTTTTTAGACTCTAACCCCACCAATCAAAAAGCAATTAAAATGCTTGAAAATTACAGAAAAATGCGTGAAAACATTGTTGCAACCTATAAAGCAAAATACGGAAACTATATTTCGACATTTAACGATGTTCCTGCCGAATCGCCGTTTTCCTGGATAAACGGCCCTTGGCCTTGGGAAAGAGAATTTAACGAAGGAGAGAGCAAATAATGTGGCAATATGAAAAGAAATTACAGTACCCCGTAAATATTAAAAACCCAAATCCTAAGTATGCTCAAATCATTATATCACAATACGGCGGTCCCGACGGAGAACTCGGCGCTTCTATGCGCTATTTAACCCAGCGTTACAGTATGCCCTATAACGATGTAAAGGGTATGCTTACCGACATAGGAACCGAAGAACTCGGGCATCTCGAAATGATATGTGCTATGGTTTATCAGCTTACGAAAAATCTAACCTATGAGCAAATCGTAAAATCGGGATTTGACAAATATTTTGTTGACCATACCGCAGGCGTTTATCCGATAGCCGCTTCTTCCCTTCCTTGGAGAGCCGAATATATAGCCGCAAAGGGCGATATCATAGCCGACCTTCACGAAGACCTTGCCGCCGAGCAAAAAGCAAGAGTTACCTACGATAATCTTTTGCGTCTTATCGACGACCCCGACATTTTAGACCCGTTGAGGTTTTTGAGAGAACGGGAAATCGTGCACTATCAGCGTTTCGGCGAAATGATGAGAAAAACTACCGACCGATTAGACGCTAAAAATTACTATGCTTATAATCCGAGCTTTGATAAAATCGGAAAAATTTAATTTGCTTTTAATAATTTCAGGAGTGGCAATTATCCGCCACTCCTTTTAATTTGATTGACTTTTAAGGTATTATATAATATAATTACTGTGTATTGTTATGTTTTAACTCATTTTGGCAACAGTAAGGAATGTTTTTATGACAAAGGTTGAAGAACAGGTTTTAGAACTTACAAAATGCGCCGTCAACGAAGACTATGACGGCAGCAAAAATTTATCGAATCTTACCGAAGCGCAAGCAGAGGATATTATTAACGAGGCCAAGGCACAAGCCGTGGCAAGTTTAGTGTTGCCTAAAATTTTAGAATACAATCCGGATTTCCGTAAAAAATATGAAAACCTCATGCTCTCCATTGTTTCACGAAACATACAAGTAATTGATGAACACGCAAGAATAGGATATGCTTTTGAAAAAGCAAATATAGAATATGTTATCATTAAAGGATTTGCCTCGGCGGAATATTACATCGACACAAACTATCGCCAAATGGGCGATATTGATGTTTTGGTAAGACCAAGTGATTTTGAAACTGCCTCAAAAATATTAGTGTCGCTCGGGTATTCCGACCGTGGAAGAACCTACGAGCATCACAACACTTTTTCAAACAACGGTAAAATTTGTGAACTTCATCACATCATCGGATACATAACCGAAGACGGAAACGATTTGTCAAAACTTACGGAAGATATAATTACGACAAGAAGAAAAGCCAAAACTCCGAGTGGCGAGATATATGTTCCGAGTGCATATTATCACGGGCTCATTATGCTTTTACATATATACAAGCATATGTTTTTCGGTGTCGGTTTAAGGCATATTTGCGATTGGGCTGTTTTTATCAAAAGCGCCGAGGCAAAAAAAATATATGCCGATTTATATAATGCCGCTAAAAATTACAGTTTAAGCGGTTTGCTTAAAACCTTAACCGATGTTTCCAGTTTATATATTAACACAACTAAAATAAAATACTTCGGCAGCGAAGACACAAAACTTTCAAAAGAATTTATCGAGATCGTAATGTCAGGCGGAAATTTCGGAGAAAAATATGAAAATAAAGTTTGGACAATGTTTGTAAACCATTCGTATAAAAATCAATCGTTGATTAAGCGAATGTATACCGCCGTCAAAGGAAATGTCCACGCCCGTATGCCTAAAACAAAGAAAAATAAATTTTTGTTTGTTCTTGGTTTTATTTCAACGCCTTTCTATTACGCATTTATGTATCTAACTGGTAAGAAAGTACCTATGCTAAAACAAAACAAAATGTTGGCGCAGGGAAAAAACGACCTCTTTTCAAAATTATCGGATAAAAAATAATGCGCCTTAATTGACAGGAGAGACAATTTGTGAAAATCGCAATGTTGGGGCAAAAAAAAATACCGTCTCGTGAAGGCGGAGTCGAAATAGTTGTCGAAGAGCTCAGTACCCGTATGGTTAAGCTCGGTCATAGCGTTACCTGCTATAATCGAAAATCAAACAAAAAAAATGTCGAAACAAAAAATGAATACAAAGGCATAAACATCAAACAGGTTTTTACTGTTGATAAAAAAGGTTTTGCGGCTATGACAAGCAGTTTTTTTGCCTGCCTTAGAGCAGGATTTTCGGACTGCGATGTTGTACATATTCACGCTGAAGGTCCGGCATTTTTTTCCTTTATTCCGAAATTTTTAGGCAAAAGAGTTATAGTAACCGTTCACGGACTTGACTGGAACAGAGCCAAATGGGGCAGGTTTGCTTCCCGTTATATTAAAGCAGGAGAAAAAAACGCAGTCAGATTTTCCGACAAAATCATAGTTCTGTCAGAAAACACAAAAAAGTATTTCAAAGATACATACAACAAAGAAACTTGTTTTATTCAGAACGGTGTAAACAAACCTGAAAAAGTCAAAATTGAAGAGCTTAACAAATTCGGTCTTACAAAGGACGGATATATCCTCTACCTCGGTCGGATTGTCCCCGAAAAAGGTATCCACTATTTAATAGAAGCTTTTAAGCAAACTAAAACCGATAAAAAGCTTGTTATCGCAGGCGGAAGCTCTGATTCAGACGAGTATTTCAAAAAAACCGTTGACATATCAAAAGATGACAGCCGTATAATTTTTACAGGTTTTGTGACAGGACAAATTCTCGAAGAATTATACAGTAATGCTTATATTTACTGTCTGCCGTCCGACCTTGAAGGAATGCCACTTTCACTATTGGAGGCAATGTCTTACGGAAACTGCTGTCTTGTTTCGGATATTCCGGAATGTGCGGAAGTTGTCGAGGATAAAGCGCTATTGTTTGAAAACGGCAATATCCAAAGCTTAAAAGAAAAACTTTGCTTTTTACTCCAAAACGAAAGTACCGTAAATGAATATAAAAATAACGCAAGTAATTTCATTTGTAATAAATATAATTGGGACGAAGTTGTCAAAAAGACATTGGAAATTTATTGAAAAGAGTTGTTACTTTGATTAGGATATTGCAATGCGTTAACGATATGCACCGTGCAGGACTTGAAACGATGCTTATGAACTATTACCGCAATATTGACAGAACTAAAATACAGTTCGATTTTTTAACGCACCGACCATATAGAAGTGACTATGATGACGAAATCGAAAGCTTAGGCGGAAAAATATATTACGCACCCCGTTTATACCCTAATAACTATCCTAAATATTTCAAATGGATGTCGGATTTTTTCAAAGAGCATCCCGAATATAAAATAGTACATTCTCATATTGATGCTATGAGTTATTTACCGCTATATGCCGCAAAAAAAGCCGGTGTTCCTATTAGGATAGCGCATAGCCACAGTACAGCTATCGATAAAGATTATAAATATTTTCTAAAACAGTTTTTCAGATTCAGAATAAATACCGTATGCAATTTGCGACTTTCTTGCGGACAAGAAGCCGGTAATTTTTTGTTTAGAAATAAAAATTTTGATGTGATTCCAAATGCCGTTGATGCGCAAAAGTTTTATTATAACGAAGAAATTCGCAATACAAAAAGAACGGAATTAAATATCACAAATGAATTAGTAATAGGTCATATCGGTAGATTTTCCTATCCAAAAAACCACAAATTTTTAATTAAAGTTTTCAATGAACTGTTAAAAATCAAACCGAACTCGATGTTGCTGTTAGTAGGAACGGGAGAAAAAGAGAAAGAAATAAAAAAACAAATAAAATCACTCGGAATAGAAAGCAAAGTTAAATTTTTAGGTAACCGAAATGATACAAACGAAATATATCAGGCAATGGATGTATTTGTTATGCCGTCACTTTTTGAAGGAATTCCGCTTGTAGGAATAGAAGCGCAGTTTGCTGATTTACCCTGCGTTTTTTCAAACAAAATCCCGCAAGAAGTGAAATTTAATGATAAAAGTGTTTTTATTCCATTAGGTAATCCACAAGAATGGACTTGTCAAATAACTCGTTTTTCAAAACTAAAAAGAGATTGCCCCTCCCAATATTCATCAGTATACAATATCAGTAACTCTATTAAGGTGTTAGAAGAAGTGTATATTAACGCAAATAAAGGAATGGAATTATGAACGATTTAGTTTCGGTTGTTGTGCCGGTATACAATGTCGAACCGTATTTAGACAGATGTATAAACAGTATTGTCAATCAAACGTATAAAAATTTAGAAATAATACTTGTTGATGACGGCTCACCTGACAAATGCCCCGAAATTTGCGACGAATGGGCGAAAAATGACGAGCGGATTAAAGTAATACACCAAAAAAACAGCGGGCTTTCCGGTGCAAGAAATAAAGGCATTGAAAGTTCAATCGGTAAATATATATGCTTTGTTGACTCAGATGATTATGTAAATGAAAATTTTGTAAGCTGTTTATACTCTTCGATAACTGAAAACAAATCAGATATTTCTATCTGCGGTTATAAAGAAAAATATCCGAATTCCGAAACTGATTTTTCTTACGAAAACGGTGAAGGAATAATAAGCAAAGAGGATTTATTCCGTTCAATTTTATCAAACGAGCAAATGGGAAATTTTTTTGCGAATAAAATGTTTATAAGAGAATTATTTGATAGCATTCGTTTTCCTGTCGGAAAATTTTATGAGGATATTTATACATTTTATAAGGTTGCCTATTTGGCAGAGAAAATATATGTAATCAATAATATATTGTACACATATATAAGAAGGCAAAATTCCACTACAAACATCATAAATAAGAAAGCTTTATATGATGAAAATGAAGCGATTTCTATGAGAAATTCTTTTATAAAGGAACATTATAAAATCCTTTCAAAAGAATGTGAAGCGAACGAATTGAAATTTTTAATTGTCAATTATAATCAATTTTCTAAAAAATGCGGATTTTTAAGTGAAAAAAAGGAGCTTAGGGAAAAAATATTAAAATACAATATAAAGAATACATGTTTGCAAAAAAAGTATACTATTATGTTTTATTTAATCAAATACCTTCCGCAAATATATTCTGTATTTGTTTTGCTTTTGGTTAAAACTTTGATTTATAGGAATTGTCAAAATTAGGAGATTGTCTTTATGCATAAACATTATGACTTTAAGATAAGTAAACTTACCTTGTTTAATTATCTTTCGTTTATTGTTCTTATATTTTTCAAAGCCTTTGGCGATGCCGCATTAGCAAATCAAGCAAGCTTTGGATTTAATGATGATATCAAATATGTCTTTCTTTTAGTTTCAACATTATTTTGCTATATACAAATATTACATAGAAAATCAATAAGGCATTATATAAAAAACGATTATATCAATTTTTCATGTGTCATCGCCGTTTGGTTAATAATAAGCTTTATTTTCTACAATAATACTTCGTATCCACATACGGAATCAATTAAATATTGGTTCTATTTTATATTTGCTTTTTTATATGCCGGCGGATTATTTCAAACAACCAATCCAAAACATATATTGTTGTTTTTCAAAACAGCATTCGTTATTTGTTTTGCCTGTTATATTTTTTTTGAAAAAGGTATGTCATTGTTTTCCATAGAAAATTTCAATAGCATAAGCTTTACTGATTCTTTTTCTGTTTTTGAATCTTCTTATGCGGCAGGAAATTCGGTGGCATTTTGTGCATTCTTTTCTTATTACCGAAAAAATAACAGAATTTGGTTTTATTTAAGTTGCCTGTTTTGTTTTTTGACATTTAAGCGATTGGCAATTTTAGCTATGTTGGTTTTTATTATTCTTCCTTATATAACCAAGATTGATGCAAAGGTAAAACAAAGGTGGATTTATATTTCCATTATATCTTTTATCATTTTTACTTTTGGTATTATGTTTTGCTTTCAGACCAAAAATATAACATATCTTGAAAATCATCTAAATATTGATATTTCTAAAATTTTTATGGGAAGAACAAAATTATTCAATATGCTACTTGAATCCGATTATAAAATTGCCGGATACGGAACCGCAATGGATTTAATGGCTTCGGAATATGAGAAGTTTAACGGTATTGAACTTGAATTAGTACAAGTTTTAATGGAAACAAGTGTAATCGGTTTAACCGTATTACTCAATTTTATATTTAAATTAACACATAATAATAGATTTTGTTTTATTCTCATCATCTATCAAGCCGTCAATTTGCTGACATCGTCATCTTTGGGAAATTTATTTTCTTGGGTTTTTACATATTTAACAATATGGTCAATCACAGAAAGGAATTTAGATAAAAATGGCAATTAAATATTCAATTATTGTTCCCGTTTATAATATGGACAAATACCTTAAAGAATGCTTGGAAAGTGTTTTATGTATAGAGCGTAACGACTTTGAACTAATAGTTGTAAATGACGGCTCAACTGATAATTCTAAAAAGATTATACTTGATTACGCAAAAAAAGATAAAAGACTTGTTTTTTTGGATAAAAAACACGCAGGTCAATCCAAAGCAATAAATTACGGTATAGAACAATCAAGTGGCGAATGGTTGCTGTTTTTGGACTCTGATGATTATTTTATTTGCAGTCCTTTTGAAAAATTAGACAAAACAATTTCCGAAATAAAAGATGCTGAATATATTTATATAGACGATAAAAGCGACGATTGTATTGAATATATCTTGGATAAAGAAAATAAGCAAAATCTAATGCTTGCTACACTTAAAATAAACCAAAAACAAAATGTTTTTTCTGGCTATAATTACTTAACAACTCCCTTTATGAAGGCAATTAAAAAATCTTTACTTATCAGCAACAATATTCTATTTGACGAAAATCTTGTTATGGGCAACGATATGATGTTTAATATCATTGTGCAAAGCAAAATTAAAAAATTAGTAGTAATTAAAGAAAAATATTACTATTATAGAACAAATCTCAATTCCGTCAGCAAAGGATATAATAGCGAAATACCGAAGCTCGATTATTATTTTCAAGAAAAATTAGCGGATTTTGTTCGCTTAAACACCTATGAATTATTGAAAGATTATGCACTTGATATTTGCGTATTAAACGGAATTTTAGTATCCTGCAACGCATATTTTTTACGCATATCAAAAATAAAGTTTTCTGTATTAAAGAAGGAGTATATCGAATTTTTATCAAAACCGTTATATGCAAATGCTCTAAAAAACAAAAAAGCGCTTTCCTGTTTTAAGGGTATAAAAAAAGTATATTTAATCAATGCAAAACAAAATATATTCTTTTTAAGTTTCATTATTAAAAACTTTTCTTTAATTTTGAAACAATTAAAAGCAAAATTTAATCACTGATTATATTATTTGAAAAAAATGAAAGGAGAAGGTTTATGAACAAAGAATCAATCAAGTTGAATTTCTTTATGAACATAATGCTAAATATCTCTGCATTCATATTCCCGCTGATTTCCTTTCCTTATATATCAAGAATTCTTTTGCCGGTTGGCACGGGAAAAGTTTCGTTTGTAACATCGGTAATAGCATATTTTTCTATGTTTGCACAGTTAGGTATACCTACTTACGGCATAAGAGCTTGCGCAAAAATCAGAGATAATAAAGAAGAATTGACAAGGACTTCGCAAGAACTGCTTTTGATAAATATTGTTATGAACTTGCTTGTTTATGTTGCTTTATTTATTTCTATATTTTTAATCCCCAAATTCCGTCAGGAAAAAACCTTGTTTATCATTATAAGCTTTACAATAATTCTTACCTCATTAGGTATGGAATGGCTTTATAAAGCGTTAGAACAATATGTTTATATTACAATCCGCTCGGTTATTTTTAAGTTTATCGCTTTGCTTTCAATGTTTATATTGATTCGTGAACAAAAAGATTATGTTATATATGGCGGAATTTCAATTTTTGCGGCATCTGCTTCAAATATATTAAATTTAATAAATGTCAGGAAATACATAGACTTAAAACCGGTTGGGAATTACAATTTTAAGCGGCATTTCAAACCGATAGGCATTTTTTTTGCAATGGCTTGTGCCAACACAATATATACAAATCTTGATAATGTGTTTTTAGGGTTTATTAAGACGGATATAGATGTCGGCTATTATAGTGCTGCGGTAAAAATAAAGCTTGTTGTACTCTCTGTTGTTACCGCATTAGGCGCTGTTTTATTTCCAAGGGCATCATATTATGTTGAAAATAAAATGAAAGAAGAGTTCAAAACACTAATAAATAAATCAATATCATTTATATTTGTTTTTGCTACACCGTTAATGATTTACTTGATTATATTTGCCAAAGAAGGTATCCGTTTCATCTCAGGTTCTGCCTATGACGGCGCTATTTTACCTATGCAAATATTGATACCTACAATATTGCTTATCGGGATTACAGATATATTTGGGTTTCAAATATTAGTTCCTTTGGGGAAAGAAAAAATCGTGTTGTATTCCGTAATTTCGGGCGGAATTATAGATATAATAATAAATTTAATCCTTATTCCGCCATTGGCATCGGTAGGTGCAGCAATCGGAACATTGGCTGCTGAATTTATCGTATTTATAATCGAATACAATGTACTTAAAAGAGAAATTTCCAATATCTTTAGGAAATTAAATTATTTCGGTGTTTTTATGGCGATTATCGTAGCCTCCGTTACCTCTGTATGGATTAAATTTCTCAATTTGGGTAACTTTTTAACTTTATTTATTTCATCAGTACTGTTTTTTGGAATTTATGCTTTGTTTCTATTCATAGCAAAAGAAAAAATTGTTATTGAAATATGGGACACCGTAATTATGAAATTTTTTAAGAGCATAAATACAAAAATCAAAACCTTAAAGAATAATTGATATTTGTATAATAAAATATCTTGTAATTATTAAACCCCTTTGGTATAATTATATCAAAGGGGTGTTTTTATATGATTTCAAGAAGAATTATTAAAGAAAACGCAAAAGCGCAGCTTGGGAACAACATTTTCGGCAACCTTTGGCTTATGGCTCTTTTAGTTTTGCTTATTGAGTCGGCTCTTGTAGGCGCTGCCGCTTCAATAGGTCTCGGTATTGCCGAGCTTTTATTGGTAGGCCCGTTGGCTGTCGGTGTTGTTTCGATTTTCGTGTCGCTTGTGCGTGGCAAAAACGAAATATTCATCGAGGATTTATTTAACGGCTTTAAGATTAACTTCGGAAGAAATTTCCTTATTGCCTTATTAACGGGTATTTTTACTATCCTTTGGTCTTTACTGTTTATCATTCCGGGTCTTGTTAAGTCATATTCCTATTCAATGGCTTATTATGTTGCAAACGACCATCCCGAATATGATTGGCGAACCTGCGTAAAAGAAAGTATGCGTCTTACAAGAGGTCATAAAATGGATTTATTTATTCTCGACCTTTCCTTTATCGGTTGGTACATAGTAGGTGCTTTGTGCCTTGGTATCGGTACACTTTGGGTAGCACCTTATCATACCGCCACAAAAATCAACTACTATGAAGCAATAGCCGCTCAAAACGGAGCAGCAAATGTTAATCCGTAAACATAGATAAAGATTAAATCCCACGGCTTAGCCGTGGGATTTTTTTATGTTCTGAACTGTAAATTGTAAAGTTCTTTATAAACCTTACCGTTTTTGATAAGCTCCTCGTGGGTGCCTTTTTCAAGCACCTGTCCTTTATCAATAACGGCGATTTCGTCGGCGTTTTTGATTGTCGAAAGTCTATGCGCCACAACAATGGTTGTCCTACCCTTACAAAGCTCGTCAAGTGCATCCTGAATTAAAATTTCGGTTGTGTTATCAAGCGCACTCGTTGCCTCGTCAAGAATAAGTATTTTCGGGTCTTTTAAGAACACACGGGCTATTGAAAGCCGTTGCTTTTGACCTCCCGAAAGCTTAACGCCACGCTCACCTATCTCGGTATCGAAACCGTGCGGAAGAGTCATTATATAATCGTAGATATTTGCTCTCTTTGCCGCAGATATAATCTCTTCATCGGTAGCATCGGGGCGACCGTAAACAATATTATCCTTAATCGTTCCGCCGAACAAAAAAACATCCTGCTGAACGATACCTATATTCTTACGCAAGGATTCAAATGTAATATCATTGACATTTATACCGTCAAGCAAAACTTCGCCGTCGTCAACCCTGTAAAAATTCGGAATAAGGTGACAAATTGTCGTTTTACCTCCGCCCGAATGACCGACAAGAGCTAATTTTTCGCCCATCTCGGCTTTAAGGTTAATATGGTTAAGCACAACCTTTTCTCTTGCACTCTCATAAGAAAAGCAAACATCTTTAAGCTCAATTTCGCCCTTTACATTTTTAATATCCTTTGCGTTTGCGTTTTCCTTTTCGGGCTTTTCGTCCATAACCTCTAAAAATCTGCCGAAGCCGGTAACACCGTTTTGATACTGCTCCATAAATCCGATAAGTTGAGTAACGGGGTTTATAAACACATTTACCGAAACGATAAAGGTTGAATAATCACCGAAATTTATTTTATCTGCATAGAGGAAAAGTCCGCCTGCTATAAGTATTACAACATTAAAAATATCGGTAATAAAGGACGAAATGGAATGATACTGTCCCATTGCCTTATATGCCATTTTGCAGGAGTCAACAAAAAGGCGGTTGTTCTTTTCAAACTTTTTAAGTTCGGTATCGTCATTCGTAAACGCCTTTGTTACACGAATACCTGTTATACTGCTTTCGACGCAGGCATTTATATAGCCCGTTGTTTTTCTTCTTTCCTTAAATGCGGCGTGCATTCTCTTTCTGTAATAGGAAGAAACACAAATGAGTATCGGAACGCAGGCAAAGATAATAAGGGTTAAATAAAAGTTAATCGTCCAAAGATATATAAAAGACCCGATAAGCGTAAGCGAAGAAACGATAAGATTTTCGGGGCCGTGGTGAGCAAGTTCAACAACATCAAAAAGGTCGTTGGTCATTCGGGATAAAATAGTTCCCGTTTCGGTATTGTCAAAATATGTATATGGCAGCTTTTCAAGATGCTTAAACATATCTCTTCTCATATCCGCCTGCATATTGGTTCCGATAAGATGCCCGTAATACTGGACAAAATAACGAAGCAAAAGGCGTGCTACATACAGCGCCAATACTATAATACCGCTTATTATTATCATTTTATACTTACTGTTCTTGATATAATCGTTAAGCATAAGCCGAGTAATAATCGGATAAACAAGCCCGATAGCCGATATTAAGACAGAAGCCGACATATCAAGATAAAAAAGCTTTTTATACGGTTTATAATAAGCGATAAATCTTTTTATCATTATTTGTTTCCCCTTATTTTTGAAGTTCTCCCTTTGAATCGGCTTTAAGATAAGCGTTGATAAATCCGTCAAGGTCGCCGTCCATAACGGCATTTATATTGCCCGACTCAAATGATGTCCTATGGTCTTTTGCCATAGTATAAGGCATAAACACATAAGACCTTATCTGCGAACCCCAAGCGATTTCCTTTTGAACACCCTTTATATCCTCAATCTTTTCAAGATGTTCCCTTTCCTTTATTTCAAGAAGCTTTGATTTTAACATTTTCATCGCTTGGTCACGGTTTTGGAATTGGCTTCGTTCATTTTGGCAGGCAACTACTATCCCTGTCGGAATATGGGTAAGGCGAACCGCCGAAGAGGTCTTGTTTATGTGCTGTCCGCCGGCACCTGACGAACGGAAAACATCCATTTTAATATCCTCTTCTCGAATTTCAATTTCTACATCATCGCTGATTTCCGGCATAACCTCAACCGAGGCAAACGATGTATGGCGTCTTCCCGAAGCATCAAACGGAGATACACGGACAAGTCGGTGTATACCCGATTCGCTTTTTAAGTAGCCGTAAGCGTTTTCGCCCTCGATTAGTATAACGGCGCTTTTAAGCCCCGCCTCGTCGCCGTCAAGAAAGTCAAGCACCTTTACCGAAAAGCCGTGGCGCTCAGACCATCTTGTATACATTCGCACTATCATACTTACCCAGTCCATTGCCTCGGTACCGCCGGCACCTGCGTGGAAGGTCAAAATAGCATTGTTTTGGTCATATTCGCCCGTAAGAAGTGTTTGGAGGCGCAAAGTTGCAATACTGCTTTCAAGCTCGTCAATAGAATTTCCTATCTCTTCAACAAGCGACAAATCGTTTTCCTCGTCCCCCATATCAATAAGAACAAGCAAATCATCATAGCTCGATACGAGATTATCATAGGTTTCCACCTTATTTTTAAGCTTGCCCGTATGCTGTAAAACCTTTTGGGAATTTTCGGTATCGTCCCAAAAGCCGGGGGCTGAACACTTTTGTTCAAGCTCTTCAATTTCTCTTGTCAGTCTGTCGTAAGCGATTGCATCCTTTAAGTCCTTTATTTCCTGTTCGTTTCCCGTAAGGCGCAATTTAAGTTGCTCAAATTCAAGCATAAAAATCTCCTAAAATTATTTTGTTAAAACAAAGGCAACCCATTCTTCTTTTGTTACCTTTTTTACTATATTAAAGCCGTGTTCTTCTATGGCTTTTTCGACATCGTTAAGCCGTATATCAATTATGCCCGAAACAATTAAATAACTGTCATCAAACATAAAATCCTTTACATTCTCAAAAAGCCTGATAATAACATCGGCGATAATGTTTGCACAGACGATATTAAACTTTCCGCTTACCTTTTCGGCTAAATCGCCGTGGATAAAGGTGGCTTTTTCGTTTACGCCGTTTCTTTTTGCATTCTCGGCAGCGGTTTTAACCGAAAGCGCATCAATATCAACTCCGACCGCACTTTCAGCGCCGAGCAAAAGCGATGCAACCGCTAAAATACCGCTTCCCGTACCTATATCCAAAACCGTGGTTTTATCAGTTACGATTTTTTCAAGCTCACTTAAACAAAGCGATGTTGTAGCGTGGCTGCCCGTACCGAATGCGGCACCGGGGTCAAGACTTATTACTGTCCTGTTATCTTTATTATCATAGTTTTCCCAAGACGGACAAACGGCTAATTTTTCGCCAATCTCAAACGCCTTAAAATACTTTTTCCAATTTTCGTTCCAATCGTTATCGTCAACAATACTGTCTTCGAGCTTATAGTCGATATGGGAAGCATTTAAGCGCTCTTTAAGATACGCAAGCTTTTCAAATGCATTATCGGTTTCGGACACATAAATATGAATAACCGAGGTTTTACGGTCTTTAATTATCAAATCGTCATCAATCAAATCAACATGGGCAATTTCCATAGCGCCCTGCTCTAAATCCGAATAATCCTCTATGTATATCCCGTAAGGCACCGACATATTTGCAATAGCGGCGGCTTCGTCGGTCTTTTCGATAGGGACAGACATTTTTATTTCGGTCCAATTCATAAATTAAACTCCTTAATGATTTCTTTTTCTTTTGCGTTTACGGTTCCGCTTATCATACCGTTTCTTCCGCCGCCACGGGCGTTAAACTTTTCTTTAAGTTTCAAAAAAAGCTCATTCGTTTCGGTTTCGTTTCCGCAAAGAGCAAAATTAAAGTTGTCCTTTTCTCTTTCGCTGAACACTAAAACGGTTTCGCCTTTATTCTTATTAAGCGTATCGGCAAAGCTTTGCAATTCTTTAATATCAAAATTTTCGGCAAATAAAACTTTATCTTCGGTATCATTTGCCATATAATTTATAAGTTTCTTTTTTAAGTCCTTACTTTTTTGCTTTTCGTCGTTAAATTTTTCTAAAAGATTATTAACCGCCAGCGCCGTTTCCTCTGGCTTTGCCGACAAAAGATTTTGTATTGCGGTTACATTCTTAAATTTATCGTTATAGTCTTTAAGCGCATACTCTCCGCATTTCATAACAATACGGATTCCGCCACGCATTTTTTCGCTTGATAAAAGTTTTATTAAGCCGATTTCGCCCGTGCTTTTAACATGGGGTGCACAGCAAGCGCACATATCGGTATCTTCAATTTCAACAATTCTTATATCGCCCGAAAGCTCTTTCTTTTGTCTGTACGAAAGCTTTGAAAGCTCGTCCTTGCTCGGATAATAGGTTTTGATTTTCTTGTTTTGCCAAATCACTTTGTTTGCAAGAAGTTCTATCTCATCTATTTGATTTCGCTCTAAAACACCGTTAAAATCAAGTGTTACAAATTCTTCGTTAAGGTGAAAACCGACATTATGAAGTCCGTATTTCTTAAAAACTATTCCCGAAACAATATGCTCACCCGAATGATTTTGCATAAAAGCAAAGCGCCGTTCAAAATCAATTTTGCAGGGAACAATACTGCCTATATCTAATTCACTCTCGCAAAAATGCACAATTCTTTCGTCTTCAATTTGAACATCGGTTACTTTTATACCGTTTATCGTACCTTTATCCGACGGTTGTCCGCCGGCTTCGGGGAAAAATGCCGTTTTATCGAGTATTACCTTAAAACCGTTTTCATATTTTGCGCAGTCCAAAACCGTAGCCGAAAATTCGGTTTGATAAGCATCGTTATCATAAAGTCTTTCGGTTATCATTATAATTTCTCCGTTAACATTTTTGCGACCTTATAAATATCTCCGGCGCCCATTGTTATTATAATATCGCCTTTGCCTGCCGATTTTATCATTTCTTCACACAATATATCGTAATTATCTATAACGGTTGCATCATTTAACTCATTTGCTATATCAAGTGAAGAAACACCGTAGATATTCTCTTCTCTTGACGCAACAATAGGGGTTAAAAACACCTTATCGGCAAGCTTTAATGCATCTATCATTCCGTCTTTAAGAAGTGCTACTCTCGAATAGGTAAACGGCTGAAAAACCGTAATGACTTTATTATAGTTTAATGATTTTGCGGCGCTTAAAGTTGCCTTTATTTCGGTTGGGTGATGCGCATAATCGTCAACAACCGTAACACCGCCAAATGTTCCGTAAAGTTCAAATCTTCTTCCGGCACCCGAAAATTTATAAACCGCCTCGGCTATACCCTCGGCGCTTACACCCATATCGTAGCATACAGCAAAAGAAACGAGTCCGTTATAGATATTATGCTCGCCCGGAATATGCATATTAAGATGACCTACCGTCCTACCGCCTTTTATTACATCAAAGCAGTATCCAAACTCGCCTTTTTCTATATTATCGGCATGGTAATCGTTATTCTTATTAAGACCGAATGTTACTTTATCAAGCTCTAACTTGTCGGTCGCTTTTTTACAAAGCTCGCTGTCGCCGTTTACATAGCACTTCTTTGAAAGCGACACGAATTTTCTAAACGAGGCGCAAAGATTATCCATAGTTTTGAAAAAATCAAGGTGGTCGTTATCAATATTAAGCAAAACCGAAACATCGGGAGAAAACTCCAAAAAAGAATTTACAAATTCACAAGACTCGCAAACCAAGGTTTCGGAAGCACCCACAACCGATGAACTGCCCGAAATCGGAAGCTTACCGCCGATAACCGCAGTAGGTTCCATCTTGTTAAGCAGAAGAATTTGTGTTATCATTGAGGTGACGGTAGTTTTTCCGTGAGTTCCGGCAACGCCGATACAGTTATCATACTGTCTTGTTATTGCACCCAAAAGCACCGAGCGTTCCATTTCGGGAATACCTTTGTTTCTTGCTTCTTCCCTTTCGGGATTTGTTTCGGGAACGGCGGCAGAATAAGCAACAAGCTCGGCTCCCTCTATGTTTTCCTTTTTTTGACCGATAAACACTTTTATGCCGAGTTCTCTTAAATACTGTGTTTTTTCGGTATCGACATTATCAGAACCCGTAACGGTATATCCTTTTGAATGTAAAATTTCGGCTATCGGACACATTCCGCTTCCGCCGATACCTATCATGTGGATATGCTTTATGTCGGTAAGAAGTTTATCCGTTTCTCTGATTTCTTTCACAAAAACTACCCCTTATAAAATATAAATATCATCTAAATAATTATTTTAACATATTATATGGAAAAAATAAACATTTTTATTCATAAAGCAGGTGAAAAAATGAAAAATATCCCTTATGAAATTGAAAACATAATAAAAACTCTCGAAAAAAACGGTTTTGAGGGATATATCGTAGGCGGTTGTGTCAGAGATATCCTATTAGGACATACACCGAATGATTTTGATATAACTACGAGCGCTTTGCCCGAAGAAATCAAGCAAATTTTTCAAAAAACGGTTGATACGGGAATTAAGCACGGAACGGTTACGGTAATAACCGAAAACGGCACGCCTATCGAAATTACAACCTACCGCACCGAAAACGGTTATGACGATATGCGCCACCCGAAAGAAGTAAAATTCGTACGAAATATAAAAGATGACCTCGCAAGACGGGATTTTACCGTAAATGCTATGGCGTATAACAAAAAAACGGGGCTTGTTGACCTTTTCGGCGGTCAGCACGATGTAGAAAAAAAGATACTTAAAACGGTAGGAGATGCCGACAAAAGATTTAGTGAAGATGCGCTGAGAATTATGCGCCTTTTCAGGTTTTCTTCAACACTTAATTTCAAAATAGAAAGGAAAACATATAAATCGGCGCTTAATTTATGCGAAAATCTAAAAAACATAAGCCCCGAAAGAATATGGTCAGAGCTTTCTAAAACACTTACAGGTGATAATCCGAATGTCATTTTACCGCTCATAAAATCGGGTGGCTTATCCTTTTTCGGAATTTCGGGCGGTAAAAATCTTAAACCGCTTTCGCTAATAGGCAAAAAAGAAGATTTACGATTTTTCGCTTTTTGCAAAATATTAAATCTAAACTTTTTAGACATTATAAAAAATCTTAAAATCAAAAATTCTATCAAAAACTACTGTGAAAAAGCAGAAAAAATACTTTTTATAAACAAAAAAAGTACCGACGGCGAAATAAAATTTGCGCTCTCTATTGCAGGTGCCGATATTCTTTACGATATTTGCGATTACAAAAAACTTGCAAACATAAAGCAAAAAGCCCAAAGAATAATCGAGTCCGCCGAACCGTATAAAATCTCCCACTTGGCGATTACGGGCGACGATTTGCTCAAAATGGGAATTCCCGACAAACAAATCGGCGAAGCGTTAAACATACTTTGCCAAAATGTGCGTGAACATCCCGAAAACAACAGTTTAGAAAAGCTTAAAGACATCATAAATAACAGTAACTAAATAGTAAAAGCACCATACAATGAAGTAGGTGCTTTTATTTTTTTATTTAGGTGTTGATTATGAATAATTTACTGTTTTTAGGCGGAGATAAAAGAAGTATTACCGCCTATAATACGCTAAAAAATCTTGGCTACAAGGTAGACAGCTTGGGACTTTTTGAAAATGATTCGGGGGATTTTGATAACGCCGATGTTATTATTCTGCCCGTTCCGTCAACAAGAGATAAGCAAAATGTTTTTTGTCCGCTGACAAACAAAAAAATCCCGTTAAGCGAGGTTGAAAAAAATTCGGGGAACCGACTTGTTATCGGTTGCGGAATAAAGCCCCAAGAACAATCGGTTGACATTTTGGAGCTTGACGGATACGCCTATCTCAATGCCGTGCCGACAGCCGAGGGCGCTATTGCGTTTGCGATAAACAATACGCCGTTTACCCTTTGGAATGCGAATGTTTTGGTAGTAGGAAACGGCAGGGTTGCAAAGGTACTTATCGAGCGCCTTTCGGGATTTAGGTGTAACTTAACCGTAAGCGCAAGAAAAGACCGTGATTTTGCAATTCTTGACACAAAAGGAATACCGCATATAAACACAAGCGATGTTCCAAAACTTGCTAATTCTTATGATATTATTTTCAATACCGTCGATATAAAGCTTTTTGAAAGCTTTGAAAACTTAAAGAGCACCGTCTTAATAGACCTTTCAACCAAAGGATGTTTAGATTTCGCTTTGGCTGAAAGTTTAGGCATTTCGGCATATAAGCTACCCGGTATCCCCGGTAAAACCGCACCGGTTACATCGGGTAAAATACTTGCCGATACAATAAATACGATTATCAACTCATCAAAGAACAACGGTTAGGAGAGAAAACATGACGGGCATTACATTAGGATATGCGTTTTGCGGTTCTTTTTGCACCCTTAAAGCTTCGGTCGAGGCGCTTAAAGAACTTGCAAAATATGATATAAAAATCATACCCATTATGTCGGAGATAGTTTATTCTACCGATACTCGCTTCGGAAAAGCGAAAGATTTTATTACGGAAATTGAAAATATATGCGGTGAAAAAATCATACACGATATTCCGTCCGCCGAGCCGATAGGGCCTAAAAAACTGCTTGATATTTTAGTTGTTGCCCCCTGTACGGGTAACACAATAGCAAAAACTGCACTCGGCATTACCGATACCGCCGTAACAATGGCGATTAAAGCGCATTTAAGAAACGAAAGACCGGTTGTTATCGGAATATCCACAAATGATGCATTGGGCGGAAGCGCCAAAAACATAGGACTTTTAGAGAATACGAAAAATGTCTTTTTTGTTCCGTATTCGCAGGATAACCCCGAGAAAAAGCATAATTCACTTGTTTGCAAATTCGATAAAATTCCGCAAACGGTGGAGTATGCATTAGAAGGAAAACAAATTCAGCCGATTATAGATTACGGCACCGTTTAAGATATTCATCACCGTATTTTTCCCTTACCGTGAGTATTGAATTTTCTATAATTTCGTCCTTTTCTTCATTAAAACAATTCCCGAAAAGGTCGGATTGAACGGCAATATTATCCTTTTGTTTTAGATTTATTGCCCTAAACCCTACCGAGCGAAACGGTAATTCTTCGCCGTAAAGCTCATCAAACAACTCCATTGCCTTCTTTGCGAGAGTAATCGAACAGTTTGTTCCGCCGATAAACGAGCGGGACGCTTCCTTTACCTCCAAAGAGGGCTTTCTTATATGGACGCAAACACCCGTTGCAAAAAGGTTTTTTGAATGCAGGGTTTTGCAAATTTCTTCCGACAAAGCTATAAAGGTTTTCCAAACCTCATCTCTTTTCACTATATCGGTTTTGGGCGTAACGCTTCGCCCTACACTTTTTGGCATATATTCCTCGGTAAACGGCGTAACAGGCGAATTATCAAGCCCCAAAGCATACTGTTTTAGGTCAACTCCGCCTTTACCGAGCATTTTTTTTAGCATTTTATCGTCGCAGGATGTTATATCCCCTATCGTAAAAATACCACGGCTGTTAAGCTTTTCAACCGTCTTTTTACCTGCAAAAAGCAAATCGCCTATCGGTAAACCCCAAATTTTTTCCTTAAAATTTTCCTTTGATATTACAGTTACGGCGTCGGGTTTTTTCATATCGGAACCGAGTTTTGCAAAAACCTTATTAAAAGACACACCTACCGAAACGGTAATTCCGAGCTCTTCTTTTATTTCTTTTCTTATGCGCTCGGCTATCTCTTCACCGCTACCGAAAAGGAGTTTACTTCCCGTAACATCAAGCCAACATTCGTCAATACCGAACGGCTCTATAATATCGGTGTATCTTTCGTAAATTTTTCTTGCCATTTCGGAATACTTTTTATATTCCTTATAATTCGGCTTTAACACAATAAGGTCGGGACATTTTATCTTTGCCTCCCAAACGACCTGCGCCGTTTTTACACCGTAGCTTTTTGCAATCTCGTTTTTGGCAAGTACTATTCCGTGCCTATCCTCAACACTTCCGCAAACGGCAACCGGCTCACCCTTTAAGGTTTGATTTGAGAGCAATGCAACCGATGCAAAAAAATTGTTAAGGTCGCAGTGCAGTATTGTCCTTTCTTTCACGGTTACATCTCCTATCGAACAAATGTTCCTTATATATTATAAAAAAAATAAACCGATTTGTAAAGAGTTTTTTAACAAATACTTATTTTTTCGAGAGCAACCAAATGCAGACGCTCGATTTGTCTTTTGCTGTAATTAAGCGCATAGCTCACCGTTTCGAGACTTCTTCCGAGAACATATTTTTGAAAAAGTATTTCGGAAAGAAGCCCGTTATCCACCCTTTCGATATTGCTTTCTATTTTTTTCATAAAATTTCTTGTTTCGTCGGCTTTTTTAAGATAAATTTCTTTTTCTTTCGGAAACATTCGGCTCATTTCGCAAAGGCGGTCGATTTTTGCGCCTAAAACCTTATAACCCGATAAATAATTTCTTTTTTCATCTAATATTTCCAAAATTATCACCCGCCGACTATGGCACAGTACTGTCCGTAACTTAAATTCGTACCGTGCTTTTTGTTATATTCTTTCAGTTCCCTTATCAGTTTATATATCGGGGAATTTTTTATATGTATATATTTTTCCTTTTCTTTTTTATATATTTTTTCACCCGTTCTCATACAAACAACCGAGCAATATTCCTTTTGAAACGGCTTTAATTTTCGCCCGCAGCATCTGCAATATTCGTTCTCTATTTCTTCTATGTATGAGCTTTTACATATAGGACAGTACAGTCTTACACTTGACACCGTACATAATGCGCTGTCGCCCTCCCTGATTTTAAGTGGATTTTCAAATCTTTCTTTGCAGTCCGTACAATGGTACATACCTTTTGACCTCCTAAAAAAATACTTGACAATTACGAAACGGCGTAATATAATTGGTTTCAAAGGGAAAAATTTATGAGATTTCGTAATTTCAAGTATATTATATTACGAATTTTCGTAAATGTCAAGCATAAAATTATGAAATTTAGTAATTAGGGGATAGAGAAATGCCTGAATTATATGAAAGAATAGAAAATCTTTGCAAGGAACACGGCATAAATGTTACGATACTTTGTAATAATTGCGGTATTCCGAGGGCATCGTTATCTGATTTCAAGTCGGGCAGAAAAAAAACACTTTCTGCGAAAACCTTATCTCTTATCGCCGATTATTTTAATATAAGTGTTGACTATCTTTACGGAAAAAGCCAAAACGAAGAAAACGCCTTGAAAGTCGCTTTGTTCGGCGGGGACACGGTAGTTACCGACGAAATGTGGGCGGAGGTAAAACGGTACGCAGATTTTATTAAGGAGAGAGAGAATGGAAACAAATAAGCTTTACTGTTTAGCAGAAAAGCAAGGCGTTACGGTTGACAGGTTTAATGTTTCTTCAAACAAATCGGTTTCGTTAAAGTACGGAAACAATCTTTATGTAGGGCTTGACGGAGAGCTTTCGGGTGCAAGCGAAAAGGTATGCTTAGCCCACGAGCTCGGGCATTGTATGACTTACAGTTTTTATAATATTTATTCGCCCTTTGACATAAGGGAAAAGCACGAAAAAAAGGCAGATAAATGGGCAATTAAAAAGCTTATTCCGAAAACCAATTATATGAGGGCTGTAAAAAACGGATATGATAATGTTTTTTCGCTTGCCGAATATTTTGGGGTGACGACCGACTTTATGCAAAAAGCCGTTGATTTTTATAAAGGGGCATAACGCTTTGTTTATATTAAAGCACCGCAGACTTAAATTTTAGTTTGCGGTGCTTTTCTACTTTCGGTAGGTTTGATTTTTTACTTATTTATGTTATGATTACATATAGGGAGTGGAATTTATGAATCAATACTTAACCGGTTTAACAATAAAAGAATTAAGAGAGAAAAACGGGCTTACCCAATTTGAACTTGCAAAAAAGTTAAATGTAAGCGACAAAGCAATTTCAAAATGGGAAACCGGAAAAGGTTTCCCCGATATAACGCTATTAGAGCCGATAGCAAAGGTTTTTAATATATCGGTTGCCGAGCTTTTGTCGGGCAACACGGTTACAAATACAAATATTTCTGCAAATCTTAAAAAAGGCAACTTTTATGTCTGTCCTGTTTGCGGTAATGTGATTTTCAGTATCGGAAATGCTCTTATAACCTGCCACGGAATTACTCTTCCACCGCTTTCGGTAAACGAAAATGACGGCGCACACGGCATAAATACCGAATACATAGAGGATGAAATCTTTGTTTCAAGCAAACACCCAATGACTAAAAATCATTACATTTCATTTTTTGCCGCCGTTTCAAGCGACCGAGTACAAATAACAAAAATGTATGCACAGGGCAACGCCGAAACGAGATTTAAGAGAAATACGGTAGAAAAAATATACTGCTACTGTAATAAAGACGGATTATTTGAAATTAAATTATAAGGTTTTTGGCAAATTGTTGTATGAGCTTGAACCCTCGTGTTTTTTATATTCCGTCGGCGAAGCCGACACCTTCATTATTCATTAGACGGTGATTAAGTATTCATTATTCATGAATAATACAAAGCAAAAACCTACCACGCAAGTGGTAGGTTTTTGCTTTGTGATTAGACTACGAAATAGCACAAAAGAATGATGTCGCCGCCGATGGCGGCTAATGATGTTTCGGCTAACGCCGAAATGATGTTGCTCCACTTCGTGCCGCAATGATGCGATGTTTGCCACCCATGTCCGCAGACACATCATATGCGAAGCATACATCATTGCGAAGCCAACATAATTTGCCGAAGGCAAGCATCATTCAAAAAAAGACAAAATTCTGTCGAATTTTGTCGTTTTTTGTTGTGATTAAACTACCAAATAGCACAACTACATATCACTAACATCAATATCCGTTCCGTCATACCCGTAATCATCAAAATTTGCATCAATAGATGGTTCTGATGTAGAAATGCCGTAAATACTTCCTCCATACGAGTCTGATGAGCTTGATGAATAATACGATTTCTTTGGCATATTATCCGGTAGCCAAGTGGCAAGCATCACAAACACAAATCTAATACCAAAAAGTACTAAAAATACAACCTGTGCGTTTAATTTGAAGTATCCCACTACAAACAATAGCCATACAATGTTAATGCTGGCAGACGCTATTGTCAAAATCGGGGCTTCTACATCAAACACTTTTCTCATAAATTCTGCAACAAACAGCCAAACGATTTGTGTTAGTCCAAAAAACAAAGAAAGGGCTTTATTTCCAGAATACGCAGTATATATCGCAGGCAAATACAACAGAGAAGTGACTGTCAATGATATCCCACTCCACACTTTTCCGTCAACCGCATCACTTTTTATGTACATCCATACAATATGAATCACGCCGTAAATCAATATCCCGACAAATGCAACTGCTATCAAATTGATCCAAATAGGATACTGAACCCACAACTTTTTAATAAAATCAACAAGACCGACAGATGCACCGTATAAAAATAGCAATCCAAAATAAATTGTTCCAATCAGCACATTAGAAATAATCACAAATGCATCGGAAGGCCATTCTGGCATAAGAATAATAAAGAGAGTTGTAAGAAAGTGAATAGCAACAGCGACAACGTAAAATGAATATGTCATATTACTTGTCACTAATACAATATCTGCAATAGCCATAAACATAATGGTTAAAATACACATCATCGGCGGTTCTTTTTCCACAATGAACGAACAGGAAAACAAATAAGCATAGTACAGAACAAAAAATGTAATTATCATTACTTTCTTTGTAGTGCTATTCAACGGTTCTGACACAGCAAAAGAATCACACATAACCGAAATAGCAAATCCGACCGTTGAATACAAAAGTCCTAATATCAGCAGACCAACGCCCATATGCAAATACTCATTTCTCCTCCGCTTTTCAAATTGGATGAGCCCTATTATCATGGCAAAACCTAAAACCGATATGACCGAAAAGACAAAAACAGAAACAAAACAATTGGACGGAAAACTTGAGAAAAAATCAGCAAACTTCAGTTTTAGAAAAACCCAAAGCGAAACCAAAAGCAAGGTATAGACAGCAGTCCAAATAATTTTGCCTTTCACTGACAAATATGCTTTCATATAATCACCATCCCTTTTGTGTTAATAATATCATATCTTTTCGCATAAGTAAAGCCAACATCTTTGATTTCTCAAAAATGATGACTTTTACTTTGTAATAAGACTACATAATAACACAACTACATATCGCTTACATCTATATCCGTTCCGTCGTAGCCATAATCATCAAAATCAGCTGTTATAGTAGATTCGGGTTGTGAAATTCCGTAAGTGTTACTACCAATTTCTGATGAGAAACTACTACTTGATGAATGAGAACCGGAATACCTTGAACTTGAAGAGTACGAATTTTGACTATTGCCCATACTTTCCCAAGGATTCTTTCCTCTGATATAAAAAATTGCAAGTATAAACAAGAGTATTGCCGGAACACACGCAATTAAGGAAAAAATTTGCATCCCGTTTTCAAAGTAAATGTCCAAATATTCTTGTGAAAATGTGGAAAAGCTTTTTACGGGTATAATCACAGAAGCCAAAGATAGCCCTATTGTGACTAAAGAGATGGACATAAATATAACGCCTTTTGAAACATAGAAGATTTTATTTATAATATCTTCATTTGGAATTGCGGAAATGATTAGTTGAACAATACCGATTACGGCTAAAAAATAAGCCAATGTCAATTTGTAATCAGGCATTTTTAATTTATTTATAATAATTGTTGATATTATCGATAAAAAAGCCGGAATCAAAACTGTTAACTTTGAAAAATTTTTTTTGCAGGATATAACAAGAAATGCAATACTTGCAAAAAAAACAAACATACTGAAATAAAATAAGAAACTACCTTTGTCTGCAATACGAAATAATGCAATTTCCAAGTCACTCATGTTTTGAATTGTATCCCATTTAATAAACTCGCTGATTGCTGAAAGCCCGGCAAAAGCAATTCCAAGTAATATGCCGGATTTCAATGTTGTTTTTTTTGACTTGTCTTCATACTTGTTATCAAGTATGAAATAAGCTGTCACACTTATCATAATTGTTACAGCACTCATAATCGCAAAAATATAATTTTGGGAAAAAATGATAGTTACGTCGGCTATAATATTTAGACTAAATGTCCCGCAAGCAAAATAGGAAAGTCCAATAATAAATAGCAAAACAAAAAACACATAACTCAAAGAAATTATAATAATGTTTTTAATCCTCGGCCATATTCTTCTATTTTGATATGTTAGACCATTCATAAAAAATATTCCCCTTTGTATTTTTGCTCATTTTTACACATTCCTCAACATAAGTAAAGTCGACATCTTTAATTTCCCAAAAATGTCGACCTTTTTACTTTGGAGCGGATGACGGGAATCGAACCCGCCTCCTCAGCTTGGGAAGCTGATGTTCTACCGATGAACTACATCCGCAAATAACGGGTATATTTACCCGCCTAAATTGAATAGATTATCATTCCAAGCAAAGCCGATATAACTATCATAAGTATCGGCTTTGCTTTCTTTTTAAGCACATACTTAATAAAGCACGAAACGGCTATAATTATCCCTAAAATGATAAGCGCCTTATAGTCTATTATAATAGAATTTCCGATTTTTGCAAGACCAAAAAGTGTTTTTATTCCCATTGTAAGCGCCGTTCCTATTATAAGAGATACAATACACGGCTTTACTCCGCCTAAAAACGCCTTTACTCCCGATTTTTTTAATAGCCCGTTTGCGACAGAGGCAATTATCAGAATAATAACAAACGCAGGAAGAACTACGCCGAGTGTTGAGAGGAACGCACCCAAAATACCGCCTTGCGACGAGCCGATAAAGGTCGCCATATTTATCGCAATAGGGCCCGGTGTCGATTCCGAAACGGCAATAAAATTAAGCATTTCCTTTTCGGTAAGCCAACCGTTTCCGACGGTAAGCTCTTTCATAAGCGACAGCATTCCGTAGCCGCCGCCAAAGGACACAGCACCGATTTCAAGAAAGGTTAAAAAGAGTTTAAGATATATCATTCTTATCCTCCTTTTTTATGGATTTTATTCCGTAAAAGAGCAGTCCGACAGCGCCCGAGATAAGTATAAAATAAATAGTTGAAAACTTTATTCCGAAAAGCGAAAATGCAACAAAAACGGAAAGGGTTATAAAAAACAAAGTCTTTGAAAAAAGCGTATTATCCAAGCTTTTAAGCATTTTTATACCTGCTGAAAAAATAAGGTAAACCACACAAACGCTTATTCCCTTAAAGGCGTAGCCGACAAGCGTTAATTTGAGAAATGCATCAAAAAACAGTGAAATAATATAAATTACCGTAAAAGACGGAATACACATAGCAACGGTTGAAACAAGCGAACCCAGAACCCCTGCTTTTTTATATCCGATAAATGTCGAGCTGTTTATGGCAATAGGACCGGGGGTTGACTCGGCAATAGCGACTACTTCCAAAAAGTCATTATCGCTTATCCATTTCTTTTTAGTTACAAATTCATTTTGAAAAAGAGCTATCATAGCATATCCGCCGCCGAATGTAAAAGCGCCTATTTTAAGAAATGACAAAAAAAGCTCTAATAAAATCCTTGATTTTTTAATGGTTATCATCTCGCCCTATTTAATAATTTTTCCTCTGTGCTTGCTTATGTAGTTATCAAGCGCTTCAAATTGCAATTTTGATTTTTCTTTTATAATATCAATATCAACAATGGGTTTACTGATAAGCTTATTATATAAATCTTTTCCCGAAAAACTGCCGATATTATCTAAATCAATAAAATCGTTTTGACCTATATCCAAAAGCATACTTTTTACCTTATCATTATAACAAATCGGCAATACTTTTTTGTTAAAGGTATAACCCAAAACGCTTGCATGAAAACGGGTACCTACAACATACTCGCTTTCTGCGATAATGTTATAGGCGTCATTAAAATCGCACGAATAAGGTACTTTTGCCACATTTTGCTTATTCTTTTCGCTGATTTTATCATAAATAATTTCTAAAACCTCATCGTCTTTTTCTAAAATGCAAAAGCTCAGTATTTTTACATAAAAACCGTTACTGCATAGTTCTTCAATCAAACCGGCAACCGCATTTATGTAAGAATTTTTTGTATTGTCATTTATATTTCTGAAAAACGGGTTTATTACCGAAACGGCAACCGTCTTTTCTTTTTGTTTAATATCGGGCATTTTACAGCCGAAAACCAAATCAGGCGCATAGCTTACATTTTTAAGATGCTTAAACAAATTATATGAATACTTATCCTTGAAAGTAACATTTGTAAATTTCTTAAAATCGTTAAGCCAAAAATCAAGATAGCTGTCCGAATAAAATGCACCGAAATTATTGGAGATACCGAAAAAGTGCTTTGCCCACGAACTTCGCTTTTTCCTTATTTCCAAATCCTTTTCCCAATCCCCTATTTGCTGATAAACGGAGCCTCCGATATGAACCGCCGCATCGCAAATTTTAATGAGTATTTTTTCAAAAAACATATCGTTGCCGAAAGCTTTACCAAATTTATTTATTTTGGCTACCATAGGTTTTTCGTACGAATAATAACGAACATTGTTGTATTTTTCAAAATACTTTTCGTAATCGGCAGTAAATAACACATAAAACAGTGTATCCGGATATCTTTTTAAGAGCATATCAAAAAACAAGTCATCGCCGAAATTATTACCGAAATATCCGTAAAGCATTATCTTTGTTTTAGGTTTTGCTTTGTTTTTCATTTTCGGGGAAACACATTCCTTATTTTTTTTACGGTCCTATTCATATTATCCCCTTTATATTTTTATTATTTGCGGTAAAATTCCGTTATCCAAAATATCAATTACGGCATAACTTTCGCTTCCCTCACGGGAACAACTGCAAGACCCCGGATTAACAACATAAACGCCGTTATCATATTCTATATTAGCGATATGCGTATGACCGTATAAAGCAATACTGCAACCGTTTTCTTTGGCATACCTTTTCAAAGCACCTGTTAAGCCCTGCTTAACCCCGAAAGTGTGCCCGTGGGCAAAAAGAATTTTGATTTTACCGACATTTGCAATATCAAAGGATTTATAGGTGGAAAAATAATCGCAGTTACCTGCAACAATATGAAAATTCCTATCGGGATATTCAAATATAAAATCCTCAATATCGGATGCATTATCGCCTAAAAAGAAAATTTCTTTTGCGTTTTGCTCTTTTCTTATTATTCTGTCAATAACACCTGTTTTCTTATGTGAATCCGAAATTACAAGTATCCGCAAATTTTCACCTTCTACAATCCTTTATACCGTACATATTATATTATAGGAGGAAATATTATGAAAAA
>JAZUFQ010000053.1:0-4331 GCA_045640745.1 Acutalibacteraceae bacterium
ATCCTTAAAGTTATATTCAGCCGTAAAGCGTGAACCGGTTTTTATTAAATCGGTGCTGCTGTTACCCGAAAGCAGTTTTCCGTTTACATTGTATAATCCTTCGCCGGCATTTGTTCTTGCATCGGTATAGGAACGGAATCCTGCCGTCCTTGCAACAACTCCGGTTATATTTTGGTTTGCGTCCTTATCCGAAAGCGCTGTGAAATACGAGGTATAGAAAGCCGGTGCATCGGGGACATAATTTTCCTTATCCTGACCGATAACATTCATTCTTGTTCCGGAAAATTCAATTCGGTTTATGCCGAGTGTTCGGCTTTGTTTAACCGAACCGCTGCCGAAATTACGATTCATATGGTAAGGCAACCAATAACTGTCAAGGTCAGGTCCGACAGTAACGGCACCGTGACCGTAGCTGACATAATCGCCCTCGGTATTTAATACAAGCGTCGGGTTAATTTCAGTTTGCCAAGCAGAGCTTTGAGAAATACCGCTTTCATTATAAGCGTAGTTTATTCTATAAGCGGCTTCGCCAGCACCTTCGCCGGCACCTATGAAATAATAAATACCATTACGTTTAAATACAAACGGTCCCTCAAGATGGTCTCCGGTTATCCCTGCTTTTGTAAGCGGAATTTTTGTAGTAGTATCAAGTTTATCCATAGCTGTCGCTTTAATTGCAATAGGGCAACTGTTAGCACCGTCACGGTCTGTACGCAAGAACCACTTTTCTTCATTGTCATCAATAAACATCGAGCCATCAATACCATTGGCAAAATTTGGTTTGGTAACTCTATAATCTCCGTAAGGTAAGCCGGTAGTGCTTATCAATAACTTGTGCCCTGATGCATGTGGTGAAGTATACATATAAAACTTTCCGTTCCAATAATGAACTTCAGGTGCCCAAGGACATTCCAAATCGTATCCTTGACTTGTCGCATCGTCATTTGTTACTTTTTTTCCGTGTTCGTCAAGCAAATTAAACTTACCGAGATAAGTATAATGAATTAAATCAAGACTTTCCCAACAACGGTAAGAACAATACCAACTATCTGTTGAACAGTAAAGGTAGAATTTACCGTTATACCGAAGAATATACGGATCACCCGTCAAGCTTCTGTCGGTTTTCTCGGTTTCGCCTGCAAGACGCTGATCTTCCAAAGAACCTTCTCTGTATGGCTGATTTTCATCAGAAATCGGATTAGAATACTTTGCGGATTCATTAAGAAAAACATTAATATCCTCTATCGTCATATCCGCCGTAGTTTTTTCAATTTCCGAACCCGAGGTAACATTTGTATTATAGAAGATGGTTTTTCCGTCACCTGTTTCTGTATCGCTTTCTGTTCCGGAATCCTCTGAATAAAGGAATACCTGGTTACCCGAGAAATTATTTTTGGTATCCTTTACTACCCAATTATTGCATTCGTGAATAACTGTTTCGCCTACTAAGAGCTTATAAGAAACATCAAAATATCTGATATTATTTTCTAATGAAATCTTAATAAGATATTTAACGGTTATTTCATCGTTTTCATTGAGTGTCAACCCGGCGTCCGAAATTTTTGAGTATCCCGGAACACTTGCTGAACCTGTATTCACTCCGTCTGAGCCGACCTTATCAATAGACATATCGGCATTATTCCAAGAATCGCCTACTCTTCTCCACATACCAACATAAAATCTATTATTGGCAGCCTGACCGGCAACATAAAATGTATAACCGTCATCAGCGGTTGAGCCACCGAAAGTAACGCCCTCGTTTCTGTCCCTGTTGCCTGTGGTGCGATAATCGGTTAAAAATGTTCCGCTGATTGTTCCTGTTCCGTCAGAGTTTAATGTGCTGTTAAGCTTCTTTGTTTGATAACCTCTAAACTGTACTGCATCATTTGTAACACTGATTTCGGGTTTGAATTTTAAGGTCTTACCAAGAATTGTGCTTCCGAATCCTACTTTTTCACCCACAATCTGAGGCTTTGATGAATTCCAATCATTATTAGAGGAAGTATTGATAATTGTTTTATAATGTCCGTCATTTTCCTGCTTTGCTTCAACGATTATTTTTGCATAACCGTCAGATGAATCGACAGTAATTCTGAAATCATACCAACCTTCATCAAGAGGTGCACCGCTTCCAATGTAATTACTCCACTGTTCACCGTTAAATACACGGATTGACGGATACCATCCCGGTGTTGCTATATTGCGGTATCTAAAATCTAAATACATAGCGGCCTTGGTAGATTTATCATATCCGAATATAAGACCTTTAATGTTTGTGTCTGTTCCGTCAGGCTGATTAAGGAAGGGATTTTCACCGTCAACACCGATATAAAATCCTGCATTGATAATAGAGTTAGAGGATTTTATCTTTTGAGAACGGTCAAAAATCATTGGATGTAAGCGATTATTATCTTCAACTATTTCAGAGCCGTTTGTCGTTAATACCTTATCATCAGCAGAATAATCCCATGTTCCCTGCTTATCAAAAGCAATACCAAGGAGTAAATTGCGTTGAGTAGCATTATAAGTGTTGTTAGTGTCATTCAATGCAGCTACAGCAAGTTCTACATAGGAACAAATTAAACTGTCAGAATAAATGAGATTTCCGTTTTCATCTTGACAATATGCTCTTGCCACTAAATTTTTATCATAATATTTATCGGAAATTTGTCTTACAATAACATCAGCCACAGCATAACCGTTTTTATATGTTACCTTATCCCAATTCAACAAAATATCAATAGGTGATGTCGTTTTAGAATCTTTGCCGACTTGATAACGGTATACTTCATCGGCTTCCAATTCACCCTCAACTAACATTTCAGGCATAACTAAGAGTCTAAAACCGTTCTTTTCGGAAACGCTTAAACTTCCAAAAGCTGTTTCATCAATACCAACTTTGTAACGAATACCGACGATTTTTGAATCATCTTCATTAAATTCAACCGATGCTCCAATGACCCTAAAGTCAGGAGTTGTTTCAGGTTGGTCTGCCACAGATACAAAACAATTCAAAAACGACATAACACATACGCAACAAACTAATAAGCACGATGTAATCCTAAATAGTAATCTTTTCATAATCTTTCCTCCAGAATTTTTGAAATTATTTCGGTATTATTTGTAGATTCTTAAAATATGTTGCTGCTTGATACGAATATAACGCTGTTGCACCTCTTGAATATTCGTATGGGTCGATATATGTGATAACCTTTTCGCCATCTAAATAAACCGTTATTGTGTTGTCAATACACTCGGCTTCAAGCGTATAGTAACGATTCTTGCTCAATTTAGTTTCGTAATACGCAACTAACTGTTCATTATAATCAAATCGTTCAAGGCTTACCCCGTAAGTATCCAAACAAACAAAATAGCCATGACCGCTACCGTATGTTTGCCGATAGAACACGCTTGGGTCTGTTAATCGCAGAATAATTCCAGCCTTATTAGATCTTGATGTCATTGCCTCGGTTTTCAAATCTACCTTTACTCTGTAATTGGTATACTCTGAGCCGCCGAAACGAACAAGACTTTTTTGACCGTTTGAAGCATAATAAGCTTTGTCTTTTATTGCCCAATTTGAAAAATAGTCATGTCCGCTTTTCTCGGACAATTTATCACTGTATTGAGGCGAATTTTTAGATGTTCGGTTTAACTCATATTCAATGGCGGTGTAATTGCCTTTGACTGCTTTTACCGTAAAAGTATGTAATCCTTTTTCCAAATTGATTTCATCAATTAAACGCTTTTGATACTTTAACGATTTATAATAATCATTATATCCGGTCGTTTTTTCGTAATTATTCTTTCTTATCGTATAACAAATCGGCTTATTATTATCAATTTGAATTTTTATAACACTACCATCGCTGTCACTTGAAAACAAAGATTCTATTGAATATAAACCGGATTTTGCAACATCAATTTTGTAAACTGCCCTATCACCTTCAGCAAGTTTTAATGCCAATACATCTTTGTAGATGTAATAATTATATGTTGCTTTGTAATTCAATTTATCTTCATTGCCTTTTGTTTCAGCACGAAAAACCTTACTTTTCGATGATAAATTTGTTGCTTTTTCTCCGTCTTTTGCAGTATAGTAATTGCTTGCGAAGAAGCTACCGTCTACTGTTTTTGCAACTTCTTTATCAGAACTGCCGAACGCCTGATTTGAGAATACCGCTCCGCCGATTTGCGAAAGCGTTGCACCCTCATATCCTATTGCGTCATTTCCAAACCCTGTTGCTTCTTCGTCAATCTTTGTGCATCCGTCAACCGCAACGGTTATTCTTCCCGGCTCGCAGGTAACTACTATGCTATGATATGCCGAC
>JAZUFQ010000054.1:0-6012 GCA_045640745.1 Acutalibacteraceae bacterium
TGTCTTTATATCTTCTGATATATTCCAAAGCACATTCACGGTCTGCTTTTCTGCCTTTTTCATAAGTTATATAAATAAAATGCGTCCAATCTTCATTTAACATTACACTTGTTTTCATTGCTTTATTACTCCTAATATTTAATATGCTTTCCACAATTCACCCTAACATAATCGTTTTGAACGAATTGATATATTCTGCCGGAACACCGATTGAAATAAGATAATTATATGCTTTTTCTTGAAGACTGTTTCCCGAAGCACCTGATATTTCTTTATAAAAGCCAAGACTTTGAAACAGATTCAAAGACCTTGCCGCACCGATGTTCCCGAAATTTGAATACAAATAATCTCTTGTTAAATCCTCTTCTGAAACGCCTAAAAGTGCACCCATTGTATATGCTAACATTCCGGTACGGTCTGTTCCTGCATGGCAATGGAAAAGTAATGGATAATTATTACGGTCGCTTAAAATTCTGAAAAATTCAATTATCAAATCGGGATTACTACTCAAAAGATATGTAGTACTTACGGGAATACAAAAATATTTTGCACCGCTAAGCACACTGCTTGTCATTCCGGAATTTTCTTTATCCGAACTTCTCCTTAAATCAATTTCGGTTTTAATGCCGAGATGTTCAGTCATTTCTTTTTTCCCATCTGCGGTTATTTCATCATTTGGATAAGAAAGACCAGACTGATTGAGTCTTGAAGTGCGGTAAACTAAACCTTGTTTTATTATTTTTCCGCTTGATGTTTTATAACCGCCTATATCACGAACATTTGTAACACCGTCGATATAAAGGTTTCGAGGGGCATTATCGGCAGTACGAAATGAAACAACAGGACTCGTAACACCCTCTGCCGTTACATTCCAATAATATGTCGTTCCTATTTTCAGATTATAAACATTGCAGTACATATAACCATTTAAAATAAGGGGATTAGACATATTTGGGCTTTCACTAATTCTTATTTCTCCCATTGTTGTTTTTTTACCACTTTCGGTAACATAATCCCAAGAGAATTTAATCGGTTCAGGGCGGCTCAACTCTTTTGTTCCGCTTGCTATCGAATTTATACTCGCAATATCCGACTTGGCATATAACTGTTGTTCCGGCGAATGAAAATCTACCGTTACATTTATCGGATATGTTGGTGTTATTGTACCTTTTCTTTCTTCGGCAGATGAATTATTCGGATTTGAAGATACATTATTCTGCTTTTCAACAGAAGAATTGTTTTCATCCTCTGATTTGCTTTTAAGTGAATTCTCGGAACTTACAACATTTGATTTAGAAGAAATATCATTTTTGTTTTCTTTTTTACAACCGCAAACAGTAAAAAGCAAACTAATAGATAATACTACAATCAAAAGTTTTTTCATTGATAATCAATCCTTTTATAATTTAGTTAAATAATAGAAAAATGTTTTTACATAATTATTTCTATTTCTTTTGGTGCTGAATATTTCGTTTCAACTGTTCCGTCTTTTAAGCGGCGGTGTTTTACTTTTATCACACCGTAAGGTGTTGGATATCTACCTTCTGCCCGTTTAAGATTTCCTAAATTCGGTTTTATCTGAATTTTACGGCAACCCGCAGATAAAATATGAATACCCAAAACTTCCTCCGCCAAAAAAGCAGTTACGGCAGACGACCATCCATGACATAGACTATGCCTGAATCCTTTATAGCAAAAAGCACCGTTATTGCCATGAACATCATACTTATTATCCTGTACATATTGGTCGATGGGTACCGCATTATTTGCCCACTTAATGTCAAAATCCTCCCAAAAAGAGGTAGCACCAAGTGAAAGCATTGTTCCGTAGTATTCTTCCAAAATACCAAGAGCGGTTGCCATATCTTCGCTTCCGGCAACTTTCAAGAGATAATAACTCATAAAAGTGGAAAAACCTTCGGCACCGTTTTTCATAATGAAGTTCGCAACCGTTTTTTTATTATAGCAATTTGCGAGTGCAAGCATTGCCGCCGTTTGTTTTGCCTCAAAATAATTCCACTTACATTTGCGTAAAATAGTTATTTTTGATTTACACTCTTTAACGATCTCAGTTTCACCAACATAGTTCAACAACTCTACTGCCGCTTCAAGTGCTATAACAAGCAATCCCCTTGAACCCTGTTTACCTGCTTCGGTGCCGTAGGTTGGCCAATCAAGGAAATACTCGCCGAGATTATCCGAGCCGTCCAAATTAACACAATTGGAAATCTGCTTTGATAACTGCTTAATATATTCTATATTTTCATTAAGAAAAGTATTGTCACCTGTATACAAATACCAATCTTTTAATATTATAAGCCACCATAAAGAATAGGTAGGAAAATTATTCATCCAATTAGGCAACGGCGTCGATTCCCTAATAAAATTAAGGGTATCTTTAACTAAATCCACATTCCCGAAAACAGTTCTAATTGTGAGCATTTCGGGATGCATATCTCCAACCCATACAAGTCTGTCTCTTTTTATTCCGTCCCAAATGTACTGTTGCATACATAAATGACAAGTGTATGAGGCGGTGTCGTATATTTTATTTAGGATTTCGTTATCGCAACGAAATGCACCCTTATATTTCAAATCACGGTAAATTGATACTGCCACAACCGATTTGACTGAAATTTCGGTGTTTTTATCAGGAAGACGGATAAGAGCAAATCTAAATCCTGTTTCATTAAAAGTCATATCACTGTATGACGGGAGAAAATACTCAAAATCCCGTATTGCGTGGTCATTGGTTGAATTTTTCTTGCCTATTTTACTTAATGTTTCCATCACTGATTCGCCGTAACTGATATGAACTTTAACAGGCTTTTTTGAATGTGAAGAAAAAGTCAAAATACGCAAAGAACCGTTAATTTCACGCCCGAAATCAAGTAAAATCGAGGCATCTTCTCCATCTTTTCCATTTTTCATAACCGTCAAATAATTATCGGAAAGATTTATTTGTAAAGGTTGTTTTTCAAGAAGTGCTTTTTCATTTTTTACATTTCCGGTAATTTTTATTATTTTAACAGGAAAAATGTTTTCTCTTATTCGTGTATCAAAACTATCTTTCATAAAAATATCCTTACTTAACCAATACCGTATTATTTGTTTTCACATTCTTGAAATACGGCAACATCTATTTTTTGTTCAACAAAAGCATATTCTTCATTATATAGATCACTTTTGCCGTTTTCCCAACTGCCATTCATATCAAAAGAGTCTATTCCGACAAGATAAGATTCTCGGTCACTTGTTCGGTGATGAGGACCCAAACGATTTCGATTGCCGACAGTCACGGTAACTATAACATTATTTTCGTTTTCTACATATTCGCTTGGAATTATTATGTTATTGGATAAAACCAAATCTGATTCATAATCATTCCATTTAATATGTGCCGTTGCAAATCTGTTTGGTAATTTAAGCAAACAAAGCTGTCTACTTTGAGTATTAACCTTAAAACTGTATTTAATATCACCGGCATAAAACGGATAACCGCAACAGGTTATAGATTTATCGGCAGATTGTGTGATTTTATTTATTTCAAACGGGGAACTGTAACAATAAACATTCTCGTTTTTGTCAAAATACCCGTTTTGACCTTCTAATATAAAATCGCCATACAATGTTATCGGTGCTAATTCTGTATCAAATACTATACAGTTGATTAAACTTTCAGATAATGGTGTAACATTATCAAGAACTTCATATATATGATCATTCTGATGATAATTAACACAGAAAACAAGTTCATTTTTACCTATTATCAAATCATTATCTATATTTGCAGTAACAAAATCCGGATCAAAAATACCCTCGCTGTCAAATTTAATCTCTTTACCGTTAAATGTTCTGTAAGTGCAATTCATTTTTTCGGCTTCAACGGTTATATTACCGACTTTGCTTTTTGCGAAAAACTGATATTTCAAATATATATTTCCGCTATAATGCTTTTTCAAAAGCATATCATTGATTCCTTCAATGGGCAATTCCTCAAAAAAGGTTTCGCCGTCATAGGAAAGTTGTGCTTTATCTAAAACCAAAATATTTTTATTCTGAAAACTTATTTTAACATCTTTTGTTTCGATTAAATTAGGATACTCTTTTGGCTTTACGGATTGATAATCTCCTGTCATAATCAATTTTGACTCGCAGGATTCTAATGTTAACGGTATACTTATATAACCGTTTTCGGCGTTTTCAAAACACAAAGGATTATATGTTTCGCTTAATAAATCAAATTCGCAAGCGCCGGTTGCTTTAATTTTATATTTAACGGTTTGTTTTTTATTGCCTTTATTGAAAACAAACAGAAAATCTCCGCAATCAGACTTTCTGTAAACCGACGAAATATCTGTATTAAAATCACATATAGAGTATGTATCCGAAATCAAATCGGAAAACTTAATATTGCTGTCTAAATAATCTAAGTTGCCTTTTTTGCCCGACACATAACTTGGTTTATCTCCAAATAAGTGAACTTTACCGCCGTTTGATATGTATTCTTTTAGGAAATGTACCGTTGATTCGTCTATTTGTTCCATTGAGGGAATTACGATTCTATCATATTCGCACTTTCCTACAATTAACTTATCACTCTTTACACTTCCGTATTTTGAAAGCAAAGATTCATCAATAAGATGATATGGGATATTATTCTTTTCAAGTTTTGTAAGTAAATTGTTAAACTCATCTTCAAGTTTTTTAATCGAGTCATAATCATCTTCTCGGTTATATGTAAGGTATGCACTATGTATCGGGTGGATAACTCCGACATTTGCAAGTTCTCGGCTTTCCCCCATCATACAACCCAAATTTTTTACATACTTTGAAAATTCCGAGAATTTATCAAACCATGGATTTACATTTGAAAAATGTGCGGGATGGTCATACTTTCTGCCACCCTCCATAGAATAAGGTGTAAGATGCGTACACAAAAGATTTATGCCGTTTGCAAACTGGAAATCAACAAGTCTTTTAAGTTCTCTCGGTGTTGCGTCCCAACCGGTTGCCGCAAAGCTTTCAGTTAAAGTTTGTTTTTTACCGAGTTGTTGTGCAACGGAACCGACCTGTTTGGGATTTAACTGAGTTTTCGGATTTCTGCCGAGCCAATCGCATCCCGGAATATGCTCATACTCATAAAACGGCATAACACCTGCCGAACACCACATTTGACCGTATAGCAACGACTCCTCTATTGTATGTCCGGTAAATTGAACATTATGTAAATCACACCAATCATATATGGTCTTTACAAAAATTTCGGTATATAACTCATTTGCAAGTTTATAATACCTCCACCGATATTCTTTATATCCGTCAAGTTCAAAAAATAAATACGGCAAAACTTCTATTATATTCTCGTTGTATCTCTTTTCATATTCATTTGCCAAAGTGCTTGAATATGGCGTACCGTATCTGAAATACTGTGGCTCATCGGTAAAAAATCCCGAAATAAGTGTGCCAAAATGCAAACCGAATTTTTCGTAATATTTTTCATGGGTTAAATTTAGAAATTCATTAACCACATTTTTATTAAACACATCAACATTAGCAGGACTTAAATTTTCATATATTTCGTAAACTTTGCCGTTGTGGTTTTTGGTACAATTAAAAACAGGTTTATTATCGTCAGATATTCCAAATACACATAACGGTTTAGCAGTGCTGTTTTCGGTTTTATTTACTGTTATGTACCTTGCGAGATACTCGCTTTTTTCAAGCAATTCCATTCCGGCAAAACCGCTCGGATAACCGTTTTCATCATAGCACCACGCAGTAAGTCCTTGTTTTTTTGCTTCGTGTATGCAACAATTCACAGCATCGAACCATTCATCACTCATATATTCTGTTTTTAAGCCATAACGAGCATGCATAAAGAAGCCGCCAAAGCCGCTTTCTTTTAATTCATGTATTTGTTGTTTTAGTCTTTCGTTATCAAGTTTATTATTCCAACTCCAAAATGTAAGCGGTCGGTAATCACTTGATTTTTCGTCTAAAATATTTTTC
>JAZUFQ010000055.1:0-6300 GCA_045640745.1 Acutalibacteraceae bacterium
CGCCTCGTTTTCTCGCCTGTTCTGCCACGTAACCGCACCGTCCGTTCCGGCCGCCGGTCACCCCACAAAATCCTCAAAAAGCGCTCTGCACCGCTGTTTTCGCCGTCTATCGCCGCAAATCAAACCCACGCAACCTCTCCCACCCCCGCCGCCTTATCGCTCGTCTGCGCCGGCAGCCCGCCGTCCCGCCGCGCACCTATTTGCGCCGCGTTCTTTCACGCGCACCCCAAAAATCGCCGTTTTGTTGTGAATATTTTCGGCACGGCATGTTCGTTGATGTAGAGCCATTTTCACGGTTTTGACCCCGAATTTTGTAAAGGTCTTCCCCCGTCAGCGTCGATATATTCGACATAAAATCGTCGATTTTCCGCTTTCCCCGCTTGCCGCCGTCCTCGATTTTGCGCCCCAAAACCGAAATCCCCATTTTTCCCCATTTTTGGGGATTTTTCTTTTGTTTGCACACTCGTTTACTGTGTTCCCACCCCGCTGCACACACCCGATTTTGCGCCGCAAAACGAAAAAAGTCGCCCCGTGTCGAGCGACTTTTTCAAAAAAATCAAAAAATCCGAAAAAAGGTGTTGCATTTTCCAACGAGATGCGGTATAATACCTCTTGCGCGATAAAAAGCGACTCCGGCGTGTGGCAATGCTGTTGCACAAGGGAGTAAAAAATATCGCGGGGTGGAGCAGTTGGTAGCTCGTCGGGCTCATAACCCGAAGGTCGTAGGTTCAAGTCCTGCCCCCGCAACCACAATAACAGGACGGTCATTTTTCGATGATCGTCCTGTTTTCATCTGCCCGAAAAGCCTTATTTTATGCGATTTTTCGGATTTCTTATTTTTCTTTGCATCAAAATTACAGTACATTGAAACGCCCGAGAAAACATGATTTTTTTCGTGCTTTTTCAAGTTGTAAAATATAAAACGCTGAACTTATCCCTCGGAAAAGAGTAAACGCTGAACTTTTGTTTTTTGAGGTAAAATCCGAAGTAATCGCTGAACTTATCCCCCGAGGATTTATTTTCTCCACGGCTATTGCTATGTAGCAAACTTTATGGTAATAATGATAGAAAAGCCGAGGAGGAACGATTATGCCAAATATTATTTTTATCCCGGCGGACAACTCGCCGAAATATATAAAGCCAACCCTTGTTGCGGCTTATTGCCGTGTCAGCACCTTGCAAGAAATACAACATCACAGTTTGGAAGCACAAAGAGAATTCTACAAAAGACACATCGAAAATCATGACAACTGGAAATTTGCCGGTATATATTCCGATCAAGCCTCCGGCAGATGCAATAAAAAGATGAAAGACTTTCAGCGGATGCTCGAAGATTGTCGTTCGGGAAAAATCAATAAAATACTTGTAAAATCAATCAGCCGCCTCGGGAGAAACACACTTGAGTTTCTTCGGGCGGTTGATTTCTTTAACGATAACGGTATAGATGTATATTTTGAAATCGAAAATCTTCATTGTTACGAACAGGAGGCTATCAACTCTTTGACTTTGTTCGCCGCCTTATATCAGCAAGAAAGCAAAACCAAAAGTTTCAATACAAGGTGGGGTCATCATGTTCGATTTGAAGACGGCAGTTCAGGTATGTACAACCGCCCGTGCTACGGTTACATAAAGAGCAAAGATGAAACACTTGAAATCGATGCCGAAAAAGCGGAAGTCGTTAAAAGAATTTTCGCTTATCGTGCGGCAGGGCTTTCGCTCCGAAAAATAGCAACCGCTCTAATGAATGATAACATCCCTGCCCCGAGGGGCGGCAATAAGCGGGGCATTGAAACCGTTCGGACTATTCTTAACAACGAGAAATACTACGGCATCGTTATGCTCGGTAAAACATATATTTCAGACTATTTTACGGGCAAGCAATCCGTCAACCGTGGAGAAATGCCCAAATATGTTATGAAAAATCGTCACCCGCCGATTTTAGATACCGATTTCAAAAATGTTTACGATTTTTCAAAAATGTAGCCGATACCAAACTGGGAAAGTGTGGTATAATGAAATTGAAAATATTTGTAATATGCTAATCGTAAATATTGACAAGCTAAAAGAATTCGTTTATAATATATGTGTGTATTATTGCTTTTGGAGGTCTGTGCTAAATATGACAATATCAGAAGAAATAAAAGTTCTGTGTGTTCGGTCGAACATTAGTATGGCCGAGCTCGCTCGACGGTTAGGTATATCCCCGCAAAGTTTAAGTGCAAAGATGAAAAGAGAAAGTTTTACAGTTTCTGACCTTGATTGTATTGCGGATGCCGTTGGTGCATCTTTTTCAAGAAAATTCGTTCTACATAATGGAGAGGAAATATAATTATGCCTGCATTTAGACTTGGAGAATTATTCTGTGGACCGGGCGGGCTTGCTTGGGGTGCTACAAATGCCGATATCGGTGATCCCAATTATAAAATTGTTCATCAATGGGCAAACGATTACGACCTTGATACTTGTCACACATATACACGAAACATTTGTCCCGAAAACAAGGACAGTGTTATTTGTGGTGATGTTAGAAAATTAGATTTAAAAGCCCTTCCTCCAATAGACGCATTGGCCTTTGGATTCCCCTGCAATGATTTTTCTGTTGTCGGAGAGCAGAAAGGCTTTGATGGTATTTTTGGACCGCTTTATACTTATGGCGTGCAAATCTTGAAGAGTCATCAACCTCTATGGTTTCTTGCCGAGAATGTAGGCGGCATCAGAAGCGCAAACGAAGGAAATGCTTTTGGAAAAATACTTGCGGATATGAAATCCGCCGGATACCGAGTATACCCCAACCTCTACTGCTTTGAAAAATATGGTGTTCCGCAAGCACGGCATAGGGTGATTATAGTCGGAATCAGAAATGATTTGCCGTATGAATTTAAAATCCCAAGTTATGCACCGTTTGCAAAATTTGACGTGTCATGCCGTTCTGCAATAGAAAAACCGCCCATACCTATAGGTGCTCCAAACAACGAAACAACAAAACAATCCGCAACGGTTGTAGAGCGGTTAAAACATATAAAACCGGGGCAAAACGCTTTTAATGCTGATTTGCCCGAAGAATTGAAACTAAATGTGCGTGGTGCAAAAATAAGCCAAATTTACAAACGACTTGATCCTAACAAACCCGCTTATACCGTAACTGGGTCTGGCGGTGGAGGAACTCACATCTATCATTGGGAAGAACCCCGAGCATTAACAAACCGCGAAAGAGCAAGATTACAAACATTCCCTGACAGCTATGCGTTTGAAGGGTCAAAAGAATCTGTAAGAAAACAGATCGGGATGGCTGTTCCGTGCAAAGGGGCAAAAGTAATTTTTGAAGCAATATTAAAAACTTTTGCCGGAATAGAATATGAATCAATTGAGCCATCGCTTAAGGATGAGGTTGAGAATGATTAATACTTGGTGGATTACACGCCCAAAAAGAAAACTAAATTCAATTCCCGAAGTACTTGCAACATTTGCCGATATATCGTTAAATCAGGAGTGGCAAGGACAAAGGGATACGCATCTTTCCTTGGAGGATGCTCTTGAAGAAGCGAACCTCAAGCGAAAAGGAGAACGGAGAGATCAAACAGGCGGAGGCGGCAGAACCTATCAAGCTTGGGTCGCAAGCCTTGGCTTGATTTTCACGCAAGAATCAACCAAACAACTTAAGTTGACGCTTGCCGGAGAAGCTATTATGAATGGCGATTCCCCGGTCACTATACTAAAAGAGCAAATTTTGAAGTATCAATTTCCTTCCTCTTTTTCAATGAGCCGCGGTGTAGATGTCTCTCCTCGGTTTAAAATCCGTCCGTTTCGTTTTCTCCTGCGCCTCTTGATGGATAGCGAGGTTGGCCATTTGTCGGAAGAAGAAATCGCAAAAGTTATTATAACCAATGCCGAAAACGAAACAGAAGAATGCTATAGGTTTGTTAAGACACGCTTGAATGATTTTAGGCATTCCGGCGATGCTTCTTTGGATGAGGATTTCTTTACAAAATATGCTCCTAAAACCGGCTCGGTTAATCCGGACCATCCATTTAGTCATCTTACCGATATTGCAAATACTCTCATAAATTGGATAGAATATACACAGTTTGCCAAGCGTAGTGAGGACGATCGCCTTCTGCGGATTATTCCCGAAAAGCAGGAAGAAGTTCAAGCAATCTTATCTGTTACCCCTCCGTTTATTGACCGTCCCGCACAACATGAGTATTTTCAAAGAAAATATGGTCTTGATCCCAAACATCAAAAAGACACCCGTAACTTAACGCAAACAAAAACTATTACTGCAAAAGTTATTGCGGAGCAAAAGGTTAAACAGGCTTTTGTCGCAGAATCGTTAAAAACACCGATCACAAAGATCACAAGCGAGTTGGTCGACATAATCGCCGAACAATCCGGTCTTGAACCGACATTTGTAGAAGAAGCGTTGCAGAAACTTTATCCTCACGGCGCTATCGGCTCTTTTATGACCGAATACTTTGAAATGGCATTTAAGGGGCGAGATGAAGCAACCGATTTTGAAAAGGCAACGGTAAAACTATTTTCCGAGGTGTTCGGCTTTGAAACACATCATGTTGGACCCATTGGCTTGACACCTGATGTTTTACTTCTTTCGGATAGTGACGGGTATGCCGGGATTATTGATAATAAAGCCTATAGCAAATATACCATAAGCAATGACCACCACAACCGAATGGTACATAATTACATTGATGGATTTGCTAACTATTGTGTCTCCAATAAGCCCCTTGCGTTTTTCTCATACATAGCCGGGGGATTCGGTTCAAACATTAACGGACAACTTATGCGTATTGTAAACGAAACCGGGATACATGGTAGTGCAGTTGCCGTTTCTCATGTCATACAAATGGTTGAAAAACAGCAGCAAAATCCGTACTCTCATACTCAAATAAGAGATTTGCTATCACTTGATCGTCAAATAACGCTTGCGGATTTGTAATAACTTCTCAAAATATGAAAATTTGTAGTTTATTTCCAGGAAGCGGCGGTATTGATCTCGGCTTTCGGCAAGCCGGATTCGATATTGTATGGGCAAATGAATACGATGCCGCCGCTTGCAAAACATATCGACACAATTTCGGGGATTTGCATCTTGTAGAAGCAGACATCCATGATGTTTCTGCAAAAGATATTCCCGATTTTGATGTGCTTGTTGCCGGATTCCCTTGTCAGCCATTCTCGGTGGCGGGAAAGCAAAAAGGTTTCAACGATAAACGAGGCAATCTGTTCTTTGAGATCACTCGTATTATTGATGAAAAACGCCCGAAGGTCGTATTTCTTGAAAATGTTGCGAACCTTATGGAGCATGATGACGGGCGGACATTTCTCGTTATTTTCAACTCGTTGGCACAGTTTGGATATACCGTTTATTACCGTGTAATGGCGGCAAATGAGTACGGCAACCTTCCGCACATACGCAAACGGATTTATATTACGGCGGTTCACGAAAGTGTTGAAACACAGTATATTCATCCCGAACCGATAGAATTGACACTAAAATCAACAGATATTATCCATCGTCACGAAAAACAAAACGAAATCTACTATTACAACGGCAAAGATTTATATCCGTATTTTGAAGTACGAATGAAAGACAAGTTGGCAATCTATCGCCCGATTGATTCGGGAGTGCGGCTGACAAAAAATCAGATGTGTCCCACGCTTACGGCGAATATGGGGACATTTCCCGACCGTGTTCCGGTTATATGGGATGATTTCGGAATAAGAAAACTAACCTTGCGTGAATGCCTTGACTTTCAAGGATTCCCGCCAAAGTTTTACTTTCCGAATACAATTACAATTGATGACGCATATAAGCAGATCGGGAATTCGGTTTGTGTACCGGTTATAAGAAGAATTGCATTTCAAATATCATGCATGCTTAAGGAGAACTCATAATGTTGCTCGATGATATAGTCGATTTTTGCGACAAAAAATACACCACATATGGAAACAAGTGCGGTTGTGGGACTTGTAATCATCCATCTCAGACTTGTAGCGGTAGTTGCTACAATTGCTTATATCAGATTCATTTCCCACAGAATGGAACAATACAAAAACTTGAATATGATTGCCCCAAAATGCTTTATCATTATGTATGTCAGTTTTCAACAAGGTATGCGTCAGAAATTCTATACGCATTGAGATTGAAAGAAACCTTCCTGTCGGCATTCGACAACTTTAATATTATGTCTATTGGATGCGGAGGATGTGCTGATTTAATGGCATTTGAAAAGTTCTACAGTGATTATGAACTTACTCAAAGAATCGATTATAGAGGCTATG
>JAZUFQ010000056.1:0-9499 GCA_045640745.1 Acutalibacteraceae bacterium
CCAAGCGAAGCAAGATCCGCACGGTGGACTTCTGTGACACGCTGGCAGAGATTCTGAAAGAAGCAAAGAAGGAACAGCACTTAAACCGCATGGGGTACGGAGAACTTTACAGCCTGAACTACTGCAAAGAGGTACAGGAGAAAGGTCGCAACTACTACGAGCTGTGCACGCTGGCTATGACGGAAGAAGTACCGGAAGACTACAAGGAACTCTCCTTCGTCTGCCTTCGACCCGACGGAGCTTACGAATCCGCAAATACGGTCAGCATCATGTGCAGGACGGCACAGAAAAAGGTTCCGGGACTTGAAGACTTTCATTTCCACACACTCAGACACACATTTACGAGCAACCTGCTTTCTAACGGCGCACATCCGAAAGATGTACAGGAGCTTCTCGGACATGCGGATGTGAGTACCACGATGAATATCTACGCTCACGCCACAAAGGAAGCAAAACGCTCCTCCGCCAGATTACTGGACAAAGTGGTCGGCGGGTAAAAACTTTCCCTTGAATTTGCTCATAAGGGCAAAAACAAGGGAAAATACATAAATAACGAAAACATAAATGACGAAAAGCCCGATAAATACAGTGATTGTAGAGGATTAGATAGATAAATCCCGGTTTGTCGAGCAGATTAGAAATTATACTTTGGAGAAGCAGTATGGATGATGTTCTAAAATTACAGTCTATAATAGACGAGAGTAATTGTATTGTAATATTCAGCGGAGCCGGTGTGTCTACTGAAAGCGGTATACCGGACTTTCGCAGTGCGGACGGTCTTTATCAAAAGAAAGAGAAGCAATTTGATTATCCGCCCGAAATGATGCTCAGCCATTCGTTTTTTGCAGAGCATACTGATATATTCTTTGATTATTACCGTACAAAAATGATTTATCCCGATGCTAAACCTAATGCATCGCATAAAGTGGCTGCTTTACTTGAACAAGCAGGGAAACTTTCTGCTGTCGTTACACAGAATATTGACGGACTTTATCAGCAGGCGGGTTGTAATCGGGTATTGGAACTCCATGGAACAACGCTGAAAAACACCTGCACCCGATGTGGTAAACACAGCGGTCTTTCGGTTATTCTTGAATCTGACGGGATTCCGAAATGTGAATGCGGTGGTGTGTGGAAGCCAGATGTCGTTTTATATGAAGAATCACTTGATGAGGATGTGATTAACCAATCGGTCAATGCTATTTCAAATGCAGATTGCTTGATTGTCGCCGGTACAAGTTTAACTGTTTATCCTGCCGCAGGTTTTGTCAGGTATTTTCGGGGCAAACATTTTGTTCTTATTAACAGGGATGCAACGCAGATGGATGATATAGCAGAACTTGTAATCAGGCAGAATGTCGGTGAGGTTTTTGCCGGACTCAAAATTTAATTTATATATGTGATGGTGGGAGGCTTTTATGGATTTTCAGATATTATATGCAATTCAAGGAATTAGGACGGCGACGCTTGATAGTTTTATGGTGTGGCTTACAAATTTCGTCGGGAATTATGGCCAGCTTTGGATTGTTACCGCTGTTATAATGCTTACATTTAAGAAATCAAGAAAAGTAGGAATAGCAATTATTCTTTCGTGGATACTTGTATACTTGGTAAATCAGTGCGGGCTGAAAGAACTGATTGCCAGAGTAAGACCATGCAATATTGATACCGCCATAGATATGTTGATAAAGGCACCTTCAAGTTATTCGTGTCCGTCGACTCATTCGGCGTGGGCGCTCGGAGGGGCTATGAGTATTTTCATGTTCAACAAAAAGAGGGGAATACCCGTTATCATTTTTGCTCTTCTCATATGTTTTTCCCGTCTGTATATGTTTGTTCATTTTCCGACTGATGTGCTTTTCGGAGCATTTATCGGTGTGTTGCTCGGAGTGCTAAGCTCTTTTATCGTAAATTTAGCATATAGAGTAATTGAAAAGCGGAACTACCAAAAGAACATTATATAGCGTAAAAAATAAAGTCAGGCCTCCGACTAAGCCTAAGGTCCTGACTTTTCAATTACGATTTAACAAAAAATAATTCATAAACAAGTCGCCCGAACTTTTAAGTCCGAGCGACTTGTTTTGGCGGAGAGTTGTCGGGATACGGTGCGCTGTTTGATTTTTCGACTGCTCCGAGCAGTTACGAAAAATCAGCACTGCTCCCGACTTCACAGTCCGCAAAGGTTATCGCACCTTTGCGGCTGCTTCGACGAACCCTACGGGTTCTCATCTCCATAAACTGCTAAAATAATAAGGACACCGCTTGGGTGTCCTTATTATTTTGGCGGAGACGGAGGGATTCGAACCCTCGTCCCTCAAGGGGCATCATGATTTCGAGTCATGTCCGTTATGACCACTTCGATACGTCTCCAAATTTGTATCAACATTCGGTATTATAGTATAATTATTAGTGTTTGTCAATAAAAAAATAGGTGACAGCAGATTTTGCCATCACCTAAAAGGCCTATGCCTTATGGAAATTAGCAGCCGCAGCCGTTATCGTTATTACCGCAGCAGCAAACGAGACAGAGGATAAGGATTAATACCCAAGTACAATTTCCGCCAAATCCGTTATTACACATATAAAAGACCTCCTTTTCGTCTTTCAATTCATACTATGCGTAATAACAATCTATGTTACAAAAAACCGCCTTCAATTTAATGAAGACGGTTTTAATTTATTTTACATCTTTGAGTTCAGTTAACTTTATATTTGTCGGAACATAATTAGTCAAATAATCTATAATTTCCTGTGGGTCAGAAGAAGCAAAATACAAATCTCTGTTTTTCTTTGACATAAAGTTTTGTTCAATAAACTGTTCCAAAAGTTCGATTAGTTTATCATAAAAATGATTTACATTATAAATTGCAATCGGTTTTAAGTGTTTGTCGAGCTGTTTTAATGTAAAAATCTCGAAAAATTCATCCATTGTTCCCATTCCGCCGGGGGAAACAACAAAACCCTCCGAGCGTTCTTCTAAAATTTGCTTACGCTCACGCATAGTAACTGTTGAAACAAACTCGGTACAGTCATCGAAAAGTGAGCCGTCAACCTTAAAAAACGAGGGAGCTACACCGACAACATTTCCGTTTTTTGACCTTGCACCTCTTGCAACAGCGCCCATCATTCCGCCTGCACCGCCACCGTAAACAACGGTATGACCTTGCTTGGCAAGAAGTTTACCAAGTTTTTCGTTGGCTTCTATATATTTTCTATCAATAGAATTTGATGACGAACCATATACACAAATATTCATAATGTCCTCCTAAATTATTGTTTTGTTATTAAGTATCGCACTAATGAGCGTATCTCCGTTATATTCAAGCCGAAGTGAAAAAAACGGCTCATTTTCGTTTTCAATAAGCTTTAAGAAAATTTTATCTCCTTCCCAAATAGGCAGGGAATAAATTTCTTTTTTATCAATCCATTCAAGTTTTCCTTCGTCGCAGTCTGTAACAGTACCCGAAAAATCTTTACAGGTAAATATATGCATAAGTTCGGTTTCCCATTCGTTTGAAACGAATGTAACGATACCGCAGTATTTTACACTATTGACGGTAAGTCCCGTTTCTTCCAAGACTTCACGGGCATTGCACTGTTCGGGACTTTCGTTTTCATTGAATTTTCCGCCGACAGCAACCCATTTATCTTTATTCAAATCGTTTTTCTTTTTAATGCGGTGAAGCATTAAATACTTACCGTCTTTTTCAATATGGCATAATGTAGTATTTCTCATAATTATCCTATTTTGCATTAGTATCGGTATTTTCGTTTGTTTTATTATTCGCTTCAATGATTTTTTCTATTTCTTTAACGGAATAACCGTTGATAAAGAAAGTATCAGTATCATTGTTTTCGTAATCGAAAATATTGTTATACTGTATAAGCTCATATTCTTTAAGTAGCTTTGTATAAGCGGATTCGTTTGACCATTTATAATAATTATTATCCTTGTCAATGTATCCGACAGTATCAATAACAGGCAGTGTTTCCGATAATTTAAGCAAATATTTATTGTATTTGGATAATTTAACATTTGCGGTTTTAAGGACATAAGAGGAGAGATAATTGGCACTTAATTTGTCTATTTGTTTTTCTTCGATATCATAATTTGCCCAAATGATAAACGGAGTAACATGACGGGCTTGTTCCTGCTCAATGGTAATAGATGCCAAATCGTTAACGCCTAAAAGCTCGGCAATAAAATCGGTTTCAATAGACGGCTGATGGTCACCGAACATACAAATAACCGTCGGCTCTTTTACGGTCTTAAAATAGTCGATAAGTTCCTTAAAAGCAATATCACTTTGCTTTACAAGTGAAAGATAGTTTGTTGCTTTTTGATATTGTTTTTCGGTAGAGGTAATAGTAACATCGGCGCTGAAATTTGATGCAGTTGTAGTATATCCGCCGTGGTTTTGCATTGTAACATTAAATACAAAATATGGCTTTGATTTATCTCTGTTATTATAATCGTCAATTAAAACCTTATAATCGTATGAATCGCTTACATACTGTCTTATGAGCATTTTAGTTCTGTCAGGGTAGGTGCTTTCGATTAAATGCTGTAAATAGTCGGGATTTGAGCTGTTTGCGGTATATTCTTCCATTATTGAATTATCAAATAGATTTTCAATACTCTTAAACACGCCGAATCCCATATTGTTATAAACATTAACTCTATTCCAACCGCTTGCAAAATAGGGGTGGAAAGCCGAAGAAACATAACCTTGTGCGTTAAGCGTCGATACGATTGAGGCAATCGGGTTCTTAATGTATAACATATAAGCATTACTGCCCGACGGTAAAAATGCGGTAGAATGACCTGTTAAAAATTCAAATTCGGTATTTGATGTACCTGCACCGATAACAGGAACATACAAATTGCCTTTAATTGTGTTTTCGTTAAGCGAACGGATAAACGGCATATAATCTTCACTAACCGTAAAATTGCCCAAAACACTTAAATCCGATAAAGATTCATTCATTATACAAATGATATTCGGCACTTTTTCGTTGGCGTCGTTTTGTTCATAACGGTCAGCATTACTGTCAACCATTTCGGTAACATCATTTGGCTCATAATCTTTCGGTTTCGGGTAGTAGATATATTTTGTGTTGCAAATAAAGTTATACACAAAGCCGTAGTTTCTGTAACCTCTTGACTGATTCCAAAAGTCGGGTTTAATGCCGGCATTGGCAAATGCATCGGTGAAATAAAATATAATAAACATAATAACAAAAAATACACCGACAAAAATTCTTGAAATTATTTTTGTTATTTTTTTAAGTTTAGGCATTGAAATTTTAACGGCAATTACCATTAACGCAAAAAATAAGAGTGTGCCGAGAATAACAATATCGCTCGGTGTATAATCATAGGTACTGCCGACATTTATAGCGGTAGTTACACCTAAAATATCCATTGGGATAAACGGAGTTCCTCTGAAACTTACAATATAAGCATGAGCGAGTGCAAATCCGTAAAAAATCGGAGAAAGTATAAAAATACAAAGTTTGATACTGCCCGAAAGAGAATACACCAAACAGTATAAAATCAAAATTATTACATAATTGCCCGCAAATCCCAATGTCGTCATATCATATATCCAAATGTTGTTAAGACATTCGGTCATTGTGATAGTTATAATCGGTAATAACGCAAATAAAATTACCGCAAAAATCTTTCTTATATTTTCGTCTTTAATTTTTAGAGTATACGCCGAGAAAAGACCGATAAGCGCCGACAAAATAAAAGCAGAAGAGTAAAGAAGCCATTTTGAACTGCTTGTCTTACCGATAAAAGACTGATTAAAAACGACAACTACTATAAGCAAAACTGCCGATATTACCGCACCGATAATTTTAGACTTTTTTGTAGAGTTAAATTCAAAATTTGATTTAATAAAATCCGGTAAAGTGTTTATGAAGAATTTTTTTATTATTACAAATATTTTAAGCAATAAAGTTTTAATGTTAAAAACATTGCTACTGTTTTGTGTCATTATAAAAATTCACCTTCAAAATGTGATAATTTCAAACTAAATTATATCATAATCGCAAAAAAATTCAATATGATTTTTTCGTGATGATAATATAAATATATTATATATAAAAAAATAATTGAAAATAGGCAAAATTTGTGATATAATATAAAATAATTTTTTGAGGTGAAATTTTGAAAATTTTCGGTATTGACCCCGGTTTTGCAATTGTCGGTTACGGTATAGTCGAGTATGACGGATTAAAGTTTTTTCCAATGTCTTTCGGTGCGGTAACAACAAAGGCGGGAACTGATTTTTCGGATAGATTAAATTCGATATATTCAGATATTGATGAGCTTCTAAAAAAGCATAAGCCCGATTGCATATCCATTGAAAAACTATATTTTAATACCAATACTACAACAGCTATTGAGGTTGCCGAGGCAAGGGGCGTTATTCTTTTAGCGGCAAAGCATAACAATGTACCTGTTTTTGAATACACACCTCTTCAAGTAAAACAGGCGATTACGGGTTACGGTAAAGCCGAAAAGCGACAGGTTATTGAAATGGTCAAAAGTTTTCTTTCTTTGGATAAAGCCCCAAAGCCCGACGATACCGCCGATGCATTGGCGCTTGCCATTTGCCACGGTCATAGTTCGGGCAATCTGTTTTCAAAATATATGAAAGGCGGAAATTGAAAGTGATTTCTTCATTAAACGGTAAACTAATTTATAAAGACTTTACAACCGCTGTTATAGAATGTGGCGGAATCGGTTTCAAATGCTTTATTACCGCCAACACTTATAACAGTCTTCCGCTTGCCGAAAACGCTGTATTTTTACACACATATCTTTCGGTTAGGGAAGATGCACTTGATTTATTCGGCTTTTCAACATCGGAAGAGCTTAATATGTTTAAGATGATAACCTCGGTAAGCGGTGTCGGTCCTAAAATCGGTTTGGCTATTCTTTCGGCTTTTTCGCCCGACAATGTTGTTTTATATATTGCGAGCGGCGATGCAAAAGCATTAACGGGCGCAAGCGGTGTAGGAATTAAACTTGCGCAGCGTATCATTCTCGAATTAAAGGATAAGATAGGTTCAAGTGCTATCTCGTTTAATAGCGAAACAGTTGAAAATATCGGCAATGCAAATGCGAACTCAAATACAAAGGATGCTATTGAAGCGTTGGTTACATTCGGCTATTCGCAAAGTGAAGCATCGCTTGCTGTCGGAAAACTTGATTCTACACTAAAAACCGACGAGTTAATCAAACTTGCGTTAAAATCACTCGGTAGGGGGGCGTTTTAATGATAGAAGAAATGGATTTTGAAAACCGTATGGTTTCTCCCGAATATAATTATAACGACCAAGATACCGAGATTTCTTTAAGGCCTAAAACATTAAACGAGTACATAGGACAAGATAAGGTTAAAGACTCTTTAAGCATATATATTAAAGCTGCACGGCTTAGAAAAGAGTCATTAGACCACTGCCTTTTGTACGGCCCTCCGGGACTTGGTAAAACCACGCTTGCCGGTATTATTGCAAAAGAAATGGGTGTAAATCTTCGTGTAACTTCGGGACCTGCTATTGAAAAGCAGGGCGATTTGCTTGCAATACTTACTTCTCTTAATGAGGGCGATGTATTATTTATCGACGAAATTCACCGCCTTTCAAGGAACATCGAAGAGGTTTTATATCCTGCTATGGAGGACTTTTCGTTAGATGTAATAATCGGAAAAGGCCCGTCGGCACGCTCAATACGGCTTGATGTTCCGCATTTTACCCTTGTAGGCGCTACAACAAGGTCGGGACAGCTCACAGCACCTTTACGGGATAGATTCGGTGTTTTACTCCGCCTTGAAATGTATACTCCCGAACAGTTATCAGAAATTGTTTTAAGGTCATCTAATATTTTGGATATTAAATGCGATAGGGACGGCGCACTCGAAATTGCATCCCGTTCCCGTGGAACTCCCCGTATTGCCAACCGACTTTTAAGGCGTGTAAGGGATATAGCGCAGGTTGATTTTGACGGTATTATTACCGAAGAAGTTGCTCAAAATGCGCTGTCCCGTTTTGAAATTGACGAATTAGGTCTTGACGATTTTGACAGAAAAATGTTAAGCACTATAATTACAAATTACGGCGGAGGTCCCGTCGGTCTTGAAACTCTTGCCGCAGCGGTAGGTGAAGAGGCAGTTACTATTGAAGATGTGTATGAGCCGTATTTAATGCAAATCGGCTTTTTGGCGAGAACGCCGAGAGGAAGATGTGTAACCCCTGCCGGTTATGAGCATTTGGGACTAAAACCGAATTCATCTTCGCAAACAACTTTGCTATAAAGGAATTATTATGAGAACAGTTACGGATTTTTCCGATTATGAGCTTATTGATGCCGTTGACGGAGAACGGTTAGAGCGTTGGAAAGATATTATTTTAATACGCCCCGACCCTCAGATTATTTGGAGCGGTAAGAAGAACAACAAATTATGGAATAACGCAAATGCCGTATATCATCGCTCAAATTCTGGCGGCGGTTATTGGGAAAAGATTAAAAATGTGCCTGATGTTTGGAATGTATCGTATAATGATTTGACTTTCAGATTAAAGCCGATGGGATTTAAGCATACGGGACTTTTCCCCGAACAAGCGGTAAATTGGAAACTTGCAGTAGATTTAATAAAAAATGCCGACAGACCTATTTCAGTGCTTAATTTGTTTGCTTATACGGGCGGTGCTACCGTTGCCTGCCTTAAAGCAGGCGCAAGTGTTACCCATGTTGACGCATCAAAAGGTATGGTAAACTGGGCGAAAGAAAATGCCAATGCAAGCGGTGTAGCCGATAAAAATGTTCGTTGGCTTGTTGACGACTGCATAAAATTTGTTAACCGTGAAATAAGGCGGGGCAACAAATACGATGCGATAATTATGGACCCGCCCTCTTACGGCAGAGGACCTAACGGTGAGGTTTGGAAAATTGAAAATCAACTTGCAGAACTGCTGACAAGTGTTTCAAAAATAGTTTCCGATAATCCGCTTTTTTTCTTTCTTAATTCATATACAGGCGGTTTATCGCCGACCATCTTAAATTATATGGTTAAGCAGTGCTTTAATGTTAAAGATAACGATACGCTGTTTACCGAAGAAATCGGACTTAAAGTTACCGAAAAGGATATTTCGCTTCCTTGCGGTTCAACTACAATTTGGATAAATAATGGATAAAATAATCGAAGTTAAAAATGTAACATTTGAATATAGCGGTGCCGACCGTAAGAAAACAGTTATTAAAGATTTTTCGGTTGACTTTTATAAGGGCAGTTTTACTGTTATTTTAGGTCATAACGGCTCGGGCAAGTCGACTCTTGCAAAGCTCTTAAACGGTCTTTATAAGCCCGATAACGGTGATGTGTTCGTTGACGGCATCAACACAAAAGACGAAAAAACCGAAATTGAAATCAAACGCAGGGTGGGTATGGTATTCCAAAACCCGGATAATCAGCTTTTATCGTCT
>JAZUFQ010000057.1:0-54308 GCA_045640745.1 Acutalibacteraceae bacterium
TGTTTTGGTATTACCCGAAAAACTTTTCCGTTTTCTTTCGCCTTTCTCGTCCGAGTACCAAACCACTCCGCTCCATCTTCCGTCGGTTCTTTTGAATACATTTCCGTTTGTCAGTAATTTTCGTTGCATATTATCCTTCCTTTCCAAGTCATATACATTACCACATCATTTTTCTAATATCCAGCGAATTGTTTTCTTTGTTTAATGCGGTGCAAATTTTGATGATATGTAAGACATATAATATTCTTGAAGATTTGAAAATATTGTGTTATACTACAAATAGAAAAGCCGAAAGGAGTTTTATTTTATGAGCGATAAGATTTATTCCATTGAAGAAATAAAAGAAATCGTAGCACCGATTGCAAAACAGTACGGTGTTGAAAAAGTATACCTTTTTGGCTCTTATGCAAGAGGCGAAGCCACTAAAGACAGCGATTTGGATTTTTTAGTAGATGCACCGTCTTTAAGAGGATTATTTGCATTAGGCGGTTTGTATTCAGATTTAGAAAGTGCTTTTTCAAAAGAATTGGATTTGATTACAAAAAAATCTTTGAAGCACAATTCGGATATTCACTTTAAGAATAATTTAAAGAGAGATCAGGTATTGCTTTATGAGTATGCAGTATAAAGACAAACAAATACTACAACACATATCAAATTATTGTAAAAAGATTAATATGACAGTGAGCCGATTTGGTAAAGAATTTAATACATTTGTTTCTGACCAAGACTATATTGATTCTATAAGTATGAATTTATTGCAGATTGGCGAACTTGCCGGCAAGTTTTCTGATGAATATGTAATTTCAACAAAGGCAGATATTGATTGGCGGGCAATAAAAAATATGCGTAATATGTTTGCCCATGATTACAATTCTATGGATATTGATAGAATTTGGGAAACAGTTATTGACGACATTCCGGTATTAGAAGCATTTTGTAAGAAACAGTTATCGGAAGAAAATTAAACAGTAATAAATCATCACTTTGAGCAGACTAATCGGTCTGCTCTTTTTATATAATCGCCTTAATTTTTATTGCTTGACCCCTTTATATTTCCCTTAAACACGGGCTTTACGGGAGGTGGTTGTCAACCGGTTTTGAAAAGTGCCAAACCGGTTGTCAACCAATTGCAAATTGCGCAAGCCACCTAACGGTCGGCATTGCCGTCCGATGTTAGTCGGCAAAAGGGCATTTGCGACCCCAAGCCTTTCTCCTGCTTATCAAAACGACCTCGAATTATCCCGAAAATCTTATGGTTTGCTGACCGTAATAATCACTTAAAACTTCATGCATAGGTCGTATTTTATAGAGCAGATTTCCGTTTCGTTTTTGTCCGTCTTTCGTTATTATTTTTGTATGATTGATGATTATTAAACCTTTATCTTCAAGTCCTAAAACATACTTTCTAACCGTGTTAATTGATATTTTAAGTGCCTTACCTATGGAACTGAAACTCGGATAGCACTCGAAAGTATTACGGTCTTCGCAGTACATAAGATAGCAGTATACTGCTATCTCTCCTGCGGTAAGACCTAACGAAAAGATGGGATTAGGCATAGGAAAATAGTTTTTCTTTTGGTTTATATATCCGTAATTCACCTATTACCTCCCGTGTTTTCCTCTACCCAAATCTTAAATTTTTCTTTTGGAACTACCATTCTGTTCCCGATATTCAGCACGGGAAAACCTTTTTCGTGCTGAATATCGTAGCCACTTGCACGGGATACGCCGAGCAGTTCGGCGACGATTTTGGCATTAAGAAACAGCGGAAGTTCATCGTAAGATTTGTAAATTGACTTGTTAATTTTGTTGACCTCCTCTTATATTTTTGCAACGAATCTTTTGACAAGTACCGCAAATTTTAGTAAAACATCTCCTTTTTAGGCATTAAATTTTCGGCAAAATAAAAAACTCGCACATACAAAACCAAGCCAAAACCGAAATTTCTCTTTCCGATTTGGCTGAAAGTTTTATGTATGTACGAGTCGAAACTCTGAATTTCTGACAAAAGTCAGTATATGTTTTCTATATTCACTTGTTAGATTTATTGTAACTTCTCTTTTTACGCTTGTCAATAGTTTGCAAAATAAATTTAATAAACGCACTTTTTTAATAGCCATTACCCGAAAAGTATAAAAACAAATCATTAACTACCATATTGAAGCGTGGACATTTTGAAAGGTTTATGGTAATATAGCAACAAAAGAATAGGGTGTTCTAATTATGGCTGATTCGCCATAATTAAACGAAAACAACTATAAACAATTGTATCTTTAAGCCCTATTCTTTGTTTACTGCGATGCAAATTTTGATTACAAAGGCGGTGTACTATGGCTGTTTTTCCAAAAGTCGTTGATGGTGATGACATATTAAAATATGTTTTCCCGACAAAACAAAAAGATGTCAAGAAAGCAATAGCACTTGCAAAAGAAGATTTAAGAATTCGGCGCCTTATTGTATTCGGAAGTGCGATAACAATAAAGTGCGGAATGATAAGCGATATTGATTTTGCCATAGATGCCAATATAACCGAAGATGAATTTTTTGAGATAGCAAGAAAATTTTATTTAGGTATTACCTCCGAAATTCATTTGATTCATTATAACCAAATTAAAAGTAATTTATTGAAACACGAAATCGACACCAAAGGCAGAGAATTTTATGTAAGGGATTAAATTCTCGATACATTTTTGACCCATACCGTGACCCATACGACGAAAAACCACAGCGGAATATATGGAAACAAAAGCGCAGGAAAGCATATCGTTTATACACGAAACGGCTACAAAGCGCCGAAGATGACTATTTGAACTTTCTATGGAACACTGGGGGTCAAGAGGCCGTGGGTTCAAGTCCCGTCACTCGGACCAAATTCGACAAATCCGAACCTTTTCACCTTAGGTGAATCGTTCGGGTTTGTTCTTTTTATAGACTATCCGAACTATAACACAAAATATTTTAATTCGGAGGTCAACAAAAATGACAAGCAAAAAAGAAATCGCAAACATCGGTAAATGGGGCAGATTGCATTATGACTACCTCTACCGCAACAAGAGGACGGTTATCAATGCTATGCGGCTGAAAGGCACTCTGCAAGCGTATTTGGAACAGTTTGATGCTGATACACAAGACAGCTTTGAAAAGCTCGTAAAACGCACCGCAGAGGTTGAGAATGTCACGGAAGAACTTAAAGCAACCGACCAAATGGAATGGGTTCGCCGGATGAACAACATCCGCAATCTTGTTGAAGAGTTTATTTTAAGTGAGTATGTCTATCAGTAAAGCAAAAGTATTAACTAAAATAATTCAGCAAAATTGTGAAATACAAAACATTCATATTTTTGATGCAAAAATCATTTTTAGTAATAAGTACAACTATATGATTTTACGGAGGTCTTTATGGAATATATTTTTAAAAATGTAAACGAAGCACCAAAAGAATGTATTGATATTCTTAAACGTTTAATAGAGCAAGGAGTTATTTCTAAAAGATGTGACGGAAATTACCATATAGATATTATGGAAATAATCTTAATAATAGGTAGACTTGACATAATATAAGAAGAATAATTGATTTTTAAATATATTTGTGGTATAACATATTTATAAAGTATATGGGGAAGTGAAAACATGTATAATAAAGACATATTAAGCGTTACTTTTGGTGTTCGTTTCAATTCTTCTTTTAAATTGCTTGATTCTTGGGGAACAATTGCTGATGATATGTTATATAATTCTGGCTACTTTTCTTCAGAATTTTTCCCTGAAATTGCAACACAATATACAACTAAAAGGTATTTGTCTAATTCGGAAAAAGGACATCGCTTTGTTTTAACATCGAACAATCTTGTTTTTACTCAAGTGATCGAAAAAGATTGGGACTCTGAATACAAATTGTTTATTGAACGAATAGAAAAATATATTATTCCTAATATAATTTCTAAATATTCCTTAATTTCTTCAAGAATCGGCATTGTGTTTTTAACAAAATTAACTAAAGAAGAAATAGGTGTTTTTGCTAAAAACTATTTTAGATCAGAAGTAACTGATATTTGTGACTTTCGTTTTTCTAGAAAAGAGCCTACCCTAGAAGGAAGTGTTTTTAAAGAAACTGAAAACTTTTTTAACAAAATTTATACTGTTGGAAACATCAACGATATGTTAGGCTTAAGTTATGACTTTCAACTACATATGCTTCCGGCACAAGCTGACATAAGAGGCACAATTAAAACTTTCATTTCTTCTTCAGAATCACATTTTAAAAAAGATGTAATAAGTTGTTTGGAGGATAACAATGCCAAATAGAAAGCCAAGAGGAAAGAAAAATAACCGTCAAGCACAGCAGTATATGAGTTTTGTTCGCGAATCTACTTTTTCTCCCGAAGAAACAATAGAGCATAATAGTCAGATGCTTCAAGGTAGCAACTATATTGATGAGGAAAATAGCAAAAGTAGAAAAGAGTCAGCAAACTATCAAAAAAAGCCAATAAAATATGTGGTTTTAGATTGGATAAAGAACAATGTTGCATTGTCAATAACTATTCCTTTAGTATTGACTGTTGCAGGATATATAGCTGTAACAACAATCGACAATAAAATTCAAATAAACACTCTTGACTATCGTGCAACAAAAATTGAGTCTCGCATTGAAAAAATCGAAAATAATACAGCAGAAAAAGAAGACTTAATATCGGAAATGGAAAAAATTAAGCTTGAAATATCTCAAAGCGAAAGTAGTGATATTAAAGATTTACAGTGGCGTCTCAAAATAATTGAAGATAAGCTTGACAAGTTAGAAGACTCATAATAATTTTCACATTAAAACAGTAGATTTGAAAAAATTCAAATCTACTGCTATTTTTTATATACTTAAAGTTTTAAAATGCTTTTTTATATTTAACGAGTAGTAATATCAATTAAATTAACAAAAAATTAAACATTTAATATAATCAACTGTTTTCGCTATTCTTATGATCTTCTTTCCATTTCTCAAATTCTTTCCTGCCCTCTTCAGATTCAAAGAATGCTCTGATATCCGGCAAGAATGTCGCCGCAATGGATTCGATTACATCGTGTGGCACATTGCAGGTGGCTTTTTTGCTGAGAAGCAGCGATTTGATATATACCTTTAATCGTTTGAAAATGTTGCCGTTTTCGTAATCGTAAATGTCTTTCCATAGCGGTTCGATCCGCTTTGCAATCTCTTTGCAAAATTCTTTTTTCTCTTCGTCAGATATGGACTCTGCATAATCCTTGTCTTTATCAGCCAAATAATCTATTATTCCATTTTTGGTGTATTTCAATATGATTTTATTTTTCATACGATTTTTCCTTTCGGAGGGTTTTAGGGATTCGCCCTAACAAGGTCGGGTTATATAATTCGACGATGCTTGCTAAGGCAAGTACGACGCAATTATATAACTTGTGTACACAAAGACGATGCTTGCTAAGACACAAGCACCATATTTTCAATATCTGCACAAATTAATCAAAAAGCGATATTTGGCTTGGCGAAGGTGACGTTACTGCTTCCTTGCAAAAACAAAAAATTTTGCCATATGTAGTTGCCCCAATCTTATCAATTTTACTTAAATGCCAGAACCTTGTTATTGGCTTGCAGTTATATATTATTTCCTTCTGAATCTCACTAATTCTACTGACGCTATCAACTATTAAGCCTTTATTCTGATTAAAATAATTAACCATTTTTAGTTCCAAGCCTTCTGCTTCTTTTTTTTCATCAAGACAAATATAGACATCAGCATCAACTTGAGACAAATAATATTCCATCATAGTTCTGACTTTGTCCCAATCAAGTCCGCCATTTAAAGTGCCTAATTTAGGGAATGCCACAGATGTAATATCATGTTGTTTATATGTTCGTACAAAATCCCATAGTCCCGCTTCGACCCATTCGATTTTTGATGGGTATTTAAAATGCATTTTTGTCGGAAAATTCACAACAACAATTTCATTGTTTTTATAATAATCGACAGAGCCCACCTTGATATTTTTATTTTTGCATTTCTTTGAATAATCTTCATACATTTCAGGATATCTTAATTTAAATTCTAAAGCAATTCCCGCACCCATAACACCGACACAATTGACAGTGTTCACTTTTGCCTGTGTGTCAACATTAAAAACCGATCCATCATAATATTTTAGCATATGTCAAACTTACTCCTATCAAAAACAAACTTTTCAACAATGTCATTTGGACAAAATGTTTTTGCTTCTTCCATATCTGTTTCAAATTTAAAATAAATTTTCTTTATGTATGAAATGTCCACAGTACCTTTTATCAGAAATTCTGCATTTCGTACGGCAGTAATTGCTGATTTCATTTCATCTTCAGGTCTGTTGTTATCCCAATATTTACTGTTATTATACGATCCTCTTTCAAAAATAGCATCCCACTCAAAAGTCAATGCTGTTTTAGCACTTTGTGTGTGTCCGCTGGAATAAACGGCATTTTTTGAAGAAAACCAAGCATTTTCAAAATTAATTATATCCTCATCAAACACCAGAATTACAGGTCGCCTGTAATAACCTCTACTTATTGCTACATAGTTGGTCGGGGTTTTAAAGTAATAATAAAACCGACAAGAATTTTGAACATAGTCAGTGGTTTTATCAATTACATCCTGCTCAGCACTATTAGTTACAAGAGAACCCTCATCGAGCGCTTGCTTTCTTGGCTTCAACACACCATCCACAATAATATTTTTAAAATTATCCATATCTGTCGTATGTAAAAAGCCTTCAAAACCAAATTCCTTCAATTTTTTAAGCAATTCACATTTAGCTCGGTTCTCTTCCTCTTTTTCTTTTTGCTTTAATTCATCTTGGTGCTTTATAAGTTCTTGCGGCTTGACAATATACTCATATACCATTTTTTCTTGAATATCTTTATTTTCAAATGCCAACAGGCTTTTTTCTAATACCATTTTTAGGCTCAAAGTTCTTTCTCCGCTTTCAAACAGCGCCTTCAAATATACGTTGTCTATCATAAGCACTTTGCCTCGCCCAAAAGTTTTGTGAATAACTATTTCATTTTCGAACATTATTAATTCCTACATATGCATAATTTACATTTCTGTCAGCATTAATATCAAACGATAACAACCCAGAATCATTACCCAAAAGCTCACACATTTCGAAAAATTCATTTTTCTTCATTTCGTTTCATTCCTTTCGATTTCGATGATGTCATCCATAGTACAACCAAGATAAACACATATTTTTTCTAATGTTTCAAGCGTGACCGCTTCATCACGCCCAAGTTTAGCCATAGCATTTGTGGTTATGCCGGCTGCTTTGCAAAGTTGCGTTTTATTGATTTTTTTGTCGATCATCAATTTCCAAAGTTTATTATAAGAACGAGCCAATGTAGTATCCTCCCAATAAAAATCTATTGTAATTATATCATAGTTCACTAAAAAGCACAATAGATATTCTTGATATTTTCAAAAAATGTTTGAAATCTTTTCGCAAACATATAGACATTCAAGGAAAAATGTGATATAATTTAAATTAGTGAGAGCATTGTCTTAGCAAGCAACGCATTTGCTTGTGCAAATACATGACATTATCTCAGCAAGCATCGTCTTTGTGTCCACACAAAGGCACCGACTGCTGAGCCGCTTGTTAGGGAGCTCCCTAATACCCCCACATAAAACAATAGTAATATTTTTACTGTACTGAAAACAGGACTATAAGCTTATTAAAATAAAATTGCAGAAAGGAGAGTTTTCAAATGACCGGTGTAATTTATGCAAGATATTCTTCGGATAATCAGCGTGAAGAATCTATTGAAGGACAGCTTCGTGAATGCAAAGAGTTTGCAAAGAAGAACGGCATACAAATTGTTGATACCTACATTGACCGTGCTTTATCTGCAAGAACCGACAACCGACCGGATTTTCAGCGAATGATAAAAGAAAGTGCCGGAAAAGCATTTGATGTAATAATCGTTTGGAAACTTGACCGTTTTGCAAGGGACAGATATGACTCGGCTCATTACAAAAGAATTCTCAAAAAGAATAATGTAAAGCTCATTTCAGCAACTGAAAAGATTTCCGAGGGTTCGGAAGGAATTTTACTTGAAACAATGCTTGAAGGAATGGCGGAATACTATTCGGTTGAACTTGGTGAAAAAGTAACCCGTGGTATGAAAGAAAATGCCCTTAAATGCAAATACAATGGCGGAACTCTGCCGATTGGATTTATTATTGATTCCGAAAATCATTATCAGCTTGATCCTATTACCTCTCCTGCCGTTCTTGATGCTTTCAAAATGTATGCTGACGGAATGTCAATGCAACAGGTGGCTAACGAGCTTAATAACAGAGGTGTAAGAACTCAAAGACACAACGGCAAGCTTGATGTTGACAATGTTACAAGTATGTTACACAACCGCAAATACATTGGCGAATACCGTTTCAAAGATATAATCGTTCCGGGCGGAATACCGGCGATAGTTCCGGAAAACTTGTTTAACCGTGTTCAGGAAAGAATGGCACAAAATAAAAAAGCTCCGGCAAAACATAAAGCCGAAGATGAATATCTTCTTACAACAAAACTGTATTGCGGTGAATGCGGATGCTTTATGGTGGGTGAAAGCGGAACAAGTGGAACCGGCATTGTTCACCGCTATTACAAATGCGTAAGTGCAAAAAAGCATAACGGTTGCCATAAAAAATCGGTTAAAAAAGAATGGATTGAAAATATTGTTATTGAGCAGATAAAAAAGATTTGTTTTGATGACAAATTTATTGAGCGTGTTATTGATGCGGCGATGAAGCTTCAAACAAGCGAAAATACAGTGATACCGATTTTGAAAAAACAATATGCCGAAACCGAAAAGGCAATAAAAAATATGCTTTATGCAATCGAGCAAGGCGTAATTACCGATTCAACAAAGAAACGACTTGAAGAACTTGAACTTCAAAAAGAACGATATTTATACAAAACTTGCAAAAGAAGAAGCTGCGAGGCCATTGCTTACAAGAGAGCAAATGCTGTTTTGGTTTCAAAAGCTCAAAGAGCTTAATCTGAATCGGCTTGAACACAAGAAAAAGTTGATTGACAGTTTCATCAATGCAATTTTTCTTTATGATGACAAAATGGTAATTACTTTCAATTATAAAGACGACTCAAAAGAAGTAAAATTTGAAGATCTTGAGAAATCAGATCTCGGTTCGGATTTCACCGCTTTCGGTAGACCAAAAAATTAAGGAGTAGTATCGTAAGATGCTGCTCCTTAATTTTTCGCTTTGAAAAGTAGAAGGGACTTGAAAAGGGCCGTTTTGCGTCAGCAAAATGCCGAACCTTCGGGGAATGGTCGGCAAGCCCGTGGGCGTGTCGGCGGCGTTGCCACCGAGCAAGTTACGGCTCGCTTCGCTCTCCATTACCCTTTTGTACGCTATGCGGACATTTCCCCTAACAGGGGAATACCCTGTCACTTTGAATGAGAAACACCGCATAAACAGTGAGTTTATGCGGTGCCTTTTGTTATGTTTAGTATTCAGTTTTTGCGCCTTTGACCCATACAAGACCCATACGGAGAAATTTTGATTCATTTGCAGTATTGGAAAAAAGAAAATCCTTTCAAGATTTTTATCTTCCTATTTCCCTTTTCTTTGTTTACTGCGACGCAAATTTTGAACACAAAAGAGCAGACTTTATATTACGCACTGCGTTCTATAAAGTCTGCTCTTATACCGTATTTATACCGTTTTACTTAAAAAACTTTATTTGAATAAAAAAGAAATTTCCTTGGATGTCCCATTATCAAAATCGTAATCAATGGTGTTACTAAAAGGTGAAAACTTTATATTATTGCAAAAATAATCAGCATTTTTATCATAAGTCAAATCATTTGGGATAAAATCACCGAATTCGGCATCAGCGCCAAGAAGCAAACAGCCATGATTATATGTAAAATACTCATTTTTGAAATCTTTTGTAAGGGCAGTCCTTTTTTCTATTTCAATATCAAACCTAAAATCAATAGTGCAGTTACTGTCATTGATATTTATCAATATAAAATTACCGTCTGAAACAAAGTTATATGCATTTCCGTTTAACAATACGGAAATGTTTTTTGCATAATCGGGTTTATATAATTTTACTTCTATTTCTTTGTTGCTTTGATTTTTAATGACAAACTTTGTTTTACCGTAATAAGGTAACTGCGTTATTTCATTGATTTCTATATTTCCATCAATTATTTTAGAATCAAAATATTGTATAAAGCAATACCCTTTATCTGTTTTTTGACATTGGTTTTCTGAAACATAGGATAAACCGTCCGCTCCTCTCATAGTGCAACACCAATATGCCTCGGTTGGTTTCCCTGCATTATTTTTTATGTTTTTTAATACTTTTTGACCGTCATGGCCGACACAAGTATCAAGCCCGAAACCGCCGTTTGGCAATTGTGTGCGACAAATCGCATTATAGTATATTCTATGAGCCAAATCAATATAGAAAGAATCCTTTGTCAACTTGAATAATTCTACACAGCACATATAAGAATCTATTATTGCACAAGGTTCGGTCCATTCGTTAGTAAAGAATTTATTTCTGTTTTCATAGTTCTCGGTCATACCGTTTTCAAGATAAACCGAAAATCTTTCTTTTGCTTTTGAAAGATAAGTAATATCACCCGAAACAGCACAATATCTTAATACTCCTCGAATTGCAGATAATGTAGCGTGAGTTTGGTAATCGAGTGCCAAAACATCGTTCTTAAAAAATATATCTATCATTACTTTAAGAAGTTCTGAAAGTTCGGGTGTTTTTAGTAACTGATACGCTCTTGAAATCCCATCAAGACTTATAAATACACATCCTATATCAGTTGAAAGTTTCCACCCGTTTTGAACAGTTACGATAGAGCCGGAATAATTTCCGTGCAAATCGACCTTTTCGGTTGGATAATCGAGAATTTTTTTACTTAACGGCAAATAAAGATTTTTAACCATTGTTTTGATTGTATCTGTAAATCTGCCGTTTTTAGTTAAGTTTTCATATTCAATAAGTGCCGACAGGAACCAACTGTTCCCTGCTATTTGCTGTTCGCTGACTTCACCGTTTTCATAAACTTCGCCAATATATCCGAGTTTGTTAAGTTTAGAAGGAATAAGATTTAGTATTCCTTCTAAATAAGCAGGTTCTTTACCTGTTGCCCTATAAAGACTGACAAGTGCAAGTATAGTTCTTCCTTCCCAGTCTCCGGGCCACGCATTTTTATCTCTCGTCCAAATTACATCGGGACGGTAATGCTCACATTCTAATCTGTTTGAACTTAATGTAAGTCTGTGCCCTAAATCTCCACGGGAAATTATTTTCATATCACATTTTCTCCTGCTAAATATTTCTACTAATTCTTAATACCGTAATATCGCATTTATTTGCTGTATTTATATTTCCTATTATTGTTTCAAGTTTCCATTCGCTGTCAACTTGAAAATCATTATTTTGTATCTCGTCCGAATAATTTATTGCAATGGCAATATAATTATTTTCATCCTGTTTATGAAGAGTACGTCCTATTTGCGGATTAAGTGAAACAAGCGGTTTTGCATTTATAATACTACCGTTAAAGCAAGTATTTATACGGGCATACGCTGTTCAATGCAATATAATCTTCATATTATTTCACCAACAATAATGTTTGATGCTTTCCGAGTTCAAAACTGTTAGTATCAATTTTAATTTCAGTATAATGATGTTCTTCATCAATAAGGAACACAGATTTACAGTCTGAAAAATTTAAGCTGACTGTATCTGATTCTCCGATATTAGTAATTAAAACACCTTGTTGGCCTTTCCCCTTTGCAGCAAGGACATAAATATCCTCATTATCACTATTGGCAAATACTTGTGTGCCCATATCATAAAGCTCTCCGAATGCCTTAAAACCGTAATAAATGGCAAAAGGCTTCAGTGTGTAGGCATTAAACATTCCGCCGTATGCGTTTGCTCGTATTTTTGCATCATAATAGCACATAATTTCCATTCTGGTATTTTGCATTTCAATCATATTTGCAACAGCATTAGCACAAGCATAAGATTTTCCGATATGCTCAAGTCCCGGATCGGTATTCCATTCGTTTAAGTGAATTTCAACATCCCCAAATCCTGCTTCATCAAGTAACTTTTCACAATGCTTTTGCATTATTAAATTGTTCTTTGGCTTTTGATAACTATGATGCGAGAAAAAATCGAATGGGAGATTATTTTCTTTAACAAATTTAATAAAATCATTAAAGTACCTGATAAACCACATTATTTGATTGTCCCAATCGGATATTTTTTCTGATGTTCCAAATGCTTCGCCGGAAATAGTTTGTTCGTTTAATGCTGCATAAAATCCGCATGAACCATATCCTCCGATTTTAATGGAATCTCCAAAGCATTTTCTTAAATGTAAAGAAGTTGTTTTATATAATTCAAAGTATTGTTCTTTTGTTCCCTGCCACATGGCATGACATTCTCTGCGATGATGTCCATCAGGTTCGTTCCATATTTCCCAATATTTAATATTATAATGAAAACCGTTGTTCCAACCTTCATTATAATGTCTTATAATATGTTCGCAAATTTCAGCCCATTTTTGATTATCCTTTGGAGGATAAATGCGATAAGCTTTATGTTGAAAGAAATTTTCAATAGTAACTCCAAGTCTGAAATACGGTTCAACATTATTGTCCATTAAGCCCTTTAATAAAATATCGGTAAAAACAAAGTCGTATGAATCGGGATCATTGACATCTGCATCAAAATCTCTGAATATATTCGGAATATCAACGAACATATTTCCACCAAACCATCCCGCAACATCATGAAGACGAGAATAAGGAATATGTGCTTCCTTTAAGAATTCAAAACACCCTGTATCAATACCGATTAACGGTGGTTGTCCCACACCATGCATTGCCTTTATTCTGCCATGTTCTTTTTCAAAGTTAACATTAATATTTGTCATTGTTATTCAACTTTCATTATTATAATAGTCATATTTTATAATTAAGTTTTAATACAGTAATATCACATTTTTTTGTTTTATCAATATCACCGATAATTTTTTCAACGCTCCAATTATCTGCAAGTTGAATCTTATTATTTTGTTCTACATCTGAATAATTAATCAAGATAGCTATGTAGTTGTTTTCATCTTGCTTATGTAAAGTAAGTCCTATTTGTGGATTAAGCGAAACAAGCGGTTTTGCATTTATAATACTGCCGAAAATTTCACTGTAAATTTTATAATAGTCCGTCCCGTTAAAGGCATTAGAACCACCCACAATCATTTTTTCAAGCGGGAAAGTGAGAAAATACACATTACCTTTACCGTACTTGTTTTTTGTCAGCACAGGATTACCCTGCTCATTTTCCGCCAGAACTTCGGCACCGTTTGTTTTTAGTAAAATATCAAATTCAGCATAATAGTTCATTTTACCGAAACTGAAATTTGCAGTATGTCCGCCACTACTCTTTTGAATGCCGAAAGAAGTTAAGCCCGTAACCTCTTCAAACTCTGAAAATTGTGATTGGTCAAAGGAAATATACAAATCTGCGCCGTTATTATATACTTCATTTTTTAGAAAATCCCAAGTTTCTCTATATGTGACCTGCCAACCGTTTGTATTAGGAAGCAAATATGCTTTTGCTTTCGGAATTTCGGTTTCGCAATTCGCAAGTTTTATTTCAAGACCTGCTTGTTTTGAAAGAGTAAAGGCGGTTGCGGCAGTAAGCCATCGGTTTTGTTGACGGGAAAGGACACAAACCGCATCTATGCTCTTATCGGGCAAAGTGTCAAACGGAAGCGAGGAGATTGTCTCCCCTGCTTTTTTTATTTCTTTTGCTACGGGTTTTGGTGAACGGTCGCAGTTAAGCATACCGAGAGTTCTTTCTATCATACTCCACCTATAAGGCGCATCCGTAAGCTCTTTTTGCTCATTAGCGCACCACCAAAGCCAACCTTTAACTCCGTTTGCAAAGGCAGAATATATGTTTACCCTTGCAAAATCAGCCGCCATTTCACTGTTACCCAAAGCAGGAGTAAATGTCCCCTGCTCCTGCAAAATAGCAGGTTTGCCTGAAATATCGGAATAATACATACATTGTGCCGTAGGAAAAATTGTTGTTCTCATCTTATTCATAATATCGAGATGGTTACAAATCGTAGATGATATATACGGATGCGGTGTTAAATAATCAGTAAGTTCTCCTTGGTCGGAAATTGTCCAAAATGCGTTTTCATCAGCATCAAGCGAATGCATACCCGAAGAAATAGGTCTTGTTATATCGCAAGAATAAATTGAATTTCTTACAAACGCAGTCCAAGTATATGCTTCGGCACGGGATTTCACTTTCCCTAACGCATTACACTCGTTTCCTAAATCCCACATAATAATATTTGGGCAATTTTTTACGCCGTTTACAAATCCCCTTATAAATCTTTCGGTCCACATAAGAGATTCGGGGTCAGAAATAATATTTTTACCGTCAAGTACAGGCGGAACAAAAAGTCTGCCACTCATCCAACCGGTAACAACCGAAACAATTAAATCTATACCGTTTTGCTTACATATATCAGCAAAGGTAATAAAGTTTTCTATTTGCTTTTGGTCAACGCCGGTTGAACCTTTTTTATAGGGAATTTCATCATCACCGAAAACATATTCACCGAATCCGCCCTGATATGCATATAACTTTTTTATCGGTTGAAAATCTCTCCAAATCGGAAAAACTCTCATAACCTTTACCCCGTATTTTGAAAGGGCTTCAACATCTTTTTTTATTACTTCGGGGTTAAATCTTTTCCACATTTCGGTTCCGTTTGCCGAATCCCAATAATTACATCCGATTAAAAAATCCATTATCTTTTCTCCTAAAATCCTGAATTTTTAATAATAAAATCTCTTTGAGTACCGTTTATTTTTACCTTTGGCGAATTTGTATCGTTTGTGTCATCGTTTTCCACAATTAACACCGATGTATCTTGACTAAAAGTATGAGTATGCCATACGCCTTTTTTAATGTTATAAACCTTTTGCGGTTCCATTTCGCAGGCGATTATATTATCATCAGGTGCATCTTTACCGTCAGCAACAAACAAAGTGCATTTGCCTTTAAGCAGGACAAAACTCTCGTCGGAAAGGTTGTGTTTTTGCCAACACTCAACATTTTGAGAAGAGTATTTTTCCATATCATTCATAATTGCAACACGCCAATTATTAAAGGCAACAACCGGCAAATATGACTTTTCTTTGTTTTCTAATATTTCAATAAGTTTTTCCATATTTACACCTAAAATGAAATCTTATGCAATGAAATGATGTTTATACCGAAATCACCGCCCCAAACTCTTGGTAAAATTCCGATATTCATTAAATATTCACCGCTTAAAATTCTTCCGTCAGAAAGCTCATATTTTGCATTTTCATCAAGTCCTCTAAGTCTTAAATGAGGCAATTTTGTGCGATTAACAAGAGTGAAGTTTCCGCCGTGGCAAACGATAAAGATATGTGAAGCGGATTTATCCCTTGTCGCATACTGCAAAACACCGTAGTTATTATTTGTAAAGGATACAAGTCTGAACACATAAGAATTTTGAAGCTCTGCTCTTTTTTGCTTAAACTCGGTAATATACTCTTTTAGTTTTTTGTACTCTTCGGGAGAAACGGTTAAAAGATTCATACCGATACTCATAGAACCCGTCATACCTATTTTAGCCCTATAATCAAACGGTGCTCTTCTGCAATTTTGCCATGTTGTTTCAAGAGAAATATTACCGGCTCCCCCTGCAAGCTTCGGCAAAAATATGGTTGAAAAGCCTTCGTGAAGTTTGAAGACATCAATAGAATCGCTGTTATCACTTCTGTTCATTCTGTCGGAATATCGGACCATTCCGAAATCGGCTCTTCCGCCGCCTGCTGCACAGTTTTCAAGCAAAATATCGGGATGATTTTTTCTGATAGTTTCCCAAATTTCGTAAAGGTTTTTAATATATCTTATATAAACGCTTTGCTGAATATCCTTTGGTGCATCTTCCCAACCTGATTCGCTTACAGCTCTGTTCATATCCCATTTAAGATAGTCTAAATCGTATTTTGTTATAAGTTCTTCGGTAAGGTTTATTATATATTCCTTAACATCATCTCTTGCCAAATTAAGCAGTAATCTATCTAAAACAGTCGTATCCTTTCGAGAGGAATAATGCAAAATCCATTCTGGATGTTCTTTATAAAGTTTACTGCTTGGCGATACATTTTCCGGTTCAACCCAAAGTCCGAACATAAGTCCTTTTTCGTGGCATTTTTTCGCTATCGGCAAAAGTCCGTTGGGAAATCTTTTTTCGCAGGTGAACCAGTTTCCGCAACCCGTAAGCATATTTTCTTCTCTCGGCATCCAGCCGTCATCAATAACAAAAAGTTCGGCGCCGACATCTTCTGCCTTATCAATAAGCGAAAGCATTTTTTCTTCGTCGATATCAAGTGCATAAGGATAATATGAATTATAAATAATCGGGCGTTCTTTATAGGCATTTTCTCTCGGCAATAAATAATCAAACTGCCAATCGTAGAAAATCTTGCTCATACCCTCAAAACCGTTATCAGAAAAGCCAAAGCAGAGTTCGGGTGTAGTAAAGGTTTCTTTTGGCTCTAACTTATAGGTTGTATCAAACTCATTTATTCCTGCCGTGATTGAAAAATTGCTGATACATTCTTTTTCTATTGTTATCTTAAAATTACCGCTCCAAAGCAAAGTTCCAAACCAAACTCTGCCGTTTGTTTCGGTGGCATCGCCTTCGTCAATGCCAAAAAACGGCACACATCTGTGTCCAGATGTATTTCCGCTGAAATTTTCAATATTCATTTGAATATGATTTACCGTTGTAAATTCTTTTTGATATTCGCCGTTTGTAAGACCGAACATATGCATTACTCTATACTGCGGTCTATCGGGCAAATGAAGTGAGGCAGATTTGAAATCGGTCAAGTTTATCGGTTCGTTACCGTCATTTGTGATTTCAGACCATCTGCTTATTATATCTAAACCGTTATATATTAAATAGTGGAGCTTAACACATAACGGATAATGTTCATCGTTAAGTATAAGTGTCAGTTTAATTGTATTTTCGTTTTCTTCGGTTTCATAATTTTTATATCTTAATCTTACGCCACGGGTTCCGTCAAAAAATGTGGCATTAAGAGCCATTTGTCCCTGCTCAAAGGGTTCATTTGTTTTATACTCCATATTTCTATGGTATTCATATAGGTCGCTGAATTCTCTGCCTATATCGACAATATCCGAAGCAAAATCTTCAACGCACTTTATTTTTTCACCCCAATGAAGATTCATAGGTATTCCGTCTTTATTGATATATAATGCGTAGGACATTTTTTCGCATTTTAGCAAAAAAATCTTTTTTTCTTCGTTTATTTGAATTTCCATATAATTACCTCTTTTTAGCAAAACAGGCAGGACGAAATGATGAAAAGATTTTTTATCATCAAATCACCCCACCTGTATTTCGTTACTCAAACATTATAACACAATTAAGATGAATATAAATATTATTTTGTAACATAAACTGCAACTGAGTATGCAGGTAATACATCGTTAAGTGTAGTTGTAACTCCGCCGATGCTGATATCAAAATCAATCGGTGTATTATCAGCACTGCACTTTACGGTTTCAGGATTATAAAGGTATCTTGAAAGATTAGCGCCACCAAGCGAAGAAGCAAGGTTAATGTTAAATTCGCAGTTGGTTGCTTTCATATTGATAACAACAAATCCCTTTGAACCGTCGGTGTTTTCAACCATAGCGGTATAAACACCGTTTTCAGAATATGTTCCGGCATAGATTGTTGCACCCTTCTTTACAAGCTGACCAAGAATAGAGAAAGCATAGAATTCAGGGTTGTTTACTCTTGAAAATCTGAAATAAGGAACTAAACCGTTTGTATCAACACCGAAGTTACTGTCAAATCCTTCAAAGCCAACCTTTTGGTTGTTAAGTGCCCAAATGCAGTTGGTGTTTGCACCGCCGTTCATACCTGCCAAGATATTAAGAGCGATAGCAGTACCCTTTAACGGGTTAAAATGAGCTGCAATTTGGTCTTCTGCGGAAGCGCTTTGAACGAGAGTTGCATTTGTTTCGTCTATCCAAAGCTCTTTACCGGCAGCATCGCACTTTGCCTTATAGGTTGTAAGCCAATTAGTGCAGAAGTCATACTGGTCTTCTGTCCAATCGGTGTAGTGAGTATAGTGATGAACAGAAATTATATCAATTTCAGGGATTTCGGAAATTGTCCAATCAACAAAGCGGACAGCAGTTGCAGGATAGTTTCCGTTTTCGCTACCGGTTGTAACGGAAGGACCTACAAGTTTAATATTGCTTCTGAGATTTGCGGTTGTTAAAGCAGAGTCAACAGCTTCAACAATTGCTTTAATCTCGTCAAACTTTTCCTTCTGAACTGTTTGTGTTTCGTTTACAACATCATTTGAAGGCTCGGTTGAAACGATAAAGTATTTAAGATTATCGTAACCCTTAACATTGATAACCTGATTAGCAAACTGAGCAAACCAATCAGCAAAAGCATTTACAGATTGAGTTAAAGTAGCTTCTGAACCGACTAAATCGGGAATAACTCTTTTCATATAACCGTTATATAATTTTTCGTCACGAAGCTGTCCAACGCCGTGAATGGCAACAGTAATATCAATACCGTTTTCCTTTAACATATCGCAGTAATCATAGAATCCCTGCATATATTCGGAATTAAAGTCCCACTGCTTTGTTGAAGCGTTATATGACCATTCGGGATAGATAAATGTTCTAACCATAGAAACATTCATAGCTTTAAGCTGTGCTACTTCCCATGCGAGTTCTTCTTCGGTATAAGGTGTAGTAAGCTCATCGTTTTTGATAAAATCAAAAGGGTAGTAAACACCTGATGTTCCTACATAATTTGTTGTAACAGCGTTACCTGCGGTATTATTTACCGAAAGAGTAACGGTTTTAGATGCGGTTAACTTTTTTCCCAAAACACTGCTTTTGCCTGCAATATACTTTTTAAGAGCAACAAGGTCTAAAATATCAACCGAATTATCGCAGTTTACATCAATAACCTTAATAGCAACTTCTTCATTTAATGTTCCTAAAATGTATCTAACCATATAGGTCAAATCGGAAGCGGCAATACGGCCATTATTATCAATATCACCTATTCTGCAAGGAACATTGGTTTCACCGCTGTCGGTCATTGTCGGGAATGTGATTTCCTTTAATGTAACCAAATCAAAATAGTAGTTTGCAGGTGTACGGGCTGTATCAATCGGAACGAATACAACAAAGTTTGCATCGGTATATTCACCTGTATAGAAGCTGTACTCATACTCTACCCAATTTGATGACTGCTCGTTTCTTATCGGATAGCATCCATTTAAGCCATAGTAACTTGACAAACCGTCATCAACAACCGTTGCGGCAACATCAAATTCACCGGTGCCAACATAATCAGACTCAAATTCGGGAGGACAAATCATAAGTGATTTATCGGTTAATTTGCCGTTTTTGAATGCGTTTCCGTTTGCAAGCCTTGTATAGATATACTGATTTGTATCGGCTTTCATAAAGAATTTGAAAGAATAATATGTATTTGCTTTCAAATTGTTAAGCGGAACATATATAGTAGAATAGGTTAGTGTTCCTGCTATTGTGCTCGCTTTGGTTGCGGTTGTTTTATATTTAAGAGAAAAATCACCTTCGTATGCTTCATCGCTTGTAGTAGAAATTGTACCATAATCAGGAGCGTCGGTTCTGTTTTCAACAAAACAATTTCCGCTTTCAAAATCACCGTTTGCAACTATATCTTGCGGTGCAGCCCAAAGATGCAAATCATCAATAAATGTATTCTTTACGGAAGTGTCTTTGTAATCTATATTATAATCATAGAAGAAATTGAAGTAAAGAGTTTCATAATCGCCGCTGTTAAAGGAATAGGTATATCTTACCCATTCATCGGTTTGATGATTGTCTATCCAGAAAAGGGGCAACATACCGTGATTCTTATCTTGAGAAATCAAAGGTGCCTGTGCCGATTCGGAATAAACGGTAGGTTTAGTGTCGGGCAACATACTTGTTGCACTTATTGCATTTGTTGTTCCAAGCGATGTACCTAAATAACCTACTGTATCCTGTTTAACCCAAAAACTGAATCTATAATCGGTATTCTTTGTAAGACCGGTTAAGGGCAAATAAACTCTCTGTTGGTCAAAACAAACACTTGCGGAGCCACATGTTAGTTTTTTCTTTGTAAATTTCAAAGAATAATTTCCGCTATGAGCAATGGCAGAAACAGTTGATGTTGTTCTGTCTGTATTATGCTTTTGAACAAGATTACCTAATGTACCGGTTTCAAAGCCACTGTTTGTTACGCCTTGATTGTTATCTTTAAGCAAATCTGATGTTTTAGCAAACATAACATCATCAATATATACACTTCTTGCTGTTCCGTTGCCCTGCTCAAAGAAAAGGTTAAGATAAGCGGTTGTATTAGCACCGCTGTTGAATGTGTAATTATATCTTACCCAAGTAGCTGTTTGCTGATTGTCAAATAAGAAAATCTTATTTATATTATTGTTATTTGCTTGATATACAATCCAAGGTTTTGTATCGGATTCATAATTACATGAAGGATTGATGTAATCAGCTTTCGTAGGCAATGTCGATGGCAATATTGATGCACTGTTATATGCAGTTCCGGTGGAAACAGTAGTCGCTAAATATCCGGTAGCAGTTTGTTTAACCCAAAATGACAAGTAATAATCCGTATTACTTTCAAGATTCTCAAGCGGCAGATATATTCTTTGATTATTAAAAGTTCCTTCCGCAGTGCCGGTTTTTCCGGTAGCGTTTGTGAATTTCAAAGAATAATTTCCGGAATGTGATATGGGAGAAATACTTGCTTTTGCATAAGCATCGCTTGTTTTAAGCACAAACGGAGAAGTTTCACCGGTTTCAAAACCGCTGTTTGCAACACCGTTTGAATTGCCCTCTAAAACATCACTTGCTTTTTTAAGGACAACATCGTCGATAAATACATCTCTTTCAACGGCATCTTTATTTCTAAAGAAAAAATTAAGATAAGCGGTTGTGTTGGTTGCACTGTTAAAGGTATAAACATATCTTACCCAATCATCGGTTTGGCGGTTGTTAAGCAAAAAGATATTATTTACACCGCTATTTGATGCCTGACGAGTGATAATAGGATTAGTTGCAGAATCTTTAACATATGACGGGTTTGTTTCAGGCAACAAAGAAGCTGCTGTATACGCTGTACCTGTGGCAAGGGTTGTACCCAAATAATCATCGCCGCCAGCGACTGTTTGCTTAACCATAAATGTCAACTTATAGTCGGTATTTGCTTCAAGATTATTAAGTGGCAAATAAATGCGCTGATAATCAAAAGCTCCGGAAATTGTACTAACGGCTGTTGTGGCCTTTGTAAATTTCAAAGAATAGTTACCACTAAACGCTTCGGCATTTGATGCAATAGCAGTAGTGTATGTCGTAGTACCAGAATTCGGCTTTACAAAAGCGCCTATTGTACCGTCTTCAAAAGTAACATTCAAATCAGCGGCACTTTTTGCGAATGCAGTAGTAGAAACTACTGTAAATAGTGTTGCAATCATTGCAACGCAAGTAAGTAATGCGATTGTCTTTTTTAGATTTCTCATAATACTCCTTCTTTCAAAAAATATATTTTTGGGGTGGCGAATATTATTTTTTTCTGCATTCCTCCTTTTTTACATATAAACAAGCGAACTAATAACACCGATACCGAAAAATTAGTTATTAGAACTTTCTATTATTAAAACCGCAAATTTGCGATTTAATAACGCAAATACTGTTATTCACAAACATAAACAGCAACGCTTAATGCTTCGAGCGAATCCTTAAATCCGCTTGTAACCTTACTGAATTTTTTATCAACAGTTATCGGATTATATACAGAACTTAACTTAATTTTATCCGACTGATAATAATATCTACTGAAAGTCGAACTGCTTAATTTGTTTTTGAAAACATAATTCAAATCAACCGAATAAATATTGTTATTTGCAACAATCAAAGAATATTTACCGTCTGCGTTTTTAACAGCAACAGCATAAACACCTTCTTCTCCGGTGCTGAATCCGTAAACCTCACCGCTACCGGCTTTGCTAAGGATTTGGAACATATAGTATGACGGTTTAATAAGTCTTGAAAGTCTGAAATAATTGATAAGAGCAGTGGCTTCACCCTGCGAGCCCAAATCAGCACCCGAGGACTTACCGTAAAATCTTGAATCTATCAATGACCAAATCATATTTGAACTTACGCCCGAATTCATAGAAGCAATTTGGTTAACGGCTAAATGCAGTCCCGAAATACCCGATTCGGCTAATTCAAGATTATTACCGCTGCCACCTGTATTAACATTTGTTTCATCGCACCAAAACGGTTTACCTGTCGGGGCAACTATTGCTTTCATTTTTTCAGCCCACTGAGTTCTATCGGTATAATACGATGTCGATGTATTGGTAACATGGGTATAAGCATGCGTAGCATAAATATCAATATACTTATCGTATTCTTCTACTGACCACTTTAACCATTGAAGCGAAGAATCAAAGTATTCGCCCATATCAATTCCGCCGGTTGTAAGCGGTCCCATTATCTTGATGTATTTTCGGAGATTTGCTTTTGATAATGCTTCGCTTACATATTTTGCAGTATCCATATGTTCATTAAAGCGTTTTTTATCAAGAAGATACTGGTCCCTGTTATTAGGCTCGGTGGTAATCATAAAGTATTTAATATTGTTATAACCTCTGTTAACAATAACTTCTTTGACAAAATCCACCCAATATTGTCCGTAAAGCGGACCGTTGTCCTTTGCCTCAGTTGTTCCTTTTAACACATAAAACGGGTTTTTATCAACAATACCGTCTGTACCGACATACATATTGGTACCGGGAATTGAAATTACAATATCAATACCGTTCTTTTTCATCAAATCGCAGTATTTGTAAAACCCTTTCATGGTTTCGGTGTTAAAATCCCACTTATTTGTACCGTAATCAAAAGCCCATTCGGTATACAAATATGTTCTGACAATTTTTACTCCCGATTTTTTGAGCATACTTATTTCATAATTCATTTCTTTTTCCGAATACGGTTCTTCCTTAAAGGTTTTATCAGGAATATAACTGAAACCGAAATAAATAGCACTCATACCGGTATAGTCTTTTATAATCGGAGAATTATTGTAGATTAACACATCGGATACTTCCGACGATTCTTGAAAATCAAAATCCGAAAAATCCAAATCTTCAACCGAAGAATCATCTTGGTCGCTTCCAACATCCTCAAATGAAGATACATTAGTATCTTTTGAAGATGTTGTCTTTTTCTTTTTACCGTTTGATTTATCATCATTACAAGATGTTAATGAAAGGACAAGAACTATCAACAATAATATTGAGAGTATTCTATTTGTAATTTTCATATACTCTTTCCTTTCTATACACTAAACAAATAAAATATTATTTTACTTTTTTGTTTACTGTATTGACTGCATTTGTAACAAGCGCCTTGTTTTTATTAAGAACCGTTGTTACCTGACTTGGAGATGTAGCCCACAAATCAGAACGCAACTGTTCTAATGCTTTTGAATTGCTGTAACCTAAAACAGCAGCGCCGTAAGCAGTTGAATATGTTCTGTCTTTTGAAGTTACATACTTAAACATTTCTTCGGAATTCGGGCAGTTAGTATATCCCGCATAAGCAGGTGTATTTTTCGGGTCAAGAAATTCTTTGATAAACAAACCTGCGGCAACAGGATTTTTAGCACCCTTTGGAACACCGAACTTATTAAATGCTTCAACCATTACTTCCTTTTGACCTTTTGCACACGGGAACGGAACATATTCGGCATTAAAACTTAATTGACCTAAACCGCCGTTAAGTAGGGTTGCCCAAATATTAGTAACCATCATAGCCATTTTTCCTGTAAAGAAGTTACCGGGTGAGCCCATCTTTTCAAGCGAACCGTTATCAAGCATTTGAGTCATCTTTGTAAACGCAGATGTTGTTTTTGAATCAAGTATTGCGCTCTCATAGCCGTTTGAAGTTTTCTTTATAAAATCGTTTCCGGTTGAACCGATAAAATCATCAACGCCGTAGTCAGTTTGAGCATATAAGCCCCAATAGTTGTTGCCGTCTGCTTTTCCTTTGGCTACTACTTGCTTTGAGAGTTCTTCCATTGTATCCCAGTTCCAATTACCCTGCTTAAACTTTTCAAGCGGTGTAGGAATACCGAGTTTATTAAATAAATCTTTATTATATAAAATAATTGCCGAACAGGTATACCAGTTGTTATAAGAAAGGAAGCAATAGTTTTTACCGTCTATCTTATAATTATCCATTGCTTTTTTATTCCAAACAGAATCATTCAAATCCTGCCCCGTAACTTCAACAGGTTGGAATAAAGACTTAACGCCGAGCGGATACATAAGACTCGGAAAGGTTGCAACATCGGGCGACTGTTTATTTGTTACCATTGAAGATAACTTTGAGGCATACATATTTTGAGTTGTATATGTAATCTTAACCGTTACGCCGTATTGCTTTTGGAAATTCTCAATCTTCTCTTTTTCATTGATTGCCAAATCACGCCACATTAGAACATTAAGCGTTGTTCCCTTGATTTTTTCAAGGTCAACGGTTACCTTTGAATCGCTTTGGCTTGAATTTGAATTGGTTTTTTCCTTTGAGTCTGTTTGAGGTTCGCTTCCGTCCTCAGGAACATCGACATACTCGTACTCATACTCATACTCGCTGCCTTCGTCTTCCGGCTTTTTATCTTTACATCCAACTACTGAAAATGCAAATAAAACTACCAGAATTAAACTTAAACTCCTTTTGATAAATGTTTTCATACTTTTTTCTCCTTTTATTATTTCAGATAAAATATCTGTTTTTTAACGGTTTGTAAGAATGCTGCTTATGCCTTTTTCTTTTTCTTCTTAACAAGAATTATTGTTGTGGTTGTCGCAGCACCTAAAACAAGAACGCATCCGACGATAATTAAAACAAGCGTTGCAGTATCTATTGAATCATCAGAATTATTAACCTTCTTCTTTTTCTTGATTCTTAAAAGTTTTCTTGTAGTTGTGCCTGTATCATCGTCGTCATCTGTAAATTCAGAGTCATCATAATCATCAAACGAATAATCATCTTCCTCTTCTTCATCAGGTCTTGGTACGGCAATCACATTATCAATGATGTTATACAAACTGTTTTCATTACTTGGGTCTATCGCATAATAGTCATTAATATTCGGATTTTCCTTTTTAGCACGGTAATTATCAAAGAGCATAATATCGTCTAAATCAACATCTAAATTCGAACCCAAAATTCTAAGTGATACTTTACCGTCGGCAGGAGACAAGAATGTAAATCCTTCCCGTTGCCAATCGCCTATGACTGATGGAGTAAGCAGACTTGAATAGTTCTTACCGCTTTCAGGGTCAGCAGTAATCGGATTGCCCGACGAATTTACAAGACCGATTTGCAGATTAGTTGCTTTATTTATTCTGTAAGAGTATGAGAAGAGATAAACATAACCTTTTTTCAAATCAAAAGTTCTTGTAAAGTCAGCATTTCCCGTAATTTTACCGTAAGCATTGCCGCTAATGGAATCATCGTTTTTGTCAGAAGTGCGTGTCATTTTAACACCTGCAACATTCCAACTGTTTTGTGTGTTGTAATATTCCATATTCCCGTTTGGAATTAAATTGAGGTAATCTTCACAGTAGGTCTTAACAGGTTTGCTTTCCATTATACATTCGGACGCTTCCGCTAACTTGATATCGTCTATGTAACATTCTATTTTGTTTAAGTATGTAGCGGTAAGTGCCCAGAAGAAACAGTAATTTGTATTTACATCATCGGTTGTAAAATACAGCGTTTGCTGTTGCCATTCACTTGTCTTTTCATTGAAATAGCTTTTCTTCTCGCTATCAAAATTCGACCAAACGATTATTCTTCTGAAATCGCTTACAACATCGCCTATTGAATACATCCAAAACGACAACTTATATGTTGTGTTCGGCTTTAACTGATTGTATTCAACAAATGCGCCTTTATCGTTAGTGAATTTGAAAGCAGGATAACCTTCATTTTCATTTTTTGAAGGTGCTATATGAATAGAATATTTTCCAGAATGTGCATGCTCTGATGATTTATATATCGGCCATGTTGCTCCCTCTGAATAATTCTTTGCATACTCTAAAAGAGGTTCAAAATCGACAGAAAAGACTGTATTTTCATCAAGTGTTTTTTCTTCCCTTTTATATTCTTTTATATCCCAAAGCGAAGAAACAAAATCGGCGTTATCAGTAAACGAATTGGCTATGAACGGGTAAATAACATCTGCCGTTGCATTTACGATAATATTTACTTCATAAGTATCAGTGTCAGTTACTGTCAAAAGTTTTGACTGTGAGCCCATATGATTTTGATTTATATTGCTCATATATTTTGAAAGAACAAACGAATTTACGGATTTTGAATATTTAAGCCCTATCCCCGACCAAACAACAGGAACAGTATCATCTACACCGATTATCAGGGATGCAGATTTATCAGCGATGTTCTTTGCTCTAACCTTAAAGGTAATCAAATAATCTTTACCAGTTTCAACATTATATGGCTTATATACAAATGAGCCTGCCGCATCGCTTTGAACGGTTGGATTATTTAGAGTAATTTCAGAAGCAGTCTGAGTAACTTTTGAGCCTAAAACATAGTCCTTAAAATTACCTGTTCCGTTTGAGGGCGGTGTAACATCTCCGCTGTCAACTTCCTCTATGGTCCAATTATCTGTATAAAATTCCGTTCCGTAGTAGAAATGGTTACTCATTGTAAAGTAAAGTGTTGCATTAGAGCCCGAATTGTATGTAAATGAATACTTAACCCATTTTCCGTTATTTTCAGCCGTTTCGTAAATTCTTATGACATTTGTTCCGTAGCCAAAGTTATTAACGAATAAAACCTTTGATTTATCGGGTTGCGAATTTTCATAGGAAATATAGTCGCCGGTCATATAATTCTGTAACCATGTTGTGGGTTTAGTTATGTATGCACCGACTTGGAAAGCCCTCGTTACAGTGGGGTTATAATCACCAATAAACTTTGCATAGAAAGAAACCGTATAGGTCTTATCTTTTCCAACCTTTGAGGTCTTATAGATTGTTTGAGATAAATCAGTCAAGCTACAATCTGCATCAGAGTTTACGAATTTATATACATAATCACCGTCTGGTGCATCGGATACTTTAACAAATTTGCTGTCAGCATAAGAATTTGTTTTCTTATTTAGAAAATTAAGAGCCTCTTCGTTTTGCATCTCAAAAGATGCATCCTTGAATTTTGCTTTCGGTGCTTCGGTTTGCTCTTTAATTTTCCAATTTTCAACATACAAATGACCGCACGAACCAAGTTGATATGTTGGCATAATAAATGGATAAACCGTTCCGGAAACAGTAGCAGTAAATGAAACTGAATATGTATGCCAACCGGTGCTTTCGGTATTATATTCTTTTGTTCCGGTTTTATACGGCAAAGCGATTGCACCGCCAAAATAATTGTCTACCGTTCTTGTTGAATCATCGCCTTCAACTGTTGTAGCCGAGCCATCTGTTTGAACAAGCAAATTTCTTGCTTCTGCCGCCTTTGACATTGCCGTTGTTCCGTTTGCTGACCGAAAACTCGCAGCATACCATTTTGAAGTGTTTTCTTTATCTAATATGTTTCCGGTTGAACTTCCCGGAAAAGCAGAAAGCACATCAGCATAAGCAACTAAACCGTCAGCATTTTTTGAAGCGTCTATATTTGCGATTTTTGCATCAAATGTCCAACAATAAGTCTTACCGGCTTCAACTTTGAATTTTTGATACATACGCATGCAATATGCCATATCCGTATTCATTGTTGTTTGATGATTGAATATGTGAAAAACCTTATCACTTTTCGCACCGATTTCCACTGTGTTATTGATAAGACTTGTATATGCAGGATTATTATTGCTTCCTACTACAAATTCGGAATCAACAATAGGGTCATCTCCTCCTGGAGTGTCCCCAGAAGTATTTTCCGAAAGAGAGAAATCATCAAAATAAATCGTATATGTATACGGTGTGGCTATACCAAGATATAATTGCTTACTATCACCGGAATTAAACGATATTTTAATTTCTTTCCATTCATCATTACCCAATTTTCCGTCTACGGTGTTAGTTATAGCTGTTGTTGCTGCATACCATGATGCGGATGCAACAGCAAAATCGCTCTTAATTTCAACAGAAAAGCTATCGCTCCAGGTTTTTGACCTAAGCAAATTCAAATACATCTTGTGATAACTGTTATTAGTAAACTTAGCAAAAAAAGTTATAACATATTTTTTATTTTTTTCTGTTGTGATCGGCACAAACATTAAACCACTTGTATCTGTTGCTGAAGGTGCATATTTCAAAGAATAATTTCCTGCGTATTTTTGTTCGGCAGTTACAGTAGTTTCGCTGTTTTTGGAAGAATTTTGGAAAGAAACATCGCCGATTACACCTTTTTCAAATCCACCGTCTGAAAAGCCTATTTTTGGCTCTTCGACTAATTTTAATCCAAAATCATCGAAGAATATTTCATAAGTATACGGCGTTCCTATTGCAACGAACAGCTGAGTATTCTCGCCGGAATTTACAGTAATTTTAATTTCTTTCCAAGAATCAACACCAAGAGAGCTACCGACAGTATTTGTAATTTGGGTTGTGGAAGCATACCAAGATGTGGCAGCAACAGTGAAATCACTGTTGATTTCAGCCGTAACGCTATCGTTCCAAGATTTTGATTTTAGTATATTCAAATAGAACTTATGGTACGCATTGTTTGTAAATTTAGCAAAAAATGAAACTTCATATTTTTTATTTTTTTCTACATTAAAAGGAATAAAAATTATGCTGTTCTGATCGGTTGCACTCGGCTTATACTTTAAGGAATAAGAGCCGGTGTTTTTTTGTTCTGTTATGACTTTGGTATCAGCATTGCTCGCAGCACTTTTGAAAGAAATATTTCCCATCTCACCGCTTTCAAAACCGCCGTCCTCAAATCCGGGAAGAATTTTATTGGATTTAATGAAGAAATCATCTAAATAAAAATCTTTCTCGTCCTTATCACCAACCGTGAAAAAGAAATTAAGATACGCTTCCGTACTATCTCCGGTATTAAATGTATAGGTGTATTTTACCCAATTTTCAGTTTGAGAATTGTTGATGGGAAATACATTTGTAGCATTGTAGTGTGAAGCATTATAAGCAATATAAGGTTTTGTTTCGGCTTCCGTTTCGGTAACAGGTTTTGTTGAAGAAAGCAACGAAGGACTATCGAACGATGAGCCGGAATTTACGGTTGTGTAAACATAACCGGCAACGCTTTGTTTCATACAAAATCCAAGTTTATAGTCCGTATTTTTTTCCAAATCTTTAATCGGTAAATAAATTCGCTGATTGGAATGTGTCCCTGCAAATGTACTTGCCGAAGTTGCCCCATTGCTGAATTTCAATGAATAATCGCCGTTATTAGCAACACTTGAAAGCTCGGCACTTGCATATCCACTTACGACATTTAATACAAATGGCTCTGTTTTGCCATCTTCAAAACCGCCGTTTGTAAGTATGCTTGAATCGGCAACAACATTGACTATTCCGATAAATATTACAGAAAACAGTAATGAACTGACTAAAAAAGCGGAAATCAGTTTTTTTGAAAGATTTTTCATAAATACCACCTTAATGTTTATTATCAAGAAATTAACCTACTATTCCTACTCTATCAATACTTTGAATAAAGTATTTTTGTAAAAACATATACATTATGAGCATTGGCAGAACAAACAAAAGACAAGCCGCCATAATAATTCCGTTTAATAGCAGTCCTGAATCCCTTACACCGATAGTTGTCAGTCTTGTTTCAAGTTGCGATAATTGAACGGCAAGCGAAAAATGGTCCGTATAAAGTATTGTTGAGGTTAAATATTCGTTCCAATGCCAAATTATCGAAAAAATTGTAATCGTTAGAATTACAACACCACTTGACGGAATAATAACCTTAAAAAATGTCTTAACAGGTCCTGCTCCGTCTATACTTGCGGCTTCCTCTAACTCGTTCGGCAAATTTTTAAGGAACTGCATATAAATAAAGATGAATAAGCCTGAACGAACGCCAACGGCAAAAATCGACGGCAACCACATTGCCCAACCAGTATCAATTAAGTTTGGTCTTAACTCTTTGCCGAAAATATTGCCTGCTAATTTAAGAATACCGAATACATCATAGTAAGACATTTGCGTATATGTAGATACGATTAACATTTCACTCGGCAAAACAATGCTGACAATCAGTATGACGATAAAAACGGATTTGAACTTAAACTTAAATCTCGCAAAACCGTATGCCGTAAACAAACATGTGAAAACTTCGATAAGTGCGCTTAAAATGTTATACTTAAAAGTTACAAACAAAGAATTCCAAAAATCCATTGCCTTAATCGCAATATCAAAGTTTGTTAAAGAAAAATGTCTCGGGACCCATACAACCGCTGGGTCAAGCATATCTGCCTGCGCTTTAAGCGAGGTTGAAACCATTGAAAGCAAAGGATAAAGAATAACATAACTTACTGCTATTATCAAAAGCCATCTGCCAATGGCAATAAGAGTTTTCCCGACGGTCTTTTTTCTATCCAAGGAATTTTTATTGTTATCTGTTATACTCAAAAAACCTTCCTCCTACTCTACTGCCAACGGCGCATACATAATCTGTAATAAATTCCGATAAACAATGCCGAAATCAGTCCTGCTATTACAAAGAACATCCATAACATTGATGAACTCGAACCGTAATTCATAGTTTGCATTGTTTCAAAGCTTTGAGAAATTACCTGATTTTTAGATGTTACCAATGTATCAATACAGGTGTATATCATTACAAGCAAAATTACATTTTTAAGCATCGGAATGGTAACATACCAAAACTCTTCCCATTTTGTAGCTCCCTCAACCTTTGAAACCTCGTATAATTGAGAAGGTATAGTTTGAAGCCCTGAAATAAACAGCACAATTTGTATACCGCAACTCCAAATCAAATCAAATATGATTGATGTATATTTAGAAAACAGTTCTGTAACGGCAGATGGAAAATTCAGCTGTTTGAGAACCAAATCAAAATCTATCATATTGCTTACAAGACCGCTGTTTGCAGCAACATCCGATACATTTGCCATTGCGGCGCTTTTCCCTGCCATTCCCGTTGTAAGCATTTCTACCACTACGCCCGTCGATATTATTACGGGAAGGAAGAAAATCGACCTTGCAACCATTCTGCCCTTAAATTGCTGATTTAGAACAATTGCAAACAGCAAACTCAAAATAACAATAGTAGGCATTGAATACAGAAAAGAAATTACGGCATCTTTCAAATTGGTTATGTAATTCGGGTCAACCTTAAATAAGTATTTGAAATTTTCAAGTCCGATAAAATCTAAAACTATACTTCCGCTTTCATCTACCGCAACATCGGAAAAAGAATATGCTATTGTCTTTATCATCGGAATAAGCACGAAAGACAAAACGCCGAAAATCCAAGGACCTATAAAGATAAAACCGTATAATCCTTTTTTCGATTCTATTCCCCTTTTTCTCTTTTTAACCATTTACTTAACCTACTTTCCAACAACAGTAAAGTCCATTGGTTTTATAGAAATACCGTCTGCGGTATTCTTATCGTTTGAATAATTTACATATATTGTTGTACCGTTATCAAACTCGGTTTTATGTACATTGTTTTCAAGAATACTATGCGAAATAATTGTTGCCTTTTCGACATTTTTCAGATACTTTGAAGATTTATTAACCATATCAAAAATTGTATTTTTGTTATCACTGTAAAGTGAAGAAATAATCGCCGAATTATATGTTGTTGCAAATTCCGTCTTATAATTGCCTATAAGCGTAAATGAAATTGATGTTCCGCATTCCAAGGATTTGAGGAACTGCTTTTGAGGGTTCCCGCTTAAATTTACAGAATACGACGAAAGCGGTATATATCCTTTGAAAACAATTTGATAAAGCGGAACTTCCTCGTCAAAACAGTTATACTCGGATGAATCGGTACTCACCTCGAATACTCTTTTTGCGCTTGCTGTTACATAATCATAAGAGTTATTTGAAGCAAATGAGATTTTATTCTTTGAAAGGGTGTCAATACTGTTCCTGACATCTTTTATCATATTGCCTTTAACATAATAAGAATTATCTTTATAATCCGAATATGCCGTTTTTGAAAGTGACGATAAGCTGACTGCATTTATTTTTTGCTTTTTTATAAAACTTATTGTTTTATCGACTGCTTTTTTAATACACTTTCTGCTTAACAGTCTTGCATTATCTTTATCTGCATCATAAGTAGATAAATAGTACTGCGGTACAACCGCCGCTGTTTTGTTGCAAGTAATGGCGTTTTGGAATGTTTTGCTGAAACCTGATGAAGATTTACTGAAATTCACAACATCGAAATCGAAATAGCAGTTAATTCCGTTCTTCCCGACATAACCGAGCAATGAGGATAAATCTTCTTTACTGCCTACAACATCGGTAAAACCAAAACCGCCGGAAATCTTGCCCGTATCCAAACCGCTTTCCCCGAAACCTACCATTTGAACATCGGGAATAACATCGGTTTTTTCTTTTATTTCTTTAAGAATTGATTTAACATCATTAAAAGATGTTAATTTTTCCACCTTACTGTACGGTACGCCGAAAACGAAATCTTTTACAGTTAATGCTCCTAAAAATCTTATAGAAAGCGGTGTATCGGACTTTATCGTTGACATTTTATAATTATCTTTCAGATACTCTCTGTAAATACCGCAAATTTTTACATAATCGGTATAAGCATCTGATAATTTCATACTGAAAGATACTTTTTCATTTTTTATTTTTTCATCGGTAAATCTATGTGAATAGCCGTTAGGAGTTTTTGTCTTTTTGAAGCCTCTTATTTGAAAGTAAAAATTCGCATAGGAGTTACCGATTGATTTATCCCCCGCAAAGGCGGAAATGCTTGCTTGCTCCGAACCGTTTGTAATTATAGATGCGACCGATACTTTATCGGCACTCATTCCGAAGAAAGCCATTTTTATATCTTTTGTATTAGAGGTTTTTTCCAATATTTCCTGTGAAAGGTCAGTTCCGTACACACTCGCTTCATAGCTTCTCGGGTTTCCTATGCCCCGTTCATCGGTTTTCATAAGAGCCCCGTTGCCGTCGGGTATAACATAATAATTATTTATACTGTTTTGACAGGAGCAAAAATACGGCAAACAGCACACACGGTATACTCGGAACTTTGAAGATTCAACGATATTTTTAATATCAACCGAAACATCTACCGAACTGTCATTAAGGGTTACGGAAAACGGTACTAAAATCTTCAAGTCTTCAAACAACACGGTAACAGAAAAGCCGTTTTTTGTTTTTTTAGATGAAAATGAACAGTTATCCTTATTAGATTTCGCCGTAAGAATTTCCTGAGCGCCCGCCGTGCTGTTAAAATACTCAATAGACAAAACATCGCAGTAATCGGGATTTATACTTTTGTCAGGTAAATAAAGCGCAGACGAGAGTAAGGTATTATTTTCTTTGTCGGCTAAATAAACCGTTTTATATTCATTATCCCAAGATAATGAATATTTGGAATTTTCAACCGAAATATCACTGTTTTCATTTTGGGCATCAATATCCGGCATTTTTGTTTTGATATTATTATTCTTATTACAAGAACAACAGCAAATGCAAATAAGAATAAGTAAAATGTATGATGCCGATTTACATAAAAACCTTTTCATTTCATTACCTCGTGGATTAAAGAATACTTTTCAACAAATACTTTACCTATACATAACTTCCGACATTACAGTTGCAAAGAATGTAAATAATTGTTGCATTAAAATTGCTACCATAAAAATAACAAAAATGCACACAAACATTGCAACAAGTGTTACTATCGCCGTTCCTAAAAATTTGAAGAAATTAAATTCGTTGATTGTCATATTACCGATAACAATAACAATTCCGCTTAATATAAGCGATAATACCGAAATAATAGATATAAGCACTGCTTCATCACTTGTAAGGAATTGCGAAAAAATTAAGAATAAAATGCTGTTTATTATTTGCGGAATCATAGCATAAGAGGCAATAACAAAAGTTTGTTTGAGTCTGCATTTTCCTTCAAAAAGTACCGAAATTGCCCAAGAGCATACACTCCAAAGAAGTACAACACCGACACTGCCGATTAGTGTCATTACCGAGTTATATGTTTCGGCGTTAAATCTGCTAAACAAAAATCCGCTCTTTGTATCCTGCAAAACCTTTGCTATAAAGAAAAGAACTAAACATATTACTGCCAAAGGAACAGAACCCATATTTTCCTTTGCTATCAAATAAGAAGCATCAAACGGGTGAACCGAAGAAGAAAGCATACAAATAACTTTTTTATTGGTTATCAATTTCTTATTCTTCTTTTTTAACATAAGCGGAACAAATATTATTGCAAAAATCACAAAAACAATAATAAGAACTATCCACCACAGATTACTGTTAAGATAATCGGAGCGTGTCATTTCAAGTGCCTGACTGTAACTTTCGTAATCAATTCCGCATTTAGCATAATAAAGTGCCTTTTTATAGTCCCCTTTTATTATGCAAGACTTGGCTAAACCTCTATATGCCACTTGACTGTTTCTATCAAGAGAAAGCGTTTTTTTGAATAAATCATAGCCCTCTTCATAATCACCGCTTAAATAATGTGCATCAGCTGATTTTACCAAAGCACCGTATTTTGTTTCACCGAAAACGGTAATAGTACCGAGATTTTGGTCAACTACAAAAACTTTTCCGTTTTTAGCGTCTATTGAACCTGCAAGACTGAAAACGCCTTTTTGTTTTCCTTCGCCGAATCCACCGCCGAAAGCCGATAAAAGATTGCATTCTTTATCGTAAACAAAAATTCTTCCGTAGGTGCTGTCAAGAGCATAAATATATCCGTCCTCGTCAACGGCAATTCCGTTGAAATCGACATTTACCAAATGAACGGTAGATGAATTGGTATCGGAAAAATTGAAATCATTTGAATTTTTATATTTATCGGTTTGTTTTACCCGAAGTAAATTTGTTGCACTCGGCCCCAAGCACTTAATTTGTCCTGTTTGCTCTGTTTCCGAGGTATTACCCGTTACCGTATAAATAAACCCTTCACTGTCAGCACAAAAATCGGTAAACTGATACGGAATTGATTTTATTTGACCGGACAACATCTCGTCAGTCATAACAAAATTATTCCAAATTTGCGAAAAGAAACCGCCTATTGTGGTTTTTGTGGTATTTGCACCGTAAAAACCTTCAAAACCGTATTTTGAATTGTAAAGCAACGCACCGTATGTTGAGCCCTTGCTCAAAACATAAATATATCCTTCTTTATCGACCGTAACCTTTGACGGATAAAACTCAAAATCCTTAGGAATAATTTTAGATTTCGGTAAATCAAGTTCAGATATGTATTCTCCGTTACTGTTACAAATAAGCACTTTTGCATGATTTGTATCTGCAATAAATACTCTACCGTCCTTATGGACAAAAATACCGGTTGCGCCGTCAAACATTATGCTTTCGCCGTTTTTTGTAACGGCGGTGAAATTTGAAATTTGACTGTAATTTTTATCAAGTATGGTAACTCTTGAAGTATCGGCTTCCAAAATATAGATTTTCCCGTCCTCGGCACAAAATATATCTGTCGGAACAAAATTCACACCGTTATAACCGATATCGTTTCCGATAATTGTCTTAGAAACCTCATAAATGGGTTTTGCAGGAACTAAATTTTTATCATCATATCCGAGCCAATACGAATAAGTATTATCGGGAGAATTTTGGATTGATTCACTCGCAAATACAGGAACAGCACTGCTAAATGCTATCAGGGTTATTAACAAAGCAATAATCAGCTTTTTCATAAATACACTCCATAAATACTTATTTTATACCTGCTGTACTCATTGTTTCCATTACATTGGATTGCGAAATTAAATATACAAGTATTGGCGGAATCATTAAAATTACCGTTGCCGCCATAGCACTGCCCGACCTTGCGATACCTCCCGAAATAATCGTTGTCATAACATTCGGAAGCATTTTTAAGGATTCACTGAAAATTGTTCCCTGCGGTTGCAAAGACCATAAATCTCTGAACGAGAACAAAACCAATGTCATCCAAGCGGGTTTTGAAATCGGCATCACTATTGACCAAAATATTCTGATTTCGGACGCACCGTCGATATACGCCGCCTCGATTAAGGCGTCGGGGACACTGCCGTCCATATACTGTTTTATAAGGAAAACACCGAGAGTTGACGGCAAATACGGAAGAATATAAACCAAATATGTATCAACAATGCCGATTTTTGAGTAGATAATATATTGCGGAATTGCCAATGTATAAGCGTTATATAAAAGCGAAAACTGAACGATTATAAATAAAACAGATAATCCCTTAAATCTGCCCTTTGACATTACAAATGCCGCCATAGATGCAACTATTACATGTAAAACAGTTGTAATCACACTTACAAATACGCTGTTAAAAATGTATCTTGAAAGCGGAACCGATAAACTCGAAATTATATTCGGCAGTTCTAAATAATTGGAGAAAGTAGGTCTTATTACATAAAACCTCGGCGGATATGCCAACAGTTCTTCAAGTGGCTTAAAGGAAGTAATAACCGAGTAAAAAAGCGGAAGAATTGTGAATAATCCCATTAGGATTAAACCCGCAAATGCAACGAAACTGCCGAATTTTGACCTTGTATATCGCAAATACTGAGATTTAGTTTTAGAAGCCATAATTATCTCCCCATTGCATTTAATAACTTACCGATTAGTACACGAAATACTGCCATAATAAGGAACAAGAAGAACGACATTGCACACGCAAGTCCTAATTCGTAACGCATCGTACCGACATCCATAAGGTGCGTAACAAGTGTTTCAGCCGAATAATTTATACTCGGGAAACCTGCCAATGTCATACAAAGCTGACCTACTGAAAACGATGCGGATATCTGCATAACAGCACTAAACAAAAGTATATTTTTCATATACGGCAAGGTTATGTACCATAACTCGTACCAGCGGTTCTTTATTCCGTCAATAGCACCCGCTTCATAAAGTTCAATATTTACATTTTGAAGTCCGGCGATATTTGCAAGGAAGGAAACACCCATACTTGACCATAACTGAACGACAATAATTATCGGTAATACATATTCGGGTGATTTTAACCACTGTATAGGCGAAGAAATAAAGCCGTAGGACAAAAGCAAACTGTTGATATAACCGTAACTGTCGCCGCTGAATAATACCTGCCAAATAAAATAGGCATTACCCATTAAAGCCGGCGAGTAAAAAAGAAATGATAAAACTCCCCTGATTTTAGGAGAAAATTCGTTGATAAACCATGCCAAAATAAACGACAAAGCAAAACCAAGCGGTCCTGTGATAACCGAAAAAATCAATGTGTTTTTAAGCGCTACCGGAAAAACCTCATCTTTGCTGAACATATAGACAAAGTTTTTGAGTCCTACCCATTTTGAGCCGAACATAACATCGTATTCAAAGAAACTCAAACACATTGAAACTAAAACGGGCAAAACAGTAAATAGAAAGAACAATATTAAGAACGGCAAAAGCATTAGTTTCATTTGTATTCCGTTACAAATATGCAACTGATTATTTTTGATTTGCTTTCTGAATAATTTGCTCATTGCAATTCTCCTTATTTTATTCCGTACTGTTCTCGTCTGCGTGTAATCTCGGTGTCTGCTATATCAGACCATTTAATAAGCATATCTTTTGTATTTTCGCCGGAGTTTACAACATTCCAAAATGCTTGGTCTATTACTCTTGAAACATAGTAACTTCCCGGAACTTCGGGTATTTCTTCTACCTTGTTCCACTGTTTAAGAATCATTTGAAGGTCATCTTTTTCCCAATCAAATTTCTTTAATGCTTCAACATTTGAAGTTGCAAGCCGTGCCGATGAACCTAATATTTTTTCGGTTTCAGAGCCGTAAGCATACTGCACATCGGTAGAAGTCCACCACTTTAAGAATTCCCAAGCCTCATTTTTGTTTTTAGAATCTGCGAGTATTGAGCAACCCGTACCGCCGCCTGTAACCATATCGCTTACTGTTCCGTCCTCGTTCTTAAAGCCGGGAACGGTATACATTGACCAATAGTCAGATATTTCGGGAGCCGCAGCAGTAAGTGTGGCATAAGTAATATAAGACTGTATCGCCATTGGCATTAGGCCTATTCTGAATCTATTAAAAAAGTCATAGGTTTTCGGATAACTGTATTTGTAATATAAATCCGTCCAAAACTCAAAGGCGCTTATGGACTCCGATGTAAGCAGTGTTGTTTTTGTGTGCTTATCATTATAAATAGTTGCGCCTTTTTGCATAAGCAAGGTCGGGAAAATACTCAATGCACCAACACCGACATTAGCCTGATTCATATCAATGATTTGAGTGTAAGGCATACCTACATACATATTATTTCGCACTAAAATATTAGAAACAGACAGGAATTCATCCCATGTTTTAGGAACAGAAAGTCCCATATCCTCAAATATATCATTGCGAATAAACATCATATAAAATGTTTGTGTATCAGGCAGTGCATATACGCCGCCCCCAAACTCATACGGTTTTACAGCACCCTTTGCAAATCTTTTTGTTATTTGCTCATAATCATCAAATTTTGACAAATCATAAAGCGCAGTTCTCATAGCAAGATTTACAGGCTCAGACCTCGATAAATGAAGCTGAACATCAGGTCCGTTGCCCGAAAGTGCGGCATGAACAAGCGATGCGTTTGTAACCTTAATATCAACATCTATTCCCGACTTAACCGAAAAATCGCTTTGAATTAAATACTTTAATACCTTTGTTTGGTCTCTGCCCCAATTTACCCATATAGTAATGGATTTATCTTTATTGCTTATTTTATTGTAATCGTCAGTAAATGAAGCAAAAAACCTTTTAACCGAAAACGCAACATTTGAGAAAACATTTGATTTAGTATCTTCATATTCGCCATTTGCATTTCCGATATAAATTCTGTCAATATCAAGCGGCATACTTGATAATTCGAGTGCCATGGAGCTTACACTCGCATAATCGTTATAATAGTTGCTTACATACTTATGAGCAGAATATTTATGTTCGAGCATCTTATCTATTGTTTCAATTAAACTGTTAATGGTTGTTACATTTGAAGATGCTTCGCCGTTAGTTATTTTAGTAAGTTTGTTTGCAATGGAAGTAAGACCTTTTGACATTCCTTTTAGTCTTTTTTCCATATCGTTTACTTGTTCAAAAAGGTCATAGTCCCTGTTAGCGTCGGGAGTATCACCCGTAATCATAACAATCTCACGGTATAATTCAGCCAAATAATATGTAATGTTTTCAAGGGAATTGCAAACCCCCGACAGTTTTCCGAGTGTTACGCCCAAGGAAACCGTGTGTTTACCTTTTGTAAGATAAAACAAATACGGATTATCGCCGTTTCCAAGAACCGTAAATTTCCAATTTCGGGCATACGGAAATTCTATGTTTTTTGCTTCCTCAAACGGACAAACATCATCAATTTTCAAGTATCTGTAATGAGTAGAATTCAATTTGTATTTTTGACGGTAATTAAGGCCTAATGTGTAAAGACCGTCCTTTGGAACATCTATTTCCCACGATATTGTATCGCCCGGCATATTCCAGTTTGAACCGCCGATATAGTTGATTTTATCAATATAAGGACTGCTTGGATTAACATTAGAACTTGAATTATCCGAAAGAGAAATAAGAGAATCGGAATTCTTACATAATGTATTTTCGGCTTCTAAAACTATTTGTTTTGAATTGTATCTTTTTTTGGTTTTATAAATTCCGTAATATTCTTTATAACTCGGCAATTTCGTGGGCACTGTAAACGAAACCGAATTTACGGCGAACTTTCCCGACGGCAAATCAAATTTAAGATTATGACTTCCTGCCGATAAACCGAACAGCATTTCTTTAACATTATCGGGGTCCATCAAAGTTTTAGAAAAATCACCCGTTTTCACTTTTTGAATGGGTGTAACTTCGTTGCCCTCATTGTCTTTTCTTATTCCGCCGAAATCATAATAGCGGTTATCGAGTTCTATGCTTTCGGCTTCTTCAAACGGAGAATAGCCGTCAATTAAAACTGAAAGTTCTAACGGTTCATCGTTATTTTCAAGCACCGTATAATCTATTTTTAAGGCATATAAAGAATCACTGTCTACACTAAATTCCCAACTGTTTTCAGGGTTGTTTACCAATGTAAAGTCTTCGGTAGCATTTTCAAAAGAAACTTTGGAAATATAATCTGCATATTTGATTGAAGGATTAGTGCTTGCATTATCGGCAAGGTTCAATGTCAAATTTTCATTTTCCGCACTTACGGCAAAGCAACCTGAAAAAGCCGATAATACTATTAAAACAACAAAAATCAAACTCAATAATTTTTTCATTGTTATCCTCCGTTTTCCAAAAAAAAAGTAAAAGCACTATAAATCTATACCGAATTCTACAAAGTTATAATTGTCAGTCCATTCATCTCGGTGTCCTTTCGGAGCGCCGTAATTTTGGAACGCCATAGGTGATACCACATGGCTTTCGCCTATTTTATTATGGTGCGGTCCTAACAAATTTCTATTGCTTGAAAACAGTTCTATTTCTATTGTGTTTAGTCCGTTAAAAACAAAATCGGTAACATCTAATATGAATGGAGAGAAAATCAGCGAACCCGCAAACTTTCCGTTAATATATACATCGGCGGCAGGACATTTTAATTGCTTAACCTTAAAATAATACCGTTTTCCGTTTTCCTTTTTAATTTCAAAAGAATTATTAAGTTTTGCTACACCGCTGAAAAACCATAAGCCCTGCGTTGTTAAATCGGTAATGTTATAATTTTCCTGTTTTGCAGTAAGTGAAAAATCAGTACCGCCGAATATGGCTTTTTTGTCGCCAAAAATGTAAGTGAAATGTTCTTTTACCGAAAATTCTCCGATAATATAAATGCTTTCAAGTTCAGTTTCGTAGGTAAGTTTATTTGTTTCGGATTCGTGAATATTCGGTGTTGATAACACCCTGTAAACATTATCATTTTGATGGAACTCACCCGATAATCTGATAATGTTTTTGCCACTCGTAACAAATTCGTCTATCGAGACTTTCCTGAATTTCTTATCAACAAAGTAGCCGTTATCGGAAAAGTCCAATTTTGAACCGTTTATACTGATTTCATAATCATTCGGGTTTTCCAATACAAGTTCAAGATTGCTTATATCGGATTTGTTTTCTATTTCAAAATCAAAAAGAAGTTCAAACTTGCATTTTCTTAAAAGCCCTAAAAGTTTTTTATGAACATCTAAAACATAGGTTTTTTCCTGCCACTCTCCGTCATCAATTCTATATTTACATTTATCTAATGTGATGGCGTTTTTAGTAGAATGAACTAACCTAAAATCTTTATTAACATTTATTAAAACCGAATTATTATTTACTTCCAATGCTTTTTGACATTCGTTTTTAATATGAAGCACTTTGTCTTCAAACGGGGCAAATTTAAGATTTAATTTATTGCCGAAAACTCCTAATTCGGTTTCTGTTTCGTTAAGAACATCAATTATTGCAGTACTAAACGAATTTTCAAGGGAAAGTTCAATGTTATGTTCTTGCTTGGAGTTATTAACGAGATAGCAGATATAAGAATTGTCTTCTAAACGCTTTATACGGCAATGAATATCTTGACATTCTTCTCCGTTTTCTAAAACGGACACATTTAAGCCCGATTTTATATTCTTAACTTCGGAAATATCAATATGCCTTATATACTTTGCAAGTTTTTCACATTCTGTATTCTTTTCGCCGTCAATCATTGTCGGACAGCTATCTACCGAGTATATAAGTCCGCCATTCTTCGCATACTTCAATAATAAATCAAATACGCCGGAACTTATAGTGAAAAATTTTGGAAGAATAACACAGGAATATTCCATATTTCCGACAAAAAGCCGATTATCCTCTACCCTGCCGTATTTTTGCATAACCGTTTCATCACCGTAATGATGAAGAATATGATTTCCGCTTAACTTATTTGTTAAACCGACAAAACTTTCTTCAAGTTTTTGAATTTCGGCAAGATTTGTATTTATGCCGAAAAGATAAACATTCCTCATAGGATGTATAACCAAAGCGGGAGCGACCTCTTTTCCGCATTGCATAAGTGCAGAAAGTTTTGAAAAATAATCATTAAAATATTTATAATGCTTACCGAAATACGGCTGTTGAATAAACAAAGATGCCGGCCAATCTCTTTTTCTCAGTCCCTCAATGCTGTAACTTTCAAGATGCGCACAAAGAGAATTTATACCGTTTACCAACTGCCACTGATACATCCATTTGAGTTCGTTTAAGGATACATCCCAACCCGAACCTGCAAATGATTCGGTGATTGTCGGTTTATTAAGCTGTGCGGCAACACTGCCTAACTGCTTCGGTGTTACGGGTGAATCAATCGTTCTTGTAAGCCAATCTATGCCCGGAATGTGAAAATACTCATAGCAAGGCATACAGCCACCGGTTGCGGTCATTTGAGAATAAAGTGTTTGTTCGTTCATCATATGGCCTGTAAGTTTGCAGTTATGTTCATTACACCAATCAAATATCTGCTTCATAAAGGCGTTTTCAAATAGTTCTGCCGACATTTGATAGTAATCGTATCTGAATTTTTGGTTTTTTGCGCCCTGCAAGAATAATCGGGGCAAATTTTCCATTAAATCTATGCCGTATCTCTTTGAAAATTCTTTTTGGAATGTCGTAGAAAATGCTATCCCCTTTGAACTGCCGTACTGAGGCTCATCAGTAAAAAATCCGTGTAGTTCTTTGCCGAAAAGTGATGAAAGTTTCTCATAATATTTTTCATGAGTTTCATCAAGGAAACACCTTATTGCGTCAAAATTAAACGCATCAATATAATAGGGATTTACTTGCAGAAAAATGCAGGTTGAACCTATTACGGGTTCTTGGAATAAGCAAAAATCTTCTTCGCCGTTCTTTTTGAAATAACATAACGGTCTTTCGGGAGCCTTAAAATCTTCACCTACAGGTATGGCACCAAGATACTTCTGCTGATACTCATAATTTTGTTTCGGTACTTTTCCGTCGGCAAAACCGCTCGGCCAACCGTTTTCATCATAAGCCCAAGCTTCCATACCTTTTTTATCTGCATAAACCGCACATTCTTTAATGAACTCAAACCATTTTTCACCCATATATTCGGTTTTAAGTCCGCCACGGGCATGCATAAAAAATCCACCGATGCCAACATCGTGCATAGCATCAATTTGGCTCTTTAATTCATTAAGTTCCAAATCGTCATTCCAACTCCAAAACGGGCGGAAAACCGATTCTTTTTTATGCTTTTTCAATTCATCAAAAATGTTCATATAAATCAACCTATAAAAAAGTGTTGTCAGGTTATATTGACTTTACAATTTTGTCAAATGTATAAATTCGGAAATCGTAAGGTGATAGTTTTCTTGCTTCGCCTATCACATTTTCGGCATCGGTTAATTTACCGTTACCTAAAAGTGCAAATGCTTTCAAAATATTACCGTCAACAAGATTATTTTTCTCAATATCATACTCAAAAGGCATCGGACTCGGACTTCCTACACCGTAGTATGTTCTCATATCCTTATTTTCTATTAGACTTTGAGCGGTATTAAGCATTTCTTCTATAACCGCATTTGCTTCATTCCCGTTGCCGATTTCTTTTAATGCCAAAGCCCTGAAAAGTGAAATTTCAGAGACTGCGGCTTTATATTCAGAAGCCTTTTCCATTGCCTTTATTGCTTTATCTTTTTGACCTTGTTTTTCAAAAAGTTTGCCGAGGAAATAGTAAATATGTGCTTCTTGGTTAAAGAAGGTTTTTGCTTCGCCGTAAGACTTCGGCATATTTATACCGTTCATATAGATTTCTTCGGCTTTTTGAAGATTTCCGTTCTTTACAAGCTCGTTACCGTAAAGAACATGCATCCAAGCGTGTTGCTTTGTAAGTTTTCCTTCTCCGCCTTCGTAGATATGGAAACGCTTAACTCTCGCCAGACCTATTGCTTCTTCAAACTTTCCTTGTTGAGATAACAATGTAAGTTTATCAAGATAGCAGTCATCTCTCTCTTTAAGAAGCTCGGGATACTTATCATATACTTTGAGTCTTTCCTCAATGGAAACATTCATATTTTTAAGCAGTTGTTCATATTCAAGAAGAAGTCTCGGATCGTCAGGTCGATATTTAAGAGCGTTTTCGAGGCACTCACGGGCTTTACTTGCGTTATTTGCTTTATCAAAATAATAAAGAGATAAGTTTCTCCATGCTTTTCCGTGAGTATTATCAATCTTTAAGCATTTTTCAAAGCAGTCCGCCGCTTCACTGTATCTGAAACGGTCGTAGAAAAGGCAACCTAAATAATAATTTGCGTTAGCATTATTGCCGTTTTCTATTGCATATTTAAGAACCGCTATATCGTCAATGCTTGACGGGAAACAATAGCCCGTATCCATTTTTTCTGCTGTTTCAATATACTTTTTATCTTTTGTAATGTATGCTTTATAGTAATTTATAAGCGGACTTTCTTTTGCAAACGCCAAGGCATATAAAGCATCATCATTAAATCCTGCTTTTAAGTAATCCCTAACAACATCAAGAATATTCTCGCTTTTTTCTGTAAATTGAGCAATTTTTTCACCAATGTTTTCAAAGTGCGAATATTCAATCAAAGCAAATAAATCAAGAATATCATCATTTATCCCGTCCAATGCACTTTGTTTTGCACATTCGCAATTTAGTTTTCTCTTGATAGCAGTTTTTAAGTTATTTGCTTTTGTATGTCCCTTATTAAGACCGATAGACTCATCTAACTTTTCAAGAGCCGATACAAAATCACCTCTACGGCAATCAATACAAGCAAGCTCAAAAAGTGCGGCACTTCTATGCGTATAGTTCCAAGCGGCACGGTATAAAATATCGTATGCTTCATCATATTTCTCTAAATATTCAAGTGCCAAACCTTTAAGATAAAAGCTTTCTGTATCGCTTGGATGTTGATTTCGGTCGGTAAGCCGTTCTATTGCCTTATCGCAGAAATCAACGCAACTTTGAAATTCACCGTTTTTAAGTGATAATCTTGCCATTGAAGTATTGCAACGAATATCGCCGGCATCTCTGCGCAAGCCCTCCATATAGTAATCTTCCGGCTTATAGTTATGTTGCTTATATTGCTCCAAATGATAACCGTTTATGTATAATTCTTCAACAGTTTCATATTCACTTGGACGCTTAACGGGTTTTCTTACCTTAATGGGTTGTTTTTGTCCTCGCTTATAAGGAGTGTAAGCAACTAATTCTTTGCCGTTTTGGTCGGTTAAAGAAACCTTGATTTTATAAAAATCATCATACTTAACATCAATAGTTTTTGAATATGTCTTATCAGGCGACATATCAAGTGTTTCGTTGTATATTTCTTTACCGTTATCGGTAACGGTTATCTTTGAATTTTTGAAAATACCCGTAACATTAAAGCCGAAGAAAAGACCGTCTTTTCTTTCTTCAAGATTAAGTGCGGCATCAATAGTTGCGTTTTTAATTTCACCGATATCACGAACAGGATACCAATATTGCTCAAACTCTTTTGTTTCATAAGGTGCTATCCAAGTAAAGTCTGGTTGATTATCGGTATAAACACCCGTCATTAGTTCTATGTAAGGTCCGTTCTTATCGGTAAGATTAGAACACCACATATCACCAAAATCACCGATACCCCAGTGCCACATTTTTTTACCGGGTGATATATGATGATTTGCAACCGTTGCAATACCTTTATTTATTCCCGTGTCATAACCCGAAATAAAGTCCATATCGGACTGACCTTGTGAAATAAGATATGAAGACGGTACCTTTACGGCATCATAGTGTGAAAGGTCGGTGCCGTCGCCGAAATTATAAGGTCTTGCGGTTTTATATATACCCTTTGCTATCGGCCATTCTAAAACCGCTCTTCTATCGTGGTCATTAACCCATTCGCAGTCGGGCGGGAAAACAGTTCTGTAATCATCATTTACGGGAACGGCTAAATTTGCCCACCACATAAATACCTGCGGAAATGCAGTTCGGTTATAAACTCTAACCTTTGCCTTTATATAACTTCTGCCCTCGTCAACGGTAATTCCCGCCATACCTTTCATTCGGTTAAAGGGCTCTACTTCACCTGTCCAAACGGTTTTACCGCCGTCAGCATTTTCTTCAATTACAGCTTCAAGTGGCATAAATGTAGTCGGTCTGTGGTGTTGCGGCCAGTTAAACTCAATACCGCCCGAAATCCAAGGTCCTGCAAGACCTACCAATGCCGGTTTTACAACCTCATTATAGTATATAAAATCATAGTTTCCGACCTTATCAAGGCCTCGCAGAATTTTACCGCCAAGCGACGGAACAACTTGTGTTTTTACATATTCATTTTCGATTGTATATACTTCGTAATTAACATCGGTTTTTTCATCGGTTATACCATCGGAATACGGTATTGGATATAGCCTTCCCGAAGCACCTTGATACGGCTTATTTTCAAAAAACATCGGCAATTCGTGTGCCTTTTTAGGAATGTATGTAGGTATTGCCTTGTTTTCTTTTTTTACATTTACTTTACTCATAGAATCTGCCCCACAAAAACATAATTTGCAAACATAATAATCTAACTGTATTATACCAATTCGTTAACTTTGACGACAGTCAAAAAAATGTGTATTTTTTTACAAGTTTTTTTGTTTGCAAAAAAACATAAAGTAATGTATAATTATTTTGGGTGATAATAATGGTAGCTGTCCTTTTAGATTCGGGTTATAACAACAGTGTTTGGTGCAAGAAAATCTATGACAGTTTGACAGAGCAACTGCGTCAAAAAAGAATAACTTTTTGTGAAATATTTGATGTTTGTCCTTCAAATATTGATACGGTATTCGTTATTGCTTCAAATCTTAATTGGATGACAACAACCATTAAAAAATTAAATTCGGGCGGAATTTGTCCTATCGTATTGTGTAATCAAATTGAAAGCATACCGGGATGCATTTATAATTGCGTTTGCTCAGATATAAATGCTTCTATGCAGTTACTCTCAAACACACTAAAAAATGAAGGTAAAAAAAGAATTGCTCTTTACGGAATTAACCCAAAGTCAATAGCGGATATTTGCCGAACCGACTCACTTATGGCTTTTAAGAACAATCACTTTGAAAAAATGCAAATTTTCACCAACAACGGTTCGCTTGAAAATTGTTTTGAAGAGTTTAGTAAGATTATTAACGAATTTGATGCGGCAATATGCGCAAATGATTTAGTCGCCGTATCATTAGTCAGAAATATCAAAAAAATACATCCCAAATTATTGAAAAATTTCTCAATAATAAGCTGCGCATCTTCCGGAATCTCCGAATATTACCGTGATAATATCAAGTCCCTTGACATAAATTATGAGCAGTATGGTCATGCCGCTTTATACCTTTATGAATCAATTAAAAAACATTCCTACCTATCGGGAATGATTGTAAAAATTGTATGGACATATGATAACAAAAAACAGGACTTATCAAGACAAGATGTCCTTTTAGATTACTGCGAAAATATCGACGAATTTTATAATGATGAAGAACTGCACGAAATGTTGATTGTTGAAAAAGCAATTTCAACCGCAGATAAAACAGACAAAATAATTCTTAACGGCTTAATTAAGAATTTAACCTATGAAGCAATTTCAGATAAATGCTTTTTAACCGAAGGCAGTGTCAAATATCGAATTAAAAATTTAGTTGCTGCAAGCGGTGCAACAGATAAAACATGTATGATAAAGCTTTTGAAAAAATACATTAACGGTAAAACAATAATATAACACAAAAGACAGTGCCAAGCTTGGCACTGTCTTTTAATATAGTGATTTAATATTAAATTTCCTCAATCAACAAACATTGATGAACTTTCAAATCAAAACATAAATTTGAAGTGGTATCTTGGAGCTCTGCATCATGTGTTTCATCAAGAATATAAACATTATATCTGCCTGTTTTCCCAAAATCCAAATTCACACACTTGTTTTCGGCATTATCATTATCAGTGTAATATGTGAGTGCGCAAAGGATTTTACCGTCTTCCCTGCAACCGCAAAGTGAATATATATCATCAATTTGATTCTCAGCACGAATTTCCGATTTCAAATCGTAGAATTTTCCATACCAATAAAACGGATAATATCCCTTAAGCGGCTCTAATGAATAATAATCAAATAAACCGTTCCATATCGAAGGTCTTGCATCATAATACATTAACATATCAATATAGGTAACCTGAGCAACAGCCATACAAGCAAGTGTAAACGAAGCACCTTTTAAGCCGGTTATACTTCTGATTGAATATATAAAATTTTTCTCCCAATCCTTAATATAATTCCATTCATTAAGGATACTCTCTGTTTTAGTATAGCCGCACTTATCAAGAATTCGCCTAATTACCGTTGCAACCTCAGTAAATTTGTTCGGGTCGGTCGTATAACAGTGCCAGGAGAAAAAATCAAGCGGTACATTCCTTTTTGACATTTCACCTATAAATCTATCAGCCCAATCAAATCTGAAAGCAACAGCAGGACCGCCGATTTTCAAATTCGGGAAGCATGATTTCAAATGCTTTGCCGTTATCTCAAACAAATCATGAAACTGTGCTTCTGTTCCTGCCCATGTTCTCTTATTTGTCGTTTCTAAATCCAAATCGGGTTCATTCCAAATTTCCCAATACTCTAAATTATACTCAAATCCGTTTGCCCATTTTTCATTATAATGTCTTATTATGTGTTCGCAAATCTGTGCCCATTTCTTAAAATCTTTGGGTGGAAAAATGGCATGTTTTTTTATTTCGTGTTCTATTTTTTGTCCTAATCTATAATATGTCTTTGTTCCTGCCTCGAATGTAACTGCAATATACTCATCGGTGCAGGCAAAATCATACGAATCAGGGTCGTTAACATCAGCATCAAAATTTGGAAAAACAGCAGAAATATCAACAGCATACTGACCGCCGTATTTCATTTCAAAAGATGCATCATGATTTCTCGCATACGGTATTCTTGCTTTCTTATAGGTTTCTAAATTATCCCTTAATTGATCGGTCGCATGTCTTTTATGAACAGGTCCGTTATTTACTGCGTTCAAATACTTGAAAGTCCCTAATTGTTTTTGCGTATCAAACTTCAAAATTCCCATTGTTTAACCCTTCTAACATGATTACTTACAATAATCTTATCATACGGTGTTTTTTATTACAAGATAAAAAACTTTGTATATTAAAGCGCAGTTTTTTGACTATTTACTTTTTATGGTATTTATTGTATTATTTATTTTAAGAAATTAAATATTGGAGTTTTTTACATGATAAATTTTGGTGTTATCGGTGCCGGTTGGCGAAGTGAATTTTATTTAAGAATAGCATCTCTTGTTCCTGAAAAATTTAATGTAACGGGAATGTATATCAGAAATCCGCAAAAACAAAAAGAGTTTTCGGCAAAATACCGTGTAAAAATTTTTGATAATTTTGATGAGCTAATATCAACAAATCCGGATTTTATCGTATCATGCGTCAACAAAGACGGTTGTTGCGATATGATTGAAATGCTTTGCAATAAAGGGATTGCCGTACTAAGCGAAACACCTATCGGAACATCGCTTTCTCAAATAGAAAAATTTGAAAAAACAATTGATAATAATTGGAAAGTTCAAGTTGCCGAACAATTTCATTTCCAACCGCAAAATCAGGCATATAAAGAAATTATTAAAAACGGTATTTTAGGTGAAGTCCACCAAGTCGAATTATCCTGTTGCCATGATTATCACGCTGTAAGTTTAATAAGATATTTTCTCGGTATTAAAAACGAAATACCAAAGGTTACATCCTTTTCTTTTGATGACGAACTTAATGTATATAATTGCAGAGCCGGTATAATCGAAAAACCGATTCTCAAAACATCAAAACAAAAAATCGCCATACTGGAATATAAAAATAAAACTGCTGTTTATAATTTCAGCAGTGAACAGTATTTTTCCGATATTAGAAATTCAAGAATTGTAATCAGAGGTACAAACGGTGAAGTTATAAACGATACCGTCTTCTACCTTGAAGGTAACACACCCATGACTTTTTCCCTTACAAGAAACGAATCGGGCAAATATGAGAATTTAGACGGCTTTTGTCTTAATGAAATTGTAGGCAACGGTAAAATACTATATAAAAATCCATTCCCGCTAAAACGGCTTTCTGACGAAGAAATTGCCATTGCAACCTGTCTTGAAAAAATGGCTGATTTTGTTGACACAAAAAAGGATTTTTACAGTGTAAAAGACGGTATGACAGATGCCAAAACCGCTTTGCTTTTTTAGCCGTTTTTTATTGAATACTTTTAATACCTAATATTATATTTAAGCGGAAGATTGATTCAAATCGGTCTTCCGCTTTTGTTTGCGCTTCCCATCCCTCACGACACATTTCCCATAAACTTGTCCATTTTCTCTGCGGCGGATTGTTGCATTTTGGTTGTTACATGGGTGTAGGTGTCGAGCGTAAACCCTGCCGAATAGTGTCCGAGTATTTCAGATAGTGTCTTTATATCCACCCCGTTTTGAAGCGCAAGTGTTGCGTAGGTGTGCCTTAGGTCGTGAAATCTGATGTCGGGAAGTCCTGCTTTTTTTAATAGTTTTTTGTGTATTCTTCCCGTGCAGTCAGGACCTCGCATTCCTCCGTTTACAGGTGATGGGAATAGATACGGATTGTCGGGGTGCCGTTCGTGTTCTTGTATAAGCAAATCAATAGTTGACTTTGGAAGTATAATCTTTCGTATGGAGTTTTTTGTTTTTGGACTTGTTACTTTAACTTCGCCCTTTAAGCGTGTCGCAGATTTTGTAACCGATATTGTTCTATTTTCTACATCTACATCCGACCAAAGAAGTGCTACTAATTCACCTCGCCACAGTCCGCTTGTAAGTTCAAGATAGAACATTGGAAGTATCGTATTTTCTAATGTCTACACTTTTTTCATTAAAAATTTCTTTATTGCCGATTTTATCAATGCTTTGATTTAATATTTTTATAATTTCTTTTGATTCAGTTGAAATTATATTGTCATTAAAAGAATAACTAAACTTCTCACCGGCATTTTTGTCGGTGTCTTTTATATCCTTACTGTTTATAAGCCTTTCAACATAATTATCAAGATATGTAAGGTCGGTTTCAATGCTCTTTGCCTGCGGATATCCTCTGAGCTTGTTTATAAGCTCCCGTATTATATCCTTTATTCTTTGAAGTAGCGAGGGCTTTTTTACCTTTAATTCTTCCAAAATACCTAACTGCTCTTCTGCCGGTACCGATTCCGCAAAATCATCGTTCTTAATCTGCTTTGATATCGCCGTGCGGTACTTACCTGTAAGAAGCTGTTTGGCAAAGAAGTCGGCGACAAGCTCATATTCAAAGTCGCTCTCTTTGTACCCCTCTTTAAGTATTCGTTCTTTACCTCTTCAAATACAATACTCTTTCCGCTTTCGGCATTTTCATTTTCGGTATTTCGCAAAATAAACCGTGCAAAATTATAAAAAGCCTTACTTTCCTTAAAAAGATAATCCTTAAAGCCGTCATATAACTTTTTGCTTTCGAGCGAGTGCATAAACTCATGCTTGAAAAGTTCGGTATAACTTTCGGCTACGGAAAGCCCCTTTTTAAGATAGAGGGTGTTAGTTTTTCTGACATACTTACCGTTTGCATTCGGATTAACTTTTCCGTTGTTAGCATAAATGTATGTCCCCAAAAAAACGGACTGCAAGTGAATTTTCAAAAAAGTCAAAAACAAAACACGCCCCGCCCGAAATCAAGTCAAAAATCTTGATTCCGAGCGGGGTAGCATAATCTGTCAATGCAACGAAACAGGTTATCTGCATAGCAATATCACCGTTGCGAGTGCAACTGAAAACTGGCATACCACATTGGAAATTTCGATCACCCAATGCACCTTTGCGTTTTTGAGGTTGGATAGGATTCCTACAAGGCAGAGAAATACAAACAGGCAGATTGCAAGCGCATACAAAATGACCGGCAGTATCAATCCGTTTTTGATTGAAAGTGTAATTAAAGAGGTGTAAATCAACAGGTAGCCAACTGCACCGATCAGCACGGCAACCGTGTTGAATTTTCCGGTCTTATACCAAAGAAACCCGATGATTCCCGCCGAACAGAGCAACACGATACACAATGTCAGCGGCTTTACTCCGACAACATGGGAAACGAGCGCAATGCCGGAAAGCAGGATTCCCGTATTCACGAACGACACGAGATTGACCGGCATTTTGAACTGCATTTTCCCGAGTCCGACGATGAGCTTGACCGTTGGGATTGAAAGCCCGAATATCAGAGAAATTACCGCACCGACCGCAAAAAGGATATATGTAGGAACGCTCATCACGCCAAACATTTTTATCATAATCGTAATGACGGTCACGCCGTAAAAAATCGGATTGATATAGTCGAATAATCCGAGAGCAACGGAAAAGTGTCCGATGATCCCCGATTCAGTTTCATTTTTGCTCATAAATTTCTCCTTTCAGAACAAGAGTAATGTCCCGACGAAAATCGCCGCCTGTGCAGTGGCGTTGGTCAGTTGTTCGATCCAGTTGGAGCGCACATCCGACGAATCGAGCTTTGCCGCAAATACGCCCATCAGCGCCATGCCGATCAAACCTATCACGAAGAATATGACGGACGGAAGCGAAACGATTGCCACAAAGACGGCGGAAAGGTTGATGGCGTTTCGATTCAGAATTACGGCGAGAAGCATCAGCACAAAGCCGAGCGGCATCACGATCCGCATTTGCAGGAACATCCACCAGATGTTCTTTTTCTTTGTCACAACGATAATTTTCCAAAGCACCTTTGCCGCACCCGCCCAAAAGCACAGCGCAGCACCGATCAAAAACAGCGGACTTCCGAAAAGCAGTCCTATCAGGATCATGCTGCCGCCGAAAAAGAGAACAGGGAGCGCATCAACGAGAGCAAGCAACAAGGTAAAGTTTTCGGGAATCGTATCTTTCGTCATTTTCGGCTTATTGCTCATTGGCTTTCACCTCCAAAAAATGGCGGTTCAGCCAGTCGAGGATAATCTCCGCTGTCTTTGTCTGCTGTTCCTCTGCGGGGATCGTTGCATCGTTGTCACGGGGCTGTTTTCCGTAATCACCGAACCCGGCATGGTTTGCACCCGGAATGATATGCTCCTCAAAATCGGCGGGATTCCATGCTTTGCGTTTTTCATAAAGACCTTTGTTCATCACGCCGTCGGTGTCGCCGAACACGGCAAGCACAGGCAGGTTGGCATCGCTCATATCACGGTTTGCGTAGGCGGCAACGAGGATCAGTCCGTCAACCGTGTCCCGATGATCGTCGGCATAGCCGGAAGCGGTTAATCCTCCCATCGAATGCCCTGCAAGAATCCACGACTTGATTTCGGGATGCGCAGAAATAATATCATCGGCGGCTTTCGGTTCAAGTGCTGCCATATTGAAAGAAAGATTCGGAATAAAGCAGGCGTATCCTTGCTCTGCTATTCGGGCGAGAAGCGGAATATAGGCGGAGGATTTTATCTGCGCACCGACATAGAAGATGAGACCGGTATCGGCATCTCCGCTTTGCGGAAGTATCTCCACGCCGCCGTCATCGGCGACGGATATGACCGTATTGCCATATGCACTTTGATATGTTGCCACCGTCTGCACAGCCGGTCTTTCGTTAAAGAGACACATTCCGACGATCACGGCGGAAAGAACGAAAACTGCGGCCAGTACGATCAGAATGATTCTGCGAATCGTTTTTCCTTTTGTGGGTTTTTCTTTACTCATTCGTGACAACTGCCTC
>JAZUFQ010000058.1:0-9709 GCA_045640745.1 Acutalibacteraceae bacterium
ATTAAATAAATAAATTTATTTATTTAATATTACCGCATCAAATAACATTTGTCAATAATTTTCTGTGATATAAAGCTAGTATAAAAGATTTTGCATATAAAAACAAGCGGAGCCGAAGCCCAGCTATTGCTAGATATAAAACCATTTTAATTAGTTTTTTGCAACCGATTCACTAAATTAAATAAAAATCATAATAATTACATTTTTACAATCTCATTAAACTCAACCAATGTTACATTACCCATTTCGGTAGCTTTTTCTATACAACCTTTTGTAAAGCCGGTTTTGGCAAAGAGATAAAAATGTTTTGTCTTATAATGAAACATCTCACTACGCTCAACAAGGGTTTCAAGCACGCCGAGGTCAACCTTTTCGTTTGTCCATTTACATTCGGCAAAAAGGGCGGTGTTTTTATCCGCACCCATAATGTCGATTTCTTCCTGCCGTTTGGTTTTCGGATTTGTACCCCACCATCTACCGAGTTCGGAAAAATCAACAGCGGATTTGCCGTCTATCAACAGTCTCCAAAGATACTGTTTACAGATTTCCTCAAACACGCCGCCCATAAAAGCGGAAAGTTCGGGCTCAATGCGTTTGAATGCCAAGTCGGCGGCACCCCTTGAAATGACGGAAGCGTTTTCGGGCACAAAGCGATACCAAAAACGGAACATATTATCCTCGATAGAATAAATCGTCTTTTTGGAGGATTTTTCGCCGTAGGGGGATTCTTTTTGCACGATACCGAGCATCACAAGATTTTTAATATAGGTAGATACTTTGTTTGTTTCTTCGCCGACTTTGGAGCAGATTTCTGACATTCGGGAAGAACCGGTGGCAATGGCGGAAATGACCGCCATATAAATCGCCGGCTCACGGACCTCTTGTTTTAACAAATTTACCGGTTCTTCAAAAATCGAACTATCGGGATTGAGGTAGGTGTTTTTAATGTTTTCGGCAACGGTTAATTTTTCATTTACTTGAAGTAAATATTGCGGTGTACCGCCGAAAACGCCGTAAAGCAGTGCCTTATCTTCATCGGAAAAATTCTTAAAAAGGCGGCAAGTTTCCTCAAAAGAAAAGGGTTGCAGTTTGATTTGTGCCGTGCGTCTGCCGTAAAGCGGTGCTTTATAGGAAAGCACATGGTCTTCCATATAAGACATAGATGAGCCGCAGAGAATCAGCATCATTTTGGATATATCTTTATACTTATCAATCAGCAGTTGCAGGGTGGAGGCAAGACTTTTGCTTGTGCGTGCAATATAGGGGTATTCGTCTATGGCGAGAATCAGCCGTTCTTTTTCGGAAAGTTTGAAAACATATTCAAGTGCCGCCTGATAGGTAGCAAAAGAGGTATCGGCCTCAATTCCGCCGACATATTCAATAATGCTTTTTGAAAAGTTTTCAAGATTTTGCTTGGCGTTACTCTCAACGCCCATAAAATAGATCGCTTTTTTCTCGCCGATAAATTCGTTAATCAGTGCCGTCTTTCCGACACGGCGGCGACCGTAAATAGCGACAAATTCAAAACGCTCAGATGAATACAACCGATTAAGTGTGCCGAGTTCTCTTTCTCTGCCAATAAACATTTATTGAGTACCTCCATCATAGTGGTTGTATATATTATACCCAATATCGAAATAAATGTCAAGTATGATTCGGTAAATCATAAATGATATTGTTTTGTATTTTCATTCACTACGAGTGAATTTTCACCTTTTTTCACTGAAAATCACTTTTGGGTGAAAATTTTTATGAATAAAAAGAAAGCGAAGCCAATTGTGACTCCGCTTTGTGTTAGGTATAAATTAGTTCATTGTTTACGATTTCTGTGGCACGGTTATGTATGTTCTCCATTCTGCCAACCCATTCCATTTGGTTCTCGGCTTTCAGTCGCTCGGTTATGCCCTCGCTTTCGGCAAACTGTTTTACCAACTGAGAAAACATTTCGTTCGCCTGACGGTCAATATCACAAAGATATTGCTCAAGCTTTCCTTCCAATCGCATCACATTGATAACGGTCGGTGATTCCTTTTTCAGATAGTTGTAATGCCGTTGTCCCCAAACACCCATGTTTTGTAAATTGTCTTTCATAAACAAAACCTCCTTTGCAATACCATTTTACCGCAAAAGAGGTTTTATTAAAAATGTGCGATTCTAATTTGCAAAATGACACTAAACACTTTTATGTTCGTTGCGTTCATTACTATCAAAGTACGGATTTCGGGACATCAATGAGAGTAAAATTAAACTATCAAATAAAGAAGGAATGATTATTATGCTATTATTATCGATTTTGTCCGCACTATTATCCGCTGATTCAAACAAAAATAAGAATCAAAAACTAACTGAAAAAGAAAAACGCAAACTAGAATATAAGGCATGGGAAATGTCTGAAGAATATCAAGATGATTAGCGGTTTAATAAAATCACTATTTCAACAAAAGCCGCATTTGCAAACTATTGTATTGCGAATGCGACTTTAAATATTATTCTATTTTTCTATATTATCTATTGCATTTAAAAATTTTTGCAGCATTATTTCAGAGAGTTCATCATCTACAGTCTTAGAATGCTTTTTTAACGCAAATAGTAAGTCATTATAATAAGGATCATTAATGCTGTTGTTCAAATAAAAATCCAAAATTGCTTTGTAATTAATTATTTTATAATGTTTTCCGGATTTATAATCGGTTATATTCAATCGATTGTAGTTTGGTGCAAAAATATAACACAACACATTTCGACCGTTGCTAATATCTTTTGCATAATCATAATATTTTTCTAATTGAGACTGAACTTGATTGCTATATACATCATGACGTATTCCGTTAATGCCACTTTTTATTTTATTTTCAATTACAATTACATTTTTATTATCCTGAATTAATATATCTATGTCATGTTCTTCTCGTGATATTTGAAAGTTTTTACTAAGATCAACGCCAAAAATCTCCTTACAAAATAAAACAAATTTATCACGGTAATGAGAAAAAAAGTATGATAGCATATTGGAATATGCAAGTTCGTCGTATTCTTTTTTTATGATTTTCATAAAGTAATCGTTTTCTTTGCTATGTTTTGAAACATCGACTTTTTCAAAACTATCGTTTTCTTCCCAAAAATCCGAATTATAAATCATTTTGTTCAGCTTACAATAATCGCTATTTTGATCTGTATTTTCTTGAAAATATTGTTTCTGGGATTGTCGTGCTAGATTACCATTGAGTACTATTACATTATCTATATTTTTACTTTGTTTGTCTGAAATGTATAACGGTTTAATAGGTCTTCTCATATTATCAGAAGTAAAAGTATAATATATTGCATAGTCACCGTCATAGTTGCCATTATATATATTGTTGGAAAGTATCTTATTCAAAGGTATTCCGCCGTATGTAACACTATTTATAGTTTTAATTTGTTCATTATGAATTCTTTTAATTTCATTTTTACTATGTGAACACATATAAGCCTTTTGTGTTAAATTAGTTGCTTTTGCCAACACCTCTAACATAGAGTTCCCAACGCCTCTTACAAACAATATTGAATCAATATTATCGTTATGTTCCATTGCTATTGCACCTGAATCCACGATATATAGATAATGGCTCCCATTATCTGCTTTAAATAAATTAATGATTTCGTGTCCGATATTGTTTTCATCTTTTGCATATTTACCGTTAAATATTCTATTGATTAAAATTTCCCCCATGATTCTCCTCCTTTTTCTTAATAATATCATATTAAAAAAACCATTTCAAGAAACCAAAACAACATATTGGTCTACTTTTGGCACACAAAATGGCTTGAACCCGCATAAATAAAGGATAATTGATGGCCTCTCCCACCAAAAAACCGTCTTTTTTAAGGCGGTTTTATTTTATGCCAAAACGCCCAAAAGTCCTCTGTTTATGCGGACTTTCGGACTTTTCTCATCTAATCTTAAATCAACTTAAAATCGCCAAATTTAAGTCCTTATTAAGTACAAATTCAGTCCCACATACCGAAAAATATTAAAAGCAAATCTAAATTTGTTGTTTTAATAGAAAAATTCAATTGCATTTTTTATGCACTAAAAATAATTGAAAAAATATGTTATTAGGAATATAATAATTAAAACGATAACCTAATACAATGTATAAAAGCATGGATAATTGAAATAGGATTTACGAAACAGAAGAATTAAAATTTACAAGTCCGTTTTTTGGGACAGTCAATGTGATATTATTACAATATAAAAATTAAGGAGTTGCCAGTAATTATGAAAAAAATCGACAAATTTACAAATCTATATTCATTACAAAAAACTTTAAGGTTTAAGTTGATTCCAATCGGCGAAACCGAAGAAAACTTTAATAAGAAATTATTGTTAGAGCAGGATACAGAACGAGCCAAAAACTATAAAACAGTAAAATCATACATTGATGAATATCATAAACACTTTATTGAAAAAGTGCTTTCGGCAACAAGATTGGGAAACATAGCGGATTATGCGCAGTTATATTATAAGCTCAATAAATCCAATTCCGAATTAGACCAAATGGAACGGTTAGAGTCTGATTTCAGAAAATCAATTTCCAAGGCACTAAAAACAGATTCTTTATACAAAAAAATGTTCGGCAAAGAAATGATTCGTGAACTTTTACCCGAATTTTTAACCGATTCGGAACAAAGAAAAATATTAGAACAATTTTACGATTTTTCAACATATTTTACGGGGTTTTTCCAAAACCGTGAAAATATGTATACCGAGGAAGAAAAGTCAACCGGAATTGCCTACCGTTTAATAAATGACAACCTGCCGAAATTTCTTGATAATGCAAAATCATTTTTGAAAGTCAAGGAGTTTTTACCCGAAGAAAACCTAACTTCTTTAAACAAAGATTTTTCAGGTTTATTCGGTGTAGATGCTAATGATATATTTGAAATAGATTATTTTTCATTTGTTTTATCTCAAAGCGGAATAGATAAATACAATCAAATAATAGGCGGTTATACAAATCAATATGGCTCAAAAATACAAGGTCTTAATGAATATGTAAATTTATATAACCAGCAAATTGCAAAAAGCGATAAATCGCTTCGTCTTCCTTTTATGAAACCGTTGTTCAAACAAATTTTAAGCGACAAAGAAACCGTATCATTTTTGCCCGAAAAATTTGAAAATGACAATGATGTATTGAAAACCATCAACGATTTTTATATGAATACCGTTTCAGAAACCGTTAAAAAAATCAAAGAACTTTTTGACAAAATAAATGATTTTGACGCAAAAGGTATTTATGTTAAAAACGGTATCGCCATAACCTCTCTTTCAAAAGCAGTTTTTGACGATTGGGCAAAAATCAGAAATGCTTGGAATGTTGAATATGAGGAAAATCACCCCAAAAAGAAAAATACAAATGAAGAAAAGTATTACGAAGATGAAAGCAAAACTTATAAAGCAATAAAGAGTTTTTCTGTTTCCAAACTTCAAAGCTACGGCGAAGAAAGTATTTGCGATTATTACCGTGTTTCGGTTGCTGACTTATGTCAAAAAATCACCGAAGCATACGGTAATGCAGAAAATCTCCTTACAAACGAATATAAAGAGAATAAACGCCTCTTCGCTAATGATAAAGCAGTCGAAAAAATAAAAATACTTCTTGATAACATAAAGGAATTAGAAAATCTTATAAAACCTCTCTTGGGTAGCGGAAAAGAAGAAACAAAGGATAATGTTTTTTACGGTGAATTTTTGCCCTTGTTTGAATCCCTTGCCTTAAGTGATAAACTCTACGATAAAACAAGAAATTATATGACAAAAAAGCCGTATTCCAAAGATAAGATAAAACTTAACTTTGAAAATCCGCAATTTCTCGGCGGTTGGGACAAAAACAAAGAAAAGGATTACCGTTCCGTTCTTTTGGAACAAAACGGAAAATACTATCTTGCCATAATGGATAAAACAAACAGTAAGGTGTTTTCCGAAATTGATAATACAGACAATAATGGTTCTGTTTATCGCAAGATGAACTATAAACTGTTGCCCGGGCCGAACAAAATGCTTCCAAAAGTTTTCTTTGCCAAAAGCAATATTGATTACTATGCACCTAACGAAGAAATTCTTGAAATTCGGGAGAAAGAATCTTTCAAGAAAGGCAACAATTTTAATATTGATGACTGTCATAAATTTATTGATTTTTACAAGGAGTCAATAAATAAGCACGAAGATTGGTCAAAATTCGGATTTAATTTCAAAAACACTTCCGATTATTCCGATATCGGTGAATTTTATAACGAAATAAAATGTCAAGGGTATTCTATTTCATATAGTTTGGTGTCTGAAAAGTATATCAACGAACAAATTAAAAACGGTTCGCTTTATCTTTTCCAAATCTATAACAAAGATTTTTCAAAATACAGCAAAGGAAAGCCGAATTTACATACCTTATATTTTATAATGCTGTTTGACGAAAGAAATCTTGCCGATGTTATTTATAAACTAAACGGCGAAGCGGAAATGTTTTATAGAGAAGCAAGCATAAAAGACGAAGAAAAGATAATCCACCCTGCGGGCAGTTTTATAAACAACAAAAACCCCGAAAACGAGAAAAAACAAAGCAAATTTGAATACGATTTAATTAAAGACAAAAGATTTACCAAAAGACAGTTTTCTTTGCATATTCCCATTACTCTTAATTTCAAATCGCCCGATTTGGCTTTGCTTGATTATGCTGTCAGAGACAGTATTGCACAGGATGATAACACTCATATAATCGGAATCGACAGAGGCGAAAGAAACCTGATTTATATCAGCGTTATCAACGGTAAAGGCGAAATCGTAGAGCAATGTTCCCTTAATAAAATAATCAGTGATAACAATTATACCGTTGATTATCATTCCTTGCTAAACGATAAGGAAACCGAAAGAGATAAAGCAAGAAAAAGTTGGGCAACCATAGGCAATATCAAAGAGTTAAAAGAGGGATATATAAGTCAGGTTGTTCATAAAATTTGCGAACTTGTTGTAAAATACGATGCCTTAATCGCTATGGAAGACCTCAATTCCGGATTTATGAATAGCAGAATTAAGGTTGAAAAGCAGGTTTATCAAAAATTTGAAAAAATGCTTACCGAAAAATTGAATTTCTTGGCTGATAAAACCGTTGAACCCGATAAAGTCGGTGGATTATTAAAAGCATATCAATTAACAAACGGTGCAAAAGCATCAAAGCGAGGCAAACAGGACGGCATTATTTTCTATATTCCTGCGTGGCTTACGAGTAAAATTGACCCGACTACCGGTTTTGCAAGTTTGATTAAAGCAAAATATACAAGCGTTCAATCTTCAATAGAGTTCTTTGGCAAATTTGATGATATTCGCTATAACGGGGATACCGATATGTTTGAATTTGATATTGATTACGGCAAATTCCCGAGATGTGATGCCGATTACAAGAAAAAATGGACGGTTTGTTCCAACGGCGAGAGAATAAGAACATTCAGAAATCCTCAAAAGAATAATGAATTTGATAACGAGATTGTCAACCTTACTAATGAATACAAGAAACTCTTTGAAAAATACAGTATAGATTATTCGAATAATCTTAAAGAGCAGATTGTTTCAAATGATTCAAAACAGTTTTTTGCCGATTTGATAAATTTGTTTAATCTCACCCTGCAAATGCGAAACAGTATTACCGGCAATACCGATGTGGATTATCTTATTTCCCCTGTGAGAAATTCATTAGGCAAATTTTATGACAGCCGAAAATACGAAAACAATCCCACCGCAAAATTCCCGAAAAATGCTGACGCAAACGGAGCATATAATATTGCAAGAAAAGCGCTTTGGGCGGTTGAACAAATTAAAAATGCCGAAGACAGAACAAAGGTAAAGCTTTCCATTTCAAATAAAGAATGGCTTGAATTTGCACAAAAAAATGAGTGAAGAATATCTACCCATTTCAAATCTTAATGATTTTATTTTTTGTCCGGTATCAATATATTTTCATTCGTTAGATTACGACTCTGACAAAATGCTTATTCAAAGCGAAAAGCAAATAAACGGGACCTCATCGCATTCTGCCTGCGACGAGGGAAGATATACAGATAAAAAATCAATTCTTCAAGGAATTTCAGTCATTAGTGAAGAGTACGGTTTAATTGGTAAAATTGATGTTTTTGATTCGGAAAGCGGTATGCTCACCGAACGGAAAAAGAAAATAAATAAAATATATGACGGATATATTTTTCAACTTTACGCACAGTATTTTGCATTATGCGAGATGGGATATGCTGTAAAATCAATACTACTTTACAGCATTGACGATAATAAAACAGTAATAGAGTTTTGAACAATATAATTGCAGATATTAACAACAAATTTATTAAAGAATTTGATGATTGTGATTCTGTATACATATTCAAAATGAGCTCAACATGTGAAATTTTGAAATATGGATATGCAACACATGAGGACGATACGCTTTTAATTGTAAAATAACTTGCAAACATCCGTCTAAATGTGTTATATTATAATTAAGGGGTTATTATTGATGAAAATATTATGTTATTATTCCCAAATTTTAAATTTAATATTTTATTGTATTGTAACATTTGACTACGCAAGGGGAATAATAACTCCTTAAAATTTCTACTATTGTAGATTACGGAGGTTTAAAGATACAATGATATCGAATAATAACTCCTTAAAATTTCTACTATTGTAGATATGTGTCTTGGTCGAGCTCCGCAAGCTGAATAATAACTCCTTAAAATTTCTACTATTGTAGATAAAGATATGGTTCATGATATTTTTGATGAATAATAACTCCTTAAAATTTCTACTATTTCCATTCATTAAGAGGTGCGGTCAAAGGGATTTGCCGTACATCTTATGAAAATAATTAAACCGTCATAGATTTCTATGGCGGTTGTTTTTTCGGCTTTGCCGACTTTCACTTATTCGCTATTCACTATAACTTATTACTTAAAAAAATCCCCGTTCATAAAGAACGAGGATTTTTTGGCGCCTCAAACAGGGCTCGAACCTGTGACACTGCGGTTAACAGCCGCATGCTCTACCGACTGAGCTATTAAGGCATTTGTGCAACCCTGCCAAAGATTGCTGATTTTAACTGTTCAATCTGACCGTGTGTAAACTGGTACACACGCTCTACCGACTGAGCTATTGAGGCAAAATGTTGGCATCTACTTATCTTCCCAGGCAGCTGCCCGCCAAGTATTTTCAGCGCAAATAAGCTTAACTTCTGTGTTCGGAATGGGAACAGGTGGACCCTTATCGCAATCAACACCAACTGCTATATATTAAACGGCTTTCGCCGTTTAACGCTTGTTATGGTGACCCGTAGCGGATTCGAACCGCTGTTGCCGGCGTGAGAGGCCGGAGTCTTAGGCCACTTGACCAACGGGCCAAAATGTATATGAAACGCACATAAGCGTAAACATCAATGGTGCACCATCAGGGATTCGAACCCGGGACACCCTGATTAAGAGTCAGGTGCTCTACCAACTGAGCTAATGGTGCGAATCATTATCGCACCCAAAAAACTGAACAAAGAGCAATGCGGAGAATCGAAAAAATAGGTCAAGCCCTCGGTCTATTAGTACAACCTGGCACACATATCACTATGCTTACACCTGTTGCCTATCAACCCGGTAGTCTACCGGGGACCTTACTAGCTTATGCTATGGGAAATCTAAT
>JAZUFQ010000059.1:0-6241 GCA_045640745.1 Acutalibacteraceae bacterium
AAACTGCACTAAGTGAGGTCGGAACGGTGGAAGGGTACTACGCTACCGAAATTGCCTATAACCTTTCCCAAAAGTATAATGTAACATTGCCGATTATCGAAACCTGCTACGGTATTCTTTATGAAAATAAGCCCATTGATACGGTTGTAAAAGACTTAATGTTAAGACCGAGAGGCAACGAAAATAAATAAAGATTTCAAAAAGAATGTAAAAAAATTACAAAAAATGCTTGACATTTAATACCCTTTATGATAATATACTTTTTGTCGCCGGTTAGTAAAAGTGAATCTGGCTACGATGTGGGAGCATAGCTCAGCTGGGAGAGCATCTGCCTTACAAGCAGAGGGTCATAGGTTCGAGCCCTATTGTTCCCACCATTTTTGGCCTGGTAGTTCAGCTGGTTAGAACGCTAGCCTGTCACGCTAGAGGTCGTGGGTTCGATCCCCATCCAGGTCGCCATTCTTCGCCTCTGTAGCTCAGTCGGTAGAGCAGGGGACTGAAAATCCCCGTGTCGTTGGTTCGATTCCGACCGGAGGCACCATTTTTCGTATGCGGATTTAGCTCATCTGGTAGAGCGCAACCTTGCCAAGGTTGAGGTAGCGAGTTCGAGCCTCGTAATCCGCTCCATGAGGGCACTTAATAATGTTAAGTGCCCTTTATTTACAAAATATACGGCACCATGGCCAAGTGGTAAGGCGCGGGCCTGCAAAGCCTTTACCCCCAGTTCGAATCTGGGTGGTGCCTCCAAAAATCCCTCGAACGAAAGTGAGAGGGATTTTTTCTTCTTACCTCTTACATTTTACCTCTTACCTATCAGTTAAATCCGCTCGGGATTTTTGGGAAGTAATAAGTAAGAAGTAATAGGTAATAGGTATTGCGGCTACGCCGTTTTTATGATATTTAGTTCTATGAGAGGAAGTATTATTATGTCGGATAGCCCTTTAATTACAAAATCAAAAACTTTTGCGTTAAATATTATTAAAGTGTGTAACACAGTGAAATCCACTAAAAAGGAAAGTGTTTTAACAAATCAACTTTTGCGTTCAGGGACTTCAATTGGTGCAAACATTCGTGAAGCGTTTTCGGGACATAGCAAAGCAGATTTTATCGCAAAACTTCAAATATCCCTCAAAGAATGTTCTGAAAGTGAATATTGGATTGAACTTCTTATTGAAAGCGGATACTATGATGACAAAGCAATATTAAACGATTGCATTGAACTTAAAAAACTACTTGTATCTTCCATAAACACCGCAAAGAAAAATCAATGATATATAAAAACAACCGCCGTTCAGTAAAAACTGTTCGGCGGTTTAATTTTTTCATTTCTATTCGATTGGCACAAGAAACGGAAAGGAAATAACTATTCATTATATTTTTTTCTTAATTCTTCTTTTTTGTATTCTAATAATTTTTTTGAAAAATGTGGATGAATACATTCCTGACAGTGCCCGAGAGCATCAATTTTTATTGAGCTTAAAAGGCAGTTATTATCTTTTTGATAAATGCAAAGTTCGTTTTCACATTCCATAGGCTATACTCCATAAAAGCAAAAAAGTGCACAGCCGAAACCATGCACCGAAAAATGCACAACTCCGATTGCTGCAACACAATTTTTTGCTATCATACGAATGCAAAAACAGAGAATGCATTTTTACCAAAATAAAAATACACCCGTATAGATAGCAATATTTAATTGTGTTGCAAGGTCATTATAGCATATCGCTTTGTATTTGACAAGGTGTTTTGAAAAAACATTCGAAAATTATAATTTTTCCTCTTTTTTCCTGAAAAATCAGAAATTAACAGATTTTTTTGAAAACTTTATCTTGTATTTTGGATATAGGTATGCTATAATCTATACAACTATATATGGTATAAGGGATGATAATGCAATGTCACGAAATGAGATTATGAACGGTATTTCAAAAGTCATTGTTGAAAAAAGAAAATTTTTCGCTATTATATTTGCTGTTATAATGGCTTTTTCTGTTTTCTCAATGAACTGGGTAAATGTTGAAGAAGATATAGTTCAGTTTTTGCCTAATACTGCCGAATCAAAAATTTGCGTTGATGTTATGGAAAACGAATTTATTACATACGGCTCTTGCCAAATAGTAATAAACGACATTTCAAAGGATAAAGTCGAAAAGCTGACCGAAAAAATTTCAGAGTTTGATAATGTACGGTCGGTTGACTTTGATAAGAAGAATGATTATAAAAAGAATTCTGCTCTTCTTACTGTTTCGCTTAAATCGGAGGCGAACTCAGCAAAATCAAATGTTACGCTTGCTAAACTTGAAGCCGAGCTTAACAGATATGATGCGTATATTTATAACCCCGATAATAACGATGTTTCGGCTGTTGTTGCCGACCAGATGAAGGTTGTACTTTTAATCGTAGGAATTGTTGTTGTGGCTATTTTGCTTATAACCTCAAAGAGCTACGGCGAAATTTTAGTTTTGCTTTCAACCTTCCTTGTTGCCGCACTAATCAACAGCGGAACACATTTCCTTTTGGGTACTATCTCTATGATTTCAAACTCGGTAGCGCTCGTGTTACAGCTTGCGCTGTCGATAGACTATGCCGTAATTCTCTGCCACCGTTACAGAGAAGAGCGTGAAAAGTACGATAAAAAAGAAGCAGTAATTTCGGCATTAAGTTCTTCTATTATCGCCATTCTTGCAAGTAGTCTTACAACCATTGCCGGACTTTTGGCTATGACCTTTATGCAGTTCCGTTTAGGTTACGACCTCGGCAGAGTGCTTATTAAGTCGATAGTAATAAGTCTTATTACCGTTTTCGTATTTACACCGTTCCTTTTGATGGTATTTGACGGTTTAATTCAAAAAACAAAGCACAGGTCTTTTGTTCCAAAAGTTTCGTTTATCGGAAAATTTGCGAACATTTCGAGATTTGTTCTTCCTATAATATTTACATTCGCACTTGTTTTCGGCTGTGTTGTTTCGACAAGAAGCGACTATGCTTATAATCAGGTTTTAAGTCCTGCAAAAAACGAATCTCAAAACGACTATGCTTATAGATTGGTTACAACAAGATTTGAAAGAAACACCCTTGCGCTTTTGGTGCCAGAGGGCAGTTATGAGAGCGAAAAGGCGATAGCCGAAAAGATTGCTGAAAACCGTAATGTAACCGATGTTGTTGCAATTTCTACGATTGAAGCCGCCGACGGTTATTGCTTGGGCGATTTAATAAACTATGCTGATTTTTGTAAGATTGCCGATATAGGCGAGACCGAGTCAAAGTCGGTATTCGTTTACTATGCCGCCGATAAGGGCGCTCATAAGACACTCGACGACCTTGACGAATATAAGGTATCGCTTATTGATATTTTCACATTTGTTCACGATAAGTGTTTAAGTCTTGACGATGTTGAACTTACCGACGAGCAAATAAAAACCATCAATGAGAAATATGAAGAGGTGCAGTTTGCGAAAGACCAGCTTGTCAGCGATAATTACAGCCGAATTGTTATTACCGCCGACTTGCCGACACAGGGTAAAACAACATACAGATTTATAGATTTCGTACATAAAACCGCAAATCAGTATTATAGGTCCGATGTTCTTGTTTCGGGAACAAGTATGGTAAACTACGATTTTTATAATTCATTTAATAGGGATATAATTATCGTAAGCATCGCATCTATCTTGCTTGTACTTCTAATACTTATCTTTACATTCCGTTCGGCACTTTTGCCGGTACTTCTTATTGCGGTAATTCAGGGAAGCATTTGGATAAACTTCACCATTCCCGCAATGCAGGGCAAAATGGTCTTCTTTGTATGCTACCTGATAGTAAGCGCAATTCAGATGGGCTCAAATATCGACTATGCAATCGTGCTTTCGTCCCGCTATATTGAAATGCGCAAAACCATGGAAAAGAAAGAGGCAATAATAAATGCCGTTAATATTTCATTCCCGACCGTACTTACAACCGGTCTTATGATGATTTTTGCCGGTTTGTTTATAAGTCTTCGTGTTTCCGAAGCCGCAACTGCCGGAATAGGTCATTTCGTATTCACCGGTGCATCTATTACACTCGTTCTTGTGTTGTTCGTTCTTCCGCAGATATTACTCCTCTTTGATAAGTTCATTATCAAAAACCGTGAAGAAAAAGCGGTTGCCGGCGGAGTATTTGCGAAAAATCCGAAAAAGGTATTTGCAGGTATTACTGCGCTTGCCTGCGTAGCTGTACTTTTGGCAATTCCGTTTACCAATGTTACCGCACTTAAATCTCAAAATAATGTTGTAAGCGATTGCGAGCAAAAGCTTGATAACATTAAAGAGTTAAGCAAGATAAACGATAAACTAACCAAGAATGATAAGAAGAACACCGATACTAAGCTTGAATTCGTTGAAAAATTCCTTACCGTTAAAATCGGCGGTGATGAGCTTAAAAACGGTGAAACCACTCTTGCCGAGGGTAAGAGCAAACTCGAAAGCGGAGAAAAAGAGTATTCCGATAAGTTGGCTGAATATACATCGGGCGAGCAGGAATTTAACAGCAAATCCGCTGAATACGATAAAGGTTACAGCGATTATCAAAAAGGTCTTGCCGAATATACAACCGGTAAGAAGCAGTATGATACCGCATCAAAAGAGTATCAAGAGGGCTTGGCTGAATACGAAAAAGGACTTGCCGAGTATAATGCCGGTAAGAAGAAAATAGAAGAGGCGCAAGCCGAACTCGATTCCGCAAAACAGTTGGTAGATCAGTTAGAACCCGGTTATAACCTTGTTAATGAATATAATACGGCAGTTAAGCGTGGTAACACTCCGTGGGGTGGCTTCATACCGTGGAATAATCAGCAAGCAAATGCTTTGCTTACCCAAATCAATACTTTCTTGGCTGGTACAGACCTTGGAACAATGGATGAACTTATCAAAAAGTATCAGGCTGCCAAAAAAGAAGTGTCCGCTGCTGAAATCGAGCTTAACAATGCCAAGACAGAGTTATCTGCCGCCGAAAAGAAACTCAAAAAAGGTGAGGCAAAACTCAATTCCGCAAAGCTTGAACTTCAAGCCGGCGAGAAAAAGCTTAATGACTCAAAGGGACAGCTCGACGATGCCGATAAGCAATTAACTTCCGCAAAGAAAGAGCTTGACAGCGGTAAAAAGAAACTTAATTCCGCAAAAGACCAGCTTTCAAGTGCGAGAAACGAGTTGGATTCGGGCAAGACCGAGCTTGAAGATGCCGAAACAAAGATAAATGATTATAAATCCAAATTCGGCGATTACGATACCGAAATTGTTGACTATTACGATAAGCTTGATAAAATTTCAAATGATAATCAAAAGCTTTCAAGCGGTATTAAAAAGCTTTTGAGCAATTATGAAATTTCAAATAATGTTGACAATAAGAAAGATAATAAGAGCATTCTTAATGCGAGCAAAACTTATTATGATGACCTGTTGTTTACAAATAAGGAAAACGCCAAGGCAAAGCTTCCGCCCGTTGTACTTATGGTTGTTGCATTAGTACTTTTGCTTATAGCAACGGTTGCCGTACTTTTAGGCGAAGCAAAGAAAACCGCAAGTCTTGCTTGTCTTCTTGCCACACTTTGCGCATTGATTTCAATAGTTTTACAAGCTTTGTTTAATCCTGCCGTTACGGCGTTTGTGCTTGTATCTATATTTGTTCTTATTCTTTCCGCCGTTCTTTCAAAGGTTATAAGTACAAAAAGTAACAAAGAATAATATATATACATATATATAATGTAAGTGTTCCTGATTAGGTTCGAAGGGTTGTGTTGTTATCAGTAGTAAGCATATAGGTTATACACCTTCAAGACATACAAAAAAGCCGAGATGGCAGATATTACTCTCGGCTTACCGTCTTTACATAATTTTCTTCGCCATAGTTATAACGGTAGCAATAATACTGATATGTAAGCTTGTTCCTCATTCGGAAAAACCGAAAGACGAGCCGAAGGTATATACAAGTCAAACCGAGAAAACCGAAAAAAGTGAAAAGAAAACCGAACCTGTTACGGAAAAGAAAACCGAGCCCGTAGTCGAAAAGAAAAACGAAAAGCAACCCGAAACAAAAACAAAAACCGCCGTTCCCGACGGTTCGGACGATAATTCCGATAACATTTTCACTAAAAAGACTGCCGACGGCTCAGATGATAAAATCGAAAAGACCGCCAAAAAAGAAACAAAAACCAAAACCGAAAAAACTGCAAAAAAGAGTTTCTTCCGAAAAATTATTGATTTCT